>JBMCWH010000001.1:0-70756 GCA_048621635.1 Patescibacteria group bacterium
AAGCAATAGGCTAGTTAGGTAGCCTGCTAGTTGGATAGTTGTCAGTTGGTCTGTTGACAGTGCGTCAGTCAGGGTACAGGGTACAGGGTGCGGGGTTCAGTGAAAGAGAATCATCATGGTTCGATTGCTCAATGGGCTTTCTACATACCTGCTTCAATCAAATCTTTTTCAATTTCAGGATAAAACTTGTCGACACTCTCTTGCAGTTCGATTGTTCTGGCAAGAGCGGTTACGATGCGGCAATAGTGTTTAATTTCTTCCGAATTCAGGTAACGCCCGCCGCGGTCTTTGAGCCACTTATCCAAAACTTGATAGCCGCCGATTTTGTACTCCCAAACTTCTGGATCGATGCCTTCAAAGTATTGCTCGTCTTTGTTTATATAGATACGTTTTTCCTCTGAATTGTAATTCCGCCCTACGCTTTTCTTTTTATCTACTAAATTATTTCCTTCTGCCGGAAAGCGGGCAATGGGACTGTCTAAATCGGGAGATTTAAGTAAATGCAAATTAACTAAGCTTTTTCCTAAATTGGTTAATTCCTTGAAAATCTCATAATCTGCTGTGAAGGGTATTCTCGGAAAGTCAATTTTCAAGAATTCTTGGTACTTTTCGCGGTAGGTGTTGGAATAAAGAATACTGTAAATGTAGTAGAAAATATCCTCCGGTGTGGTTTTTTTTCCAAATTGATTTTTTAGAGCATTAAAAAGTTTAGGTGCAATGTTCGACTTTTTATTTCCATATTCACTCTCGTCTGCATCAAAAATTGCTAAAGTTTTTACAGACTTGTGTCTTCCTTTTTTATCACAATTATTAATTGAGTTATTTTTGTAGAGATGTAATGGAAAGGTGTAAGCACTGGCGTTTGCGGTTTCTATTATATGTAGATCACTGATTTTATCTGCTACCCAAAAATGATCTATGTTCGTAGTCTTAATTGTTCTGTTGGTAATGAGTCCTAAATTAGGTTTAAGCATGTGCTGCATTACATCCCAGCGGTCACGTTCAATAACAGCTGGATGGTAGTAAATCCAACGCTCATCGAAAGGGCGGTATAAAATTTTTGCAAAATAATTTTCCCAATCTTTATCCCTACGCAATTCTCTCCTCGCGTCATCCACAAACCATCTATTCTTTTTATCTCTTAAATCATACGCGCTTTTTATAGAATCTGTATCCTTTTGAGTCCCCCTAAAATCGCGAATTCTACCCTCAAGGCTCTGTTTGTTGAAATCAATTACAAACCGGTCTCGTGATGTGACAACTCCGACACTGTTGACTGGAAAAATATCGGTAACTTTCCAAAAACTTTGGTACAAATCCCAACCTTTCCGACTGCGGGGGACAAAAAAGTAATAGGGCTTTGTAGGAGTGATCTCCTGCCAATCTGTACCGGCAATACTGTGGCTTTCCAACCATTGTGCTTTTTCTTTCCGCAAACCCCAGATGTCTTTATGGTAAATTTTTGGTTTGTTATCTTTATTCTTCATAGCTATTTTACTCTAAAAATATCTCCTCTTGTTCCGTTTGGTGGATATAAATACCAAACTTCTTTAAAGACAGCCGTAATAATACCGTCATTCAAAATGTTCTGACATACATTTTTAGTAGTATTGTAATTATCAAGATTCTCCCCCACTAAAATTAGGATTAATTTTTTTCGATCCCCGTAATATTTCTTATTCTTTTTACGAATATGGTAAATAATTCGTTTTCTGATTGACTTTTCGTCTTCAGTCCAACGCGAGACAGGTGTAAGGGCTCTTCCCTTTATTTTTTGTGGGACCACTTCATCACCACTCTGTATTTGTAAAAGCATTGTTTTTTCTGGATCAGTTTGCGAGACCAAAACAACATCAGCAGAGTCCGACTGCGGCGGCTGGTTTTTCGCTAGTAAATAGCCGGTGTTGAATTTTCTGTTGTACGCGCCACAGAAAAAGCTAGACGCTTTTCTTTCAAATTTGTCCATGTTATTGTGTTAGTTTAACCATTAGAACTATCGCTACCCCCGTTTGTATATCAAAAACATTTTCATCTTTGTCGCCTTCGGGTGTTTTTTCTTTCTTCAAAGTGCTGCCGTGGAGATTGACAATGTAGATTTCATCAAAAGTCTGCATTAGGGAATAACGCACGCCGCGGAAGGTTGGATTATCAAGCCAAGCATGGTTAGTAATAAATCCTAAAATACCAGCGCCAGCTTGTTCAATCTTCCACTGAGCAAATCGGAAAAATTTTACATAATCATCCTGCAGCCATTTAGGGTTGCGTTCACCCAACGGTGTACCTTCAATTTGACGGTATTTTTTAATCTCCTTCATAATCCAGTCACCTTTATTTTCCGAATGTCCTGAATAAGGTGGGTTTCCCATTATAACCATAATTGGAGTATCTCTTTTTACCTTTCCTGCTTTTTGTGATTCTTCGGAAAGAGTTTCTATTCCCGGAAGTTGCGTTTTTTGTAGATCTTTCATTTCTAATGTATTAGTTAGAAAAAGATTAAACCGATCATCTTTTTTGAGTTCATATCCTAATTTTTCCAAAAGAAAGTCCATTTTCAGATGACCTACTGCATACGGAGCCATCATTAGCTCGAATGCGTAAAAATTTTTTAGAATATGATTTTTTACCAAGTCCTTTACACCGCCGCTGCCGTATTTTTTTCTATACTCTTCCACCGCTAGCTGAATCGCCCGAGCCGGGAAAGTCAGCGTCCCCGCCGCTGGGTCAAGGACAGTGACCGAAGAATCTGCGAAACCATCTTTCTTGCCAAATTTTTCTTTCAGTAGTTTGTGAATGGAGCGGGTAATGTAAGAGACTACTGGTTCGGGGGTATAGTAAACTCCTCGCCTTTCCCTTTCTTCGGGATCGTATTCTGCTAAGAAAGTTTCGTAAAAGTGCACAATTGGGTCTCGCCCTCTACCTTCTTTGTGAAAAGAGGAAACAATTTTTTTGAGATCAGCAGCTGCCAAAACTTCCGCAATATCATCTACAGCCCATTTAAGCTCTCGCGGTGGTTCGGCTGAGGAGATAAAGTGAAAAACTTCGCGCAGGATTCCCAGCGTGGGCTGAATGAATTTATACGCTAACTCTCGGTTAAATGGTTGCTCTTCAGACCCCTCCTCGAGTATGCTCGGTGTGGTTTCGTAGCGGTGGCGGGCAATAAAAAGTCCGTAAGTAATAGTTTGCGCGTAAAGATCGGCAAAATCTTGGGGATTTAGAGAAGAAATAAGATATTCTTGAAAAGCTTTATAGAAACCCAGTATTTTGTTTTTATTTTTGTCTTTACCATTTTCAAGCTCTTGCGAAATTACTTCGTCCCGTAAAAATCTGGTTCTCTTTGCTAGCTCTATTGCCAACTCTTTTGGTGATGTGATTCTAGGAGTAGAATAACTAAAAAACTTTTCACAAAGCTTGATGAACACATCTTTGTTCTCTACAGCTGGGGTGATTTTAACTTCTTTAATAAGACGGGATCTTCCAATTACTACTTGATCGATTTTGGAGTCTTCTCGATAAAGGCGAAATTCCATAAGATTTGTAAGAATTAGATTTCCGTTCAACTCTTTTCTGTAGCGTTTCATTTGTTCATCTTCTCTGGATGTCAGGTTATCCAAATCTCGTCCTAGATCCTTAACCTCGATATAACCCGTTAGTCGTCCTTTATCATTAAGCACTCGAATATCAGGATTTCCTCCTTTTGTCCTTTTTGGTGAAGAATCCACTTGGGTTGGTGAGTTTATTAATTCAGATATACTTGCGAACAGTTGCTCCAAGGCACCGTAATAGCTTTCTTCTCGAACATTTGATTGTGCTTTCTCAACTACTGTTGCTATGTAAGTTTCCATAGCGGATTTTGATCTTGACATAATTGATTCTATATTACTATAAACTGAATTATTAACAAAGAGGAAACAATTTTTTGGGGTTTGAATAGAATCTAGGTTTGGCTGTACGCATGCGGCCGTCCAACGCGTTGCGTTGGACAAAAAAGCCTGGCTTTGGGGAATAACAGGTGCATAACGTCATTCCGGCTTGCCCCGCTCTGCGGCGGGCCCCGACCCGGAATCTTTCTGAGATTACGAAATGAGGAAGGATTCTGAATCAAGTTCAGAATGACGCGTGTGTAATAGTATTGTCATTCTGAGGCGGGCGACGCCCAACGAAGAATCCCCTGCGATTCAAGACAACTTCGTAACAACAGGAGACTCTTCGGTCTTTCGAATACTCGTCCCTCAGAGTGACAGTATATAATACTGTTGTCATTCTGAAGGAGCATAGCGACTGCCGCATGGGACTCGCGCCTCGATGAAATTACAGAGCTACGGGCTTTAGAATGATACTGATATATAATAAAAAGTAATAATAGAAATAATTAGTAGTTAGAAACGGGAAGTATCTCGGATAGCGGATTTTTAATATCACCAGCGGAAGTGAGCGAAAGCACGGTTAGCTTCTGCCATACGATGCATTCTCTCTCGTTTTTCAACAGCATTACCTTCTTCTCGCACGGCGGATTGGAGCTCACGCTGCAACTGCTTTTTCATAGGTACACCTTCTACATTACGTGCACTCTCCACAATCCAACGCAGTGCCAAAGCCTCGGCCCGGGCAGGACTTACAGGAATGGGAACTTGGTAAGTTGCTCCCCCTACTCGCCGAGAGCGCACCTCTTCATTGGGAGCAACATTATTTACTGCTTGCCTTAAAAGCTCCTCTGCCTCTTCTCTATCAGAAGAAAGAGCATCCAAAGCACCATAAACAATCTTGCGGGCCTTGCTTTTTTTCCCTTTGACCATCACCATATTTACAAGCTGAGTAACAAGCTCGGAATTATACAAAATATCCTCTTCTCTTTCCCTTTTTTCTGCCCTACCAGACCTCATTCTTCCTCACCTCCCGCTGCTTCACCACTGAGAGACATCGCTCCTCCAACTTCACCGCTTTCCTTAGTACCATACTTAGATCGAGAAGTAGTTCGTCCTTCTACACCAGCAACATCATAATGACCACGCACAATAGTATACTTAATACCAGGCAAGTCCTGTGCTTTCCCACCACGAACCAAAACCACCGCATGTTCAACCACGTTGTGCCCTTCTCCAGGAATAATAGCAGTAACCTCCTGCCCGTTGGAAAGACGAACGCGCGCTACCTTACGCAATGCAGAGTTAGGCTTCTTCGGAGCCATTGTCCGTACAGCCAGAACTACACCTCGTTTAAAAGGTGCAGGGGATTTTTTTCGTTGCCGGTTCAAAGAAGAATAATACTCTTTCAATGCCGGAACTTTTTCTTTCTTTTTTGGTTGTTCACGGCCCTTGCGGACCAATTGCTGAATAGTTGGCATAATTTTCTATCTCCACTAATATTATAACACAAACCGCCGACAGTTTTCTTTCACCTTTCGGTTAAAAACACTGAAGGGTTACTCTCAAATTTAGGAAGTTAGGAAGGATGACTCGCCCTTCTTACGCACCACTACTTAACTTACTAAGAGTTCCAAACAGTGTCTTCTTTTCGTATTGCACCTGCCCGAAACATAGATGGAAAGTCTTTTCTCTTGTGGCCCCTTTTCCATTGAAGACTTTCCATCTCTGAGTAAGCGCATAATCTCTACCTTGTGTTCCTAAAGCTAAACCGGTACGCGAACGCTTTCAGCAGGTGTAATACGAAAAGAAGGGTTACTCATACTTATTCTTCCTGGTGGTCTTCCGGATAGACAGGAATCTTCCTCCCCACAATAACGTTCTCTTTCAAACCTCGCAGCGGGTCGCAAGCAGATTCCGCAGCGGAGCCAGCCAAAACATGAGTAGTAGCTTGGAAAGAAGCTCCAGAAAGCCAAGATTCTGAATTAAGGGCTACCCGAGTAACTCCTAAAACCAGCTGCTCTGCCTCTGCTTTATCATCTACTTCCGCATTTTCTATCTCAAACCGATCTTTGTCCACTATTTCTCCCGGCAAAAGATTGGTATCACCGGAGGAAGTAACCCGAACCTTGGAAAACATCTGACGTAAAATAATTTCAATATGTTTATCATTCAACACAACTCCCTGAGAGGAATACACCTTCTTAATCTCCGAAAGGAGGTAGCGTTGCGCTTCTTTAACACCTAATACGTCAAGGATTTCTTCCGGATCAAGATAACCAGAAGATAGGGAAACTCCCTCACCAACCAGCTGGCCATCCTCAACCAAAACATTCATGGTCGGAGGAACAACATGCTGTTCTTGCTTCCCTTCCTCGTCCTCAATAGTAATCAGCGTCTCCTCATCTTTTTCTTCGATAGAAACCCGCCCACTAATAGTGGACATGTTCGCCAACACTTTTGGCTCCCGCGCTTCCACAAGCTGCTCCACACGCGGCAAACCCTGGGTAATTTCCATAGCCCCAACTATTCCTCGACCAGCTTGCTTACCATGCAAAGTAAGTTGCGTTCCTGGCTCACCAATCGACTCTGCAGCAATAATTCCTACCGGAGCACCCACCTTTACCAACTCATTCCAACCCAAGTCCATACCATAACACTTCTGGCAAACTCCCCAGGAAGAGTTGCAAGTCAAAGGTGAA
Organism: Patescibacteria group bacterium; assembly: GCA_048621635.1. Classification (GTDB taxonomy): domain Bacteria; phylum Patescibacteriota; class WWE3; order JAUXAW01; family JAYEID01; genus JBMCWH01. Next base: position 6,563 of record JBMCWH010000001.1, read on the forward strand.
CGGATCCAAACAGATTCCACATCTGCAGCTTCAATTTCTTCTGCTCTATCTTTATCAATAACATCATTCCGACGAGCAACAAGATTTCCTTCTGGATCATAGACAGTTTTGGCCACCACGCGACCACGAATCCGTTCGGCAAGAGACCTAAATTGCTCACCTTCATTAGCCCTTACCTCCCAACCTTCTTCTGAACCACAATCCTCTTCCCGAACCAAAACCTCCTGCGCAACATCTACTAACCGCCGGGTAAGATAGCCTGCATCTGCAGTTCGCAAAGCAGTATCTACTAAACCCTTTCGCGAACCACGGGTACCCGCGTAATATTCAAATTCGTTCAAACCTTCAAAATAGTTGGATTTAGTAGGGAGCTCCACAATAGTTCCGGTCGGATCAACTACCAGCCCCTTCATCCCCATCATTTGCTTAACTTGGTTTTTTGACCCTCGTGTCTTAGAATCCACAAGCATACGCACAGGATTTTCCTCATCCAAACTGTCCCAAGCAAGGTTTTCCAGCTGATTAGTAGCATCTAACCAAATTTCTTGTGCGAGGCGTCTCTTCTCCTCTAACGTAATTAAACCGCGAGTTAAGTTCCTTTCTATCTCAGCATCTTTTTCTATTGCTTCCCTCACAATTTTCTCCTTACCAGCTACAGATTGAGTGTCAAAAATACCCATGGAAAGAGCAGAACGGGTTGCATACTTAAAGCCCAAATCTTTAAGATCATCAACTAATTCAACTGTCCGTTCGCGCCCTTCTATATCTAAACAGGTTGCTACTAAGTCCACTAGTTTATCCCCGTCTACAAGCTCATTAACAAAAGTCAAGGAGTCGGGTAAAATATCGTTGAAAACTACCCGTCCCCAACTAGTTTCTAATATTTCCCCTTCCACATCTACCTCAATGGGAGAGCGTAATCCAATAGCACCTTGTTCAAAAGCTAGGCGCGCCTCTTCCTGGATAAAGGGTTTTTCTACCTTCTCTTCACTTTCCTCTATTTTAGTTAGCCAATACGCTCCCAAAACCATCTCCTTTTCCGGCTTAACAATTGGTACACCAGACGCAGGCTTAAGAAGATTGTTAGTAGAAAGCATAATTTCTTTAGCTTCTTGGATCGCTTCCTTGGTCAAAGGAAGGTGAACAGCCATCTGGTCACCATCAAAGTCAGCATTGAAACCAGTACAAACACAAGGATGCAATTTGATTGCGTGCCCTTCCACCAACCGAGGATAAAAAGCAACAATACCTAACCGATGCAACGTAGGTGCGCGATTCAAAAGAACAGGATGGTCCTGTACAACACGCTCCAAAATGTCCCAAACCTCTGCAGAACGCCCATCCAAAAACTCCTTAGCCATACGGGAGTTAGGAGCTAAGCCTTCTTGCAAAATTTCCCGCAGGACCATAGGCTTGAACAATTCCAAGGCCATTTCCTTAGGAATACCACACTCATCAACTGCTAACTCAGGACCAGGAACAATAACCGAACGTCCAGAATAATCCACGCGTTTACCCAATAAATTCCTTCGGAACCGCCCTTGCTTACCTTTAATTAAATCAGACAAAGAGCGCAACTCTTTACCCCCACGTCGATTGCTTGTCCTCCTTCCACTAATAAGACCATCCACTGCTTCCTGAAGCATTCTTTTTTCATTGCGGAGAATAATATCCGGCGCACCAAGTTCCAAAAGGTTCTTTAAACGGTTATTGCGATTAATAATTACCCGATAAAGATCATTAAGATCAGAAGTAGCAAATCTTCCCCCTTCTAGCTGAACCATCGGTCGCAATTCTGGCGGAATAACAGGAAGGACATCCAAAACCATCCAGGAAGGGTTCACATCAGAATTTCTAAGTTGCTCCGTTACCTTAAGGCGGGATACGTATTTCTTTTTCTTAGCTTTGGAGCCCGTTTCTTCTATTTGTTCCCGCAGCCGCTTAGTCAAACTATCCAAATCCAACTCTTCCAAGGCCTTTTGTACAGTTTCTCCTCCCATTCCCACATCGGCAAACTGATCCAGATAAGAACTAAGTTGGTTATATTCAGATTCACCGATTGTTCCCAAATAATGCACTTCGGAAAGGTGTTCTCTCAATACCTCGTATTTCCGATCAATATTACCTTGAGTAACCACTACTTCGTCCCGCATACTCGCTGCTTCCTTGCGGGCTGCAAGCATAGTTCCTTCCGCTTTATCTTCATCACCCTCCTGACGATATTCTTCTGCCTCTTTCTCCGCCTCGGCTAACAATTCTTCTATTTCCTCCTCTGTTTCATCCACCAAATTTTGTTTTTCTTCCGTACAGTCAGAATCCAAATTGTCCAAAATCTCTTCTTGCTTATCAGTATCACAATCCAAAACTAAGTAACGAGAGTAATAAACTACACCTTCAAGGTCGCTAGGACTTATACCCATAAGGCGTGCCATCTTAGATGGAATAGTCCCGAAAAACCAGATATGAGCACAAGGGGAAGCAAGTTCAATATGACCCATTCGTTCCCGTCGCACACTCCGTCGCGTAACCTCAACACCACACTTATCACAAATAACACCTTTGAAGCGGACTTTACTGTACTTACCACAGTAACACTGATAATCTTTAGTCGGACCAAAGATTTTTTCACAAAACAACCCATCTTTCTCCGCTCTGTAAGTGCGGTAATTAATAGTTTCTGGTTCCAAAACCTCCCCATGCGACCAAGCACGAATAGTTTTGGGACTGGCAAGCCTAATTGTTAGACCTTGAAAATCGTCATATTCTGAAAAACTAGCCATTAGAACAACCCTCCTTTTCTGGTTTAATTTCTAAACCAAGACCATTTAATTCTCGTACTAGCAATTTAAAAGACTCAGGCATAGTGGCACCTTCAATCTCTGTACCTTGAATCAGTGCCCGGTAGGCGCGACTCCTTCCGCGAATATCGTCGGATTTAATAGTTAACATTTCGTGCAAGTTCTCGGCAGCAGAATAAGCTTCTAACGCCCAAACCTCCATCTCACCAAAACGCTGACCACCGAACTGACTCTTTCCACCTAAAGGTTGCTGGGTAATCAAAGCATAAGGACCAGTAGAACGAGCATGAGCTTTTTCCTCTACCATATGCTCCAGCTTCAAAATATAAGATACTCCAACAGATACGGGCTGGGAATAAGGTTCCCCAGATCGCCCATCATACAAAGTTACTTTCCCACTAACGGGAAACCCTGCTTCCTCCAGCTCGTCACGTAAAGCTTCCTTGCTAACCTTAGAAAAGGCAGGAACAGCATACTTTTTATCTAAGGCCCATCCCGCAATACCTAAAGGGGTTTCCAAAAGCTGCCCAATATTCATTCGCGAGATAACAGACGCAGGATTGATAATAATGTCCACGGGGGTACCATCTTCCAAAAAGGGCATATCTTCTTTAGGTAAAATATCTCCAATTACTCCTTTATTCCCATGCCTCCCTGCCAATTTATCACCAACCATAATTTTTCTTCGCTGGGCAACTTTGACATGAATTTCTTCCAAAACACCAGGCTCAAGATCAGAATCTTCATCAGTCAGCACTTTAACATCAATTACTGTCCCATGATCTCCGTGAGGAACTTTAAGCGAGTTGTCCCGCACATCCCGTGCCTTCTCACCAAAAATTGCCCGCAGCAATCTTTCTTCTGCAGAAAGTTCACTCTCTCCCTTAGGGGCAATTTTCCCAACCAAAATATCGCCGGATGTGACCTCGGAACCCACAGTCACCACTCCACCCTCACCCAAATTGCGTAAGGCTTCCTCCGAAACATTAGGAATATCACGGGTAACCTCTTCCGGACCAAGCTTTGTCTCCAAAACAGATACAGAGTAATCTTCAATATGGATGGAAGTAAGAATATCTTCTTCTACTACCCGCTCCGAGACTACAAAAGCATCCTCGTAATTCAAGCCTTCCCAAGGCATATAAGCCATAACCAAATTAGCACCTAAAGCTAATTCACCATCTTCTGTTGAAGGACCATCAGCAAGAAGATCTCCTCTTTCTACCTCATCACCCACATCAACCCGGGCAACTTGGTTTAAGCAAGTCCCGTTGTTGGAACGAGAAAATTTAGAAAGAGTATAAACTTTTTCTGCACCATCTTCACTTTCCACACGAACACGGCGAGAATCAACGTAAGTAACCGCACCGGCCTCTTCCGCCAAAGTAACAACACCTGAATTTTTTGCCAACGCTTTCTCTACACCTGTACCAACAATAGGTGCATCTGGAGAGATCAAGGGCACTGCTTGACGAGCCATGTTGGCCGCCATCAAAACACGGTTAGGATCGTCGTTAGCCAAAAAAGGAATAGTAGAAGCAGGTGCACCCAACATTTGCTGAGAATCCACCTCTATATAATCAACTAATTCGCGCGAACCAGTGAAAAAATTCCCTTCGTGCCGCAAAGGTATTCTCTCTTCCTCAATGTAACCGTCTTCATCAACAGAAACAGAAGCATTAGTAATAAAATGATCTTCCTCTTCCCAAGCAGGAAGATACTCAACTTGGTCAGAAACTCGCATTTCCCCATCATCTTCTACTACCTTCCGATAGGGAGTTTCCAAAAAGCCAAATTCATTTAGACGAGAATACAAAGCTAGATGCGTAGTTAAACCAATATTCGGCCCCTCCGGAGTTTCAATAGGGCAAATCCTACCATAGTGAGTATAGTGAGCATCACGAACAGAAAAGGAGGCTCGCTGCTCAGTCAAACCTCCAGGACCCTTAACTGTTAGCCGGCGAAGGTGAGAAAGAAAAGAAAGTGGATTGTTTTGATCATGGTAATGAGAAAGCTGACTAGATGCAAAGAAACTTAAAATCCTAGCTGCTACGGGACGAGAAGAAATCAACTCATTAGGATCGGGGAGACTACCCCGAGATTGTACACTCATTCGACCGCGAATATTTCTAGACATCTGCAAAAAACCAACTCGCACATAATGCTGCGCAGTCTCACCAACTGCCCGCACTCTCCTGTTAGCCAAATGGTCAATATCAGTATATTCACCCTCACCACTGTTTAGCCTGATAATCTCACGAACAACTTCTATTAAATCTTCCTGCTGTAAAATCCGCTCATCTTCCAAGGAAAAGTCAAGCCCCAAAACTTGGTTTATTTTAAATCTACCAACTTGTCCGAGATCAAAACGGCGAGAGTCAAAAAATGTTTCTTCAATTACTTCTTTAGCATTAGAAAGAACCACACGGTCTCCAGGACGCAAGCGCTTAAAAACCTCAAGGGTCGCACTATCTACATCAGTGCTTTCATCGTCTTCTAAAGTATTAAAAACAAACTGCCGCTCCGCCTGTTCACTAACTTCGGAAAAGGCATCTAAAATTTGCTGATCAGTTTCTAATCCAAAAAGACGAAGAAGGAGGGTTACCGGCATTTTGCGGCTCCGGTTTACGGAAACACGCAAGGTGTCAGAACGACTGGTAGAAAACTCTAGCCAAGCACCATTTTTAGGAATAATCTTTCCTGTAGTTAGGCGGTTTCCTGTCCGTTGATCTATCTCACCAGAAAAATAAACACCTTCAGAGCGAATTAGCTGACCAACAACTACCCTTTCCACCCCATTAACAATAAAGGTTCCCCGAGGAGTTATTTCTGGAAAATCACCCATAAAAATCTCGGTTTCTCTCTTTTCCTCGCTTTCATCTTCTTCTAACGTAACTGTTAAATACCAGGGAACAGAGTAAGTAAGCCCTAACTGAAGCGCTTCTGCGGGAGTAACTTCAGGAGATTCAAAACGAGGAGCAGAAAAATAAAGATTCCACCCCCGACCTGTCTGGTCTTCAATAGGATTAATTTCCTCCAAAACTTCTTCTATCCCCATATTCCGCAACCAAGTAAACGACTCCTTCTGAAAAGAGGTAAGGTCGGGCATAGGGAAAGTATCTTTTTTTTCTTCAAAATAATGCCGCATCTATAACTAATCGAGATGAAAACGAAAAATAAATCAAACAGAAAAAATTACCAGGAACTTTCCTGGCAATGAAAAACCAATCCAAATGATAATGTGGTTCCCATCCAAAACTAACCACAAGTGTTTAGAGGATAAAAATAAGCAGGGCAAACAATTCCCCACTTAGCGGACCTCGTTAACCTATGGTGCGCACCTAGCGTCGTCTAACGTATTTTAATACATTAACATTATGTTCGTCAAGTGTCTTAGAAAAATATACCTTCCCCTCACTATCAGAAACGTAATACCAATAAGGCGTCTCTTCGTTATAAACAACAGCTTCCAACGCATCTAATCCAGGATTACAAATCGGTCCTGGTGGTAACCCCTTATACTTCCTTGTATTGTACGGAGAATCAATTTCCAAATCACTACTTGTTAATTGCTCTGGCCACCAACCCTGTTCACTAGTTCCCGATCCCACAACATACTGAACAGTGGCATCCACTTCCAAAGGCCAATCATTTTCCCAGCGTTTAACTAAGATCCCTGCTACTTTAGGCCGGTCCTCAGACTCGCGTGCTTCACGCTCTACCAAAGAAGCTAAAATAACAACTTCTTCCACCCTCAAACCCCGTTCGCGCGTAGTATCTTCCAAATCGGTGGTAAATTTTTCCTCAAAAGTTTCGCACATTAATTGAACAAGCTCTTCCGCCGTAACATCATGAGAAACCCGGTAAGTTTCTGGAAAAAGATAACCCTCCTTATCTTGAGAGGCTGCCAAAAAGTCGTCCTCCAAACCAGGCTCTCCTAACTTCTCTTGAAAATATTCAGCCATTTCCTCCCTACGCCAGCCCTCCAAAAATGTTAACCGGTGGTCAAAAGTTCCGTGTTGTAATAGCTCAACTGTCTCCACAACAGTAAGTTGAGGGGGAACCACGTACTTGCCCGCCTGTAAAGTAGAAGCAAGGTCGTTCAGATATATATACAGCTGAAAAAGAGGTTTAGAGTTAATTAGATTTTCTTGGTAAAGAAGATCGGCTACCTGAGCCACCCCCAAACCGGAAGGAATAGTAATCACCTGTTCCTCCGTTGTAGGAGAAGGGTGGTGCAAAGCAGTGCGGTAATAGGAACGGAGGCTAAAAAAAGCTAGCAAACACAGTAAAATTGGAACTAAAAATTTTTTCTTCATCTACACAACCCTCCCCAATATCCTATCATTTAACAGAAAAACATACAAAGAGAAAGAAAATAGAGTAGTGAAAAGTGTGTACCTTGATTCTCTATACTGGTGTTCAGTCAACTTTAGTGACTTCTTTTTTCCGTAAAATAAACTTGTAAAAAAGAAAAACAATAAAAGCAATAATTAAAAAATCAATCAAAGCACTGAGAAAACTACCAATTGCGATTTTCACACCTAACAAATTAAGCTTCAAAGTACGCCAAGCTCCACTAGGAATAAAGGCCGCTACAATTGGCATAATGATATCCTCGGCTAAAGACTTAGTCAATTTGTTAACTGCTCCGCCAATAACAACCGCCATTCCTAAACCAACTACCTGATATTCTTCCAAAAAGTTCAAAAATTGTTCCAATAAGTGATCTTTTTCCTCTTTCATCAGCAACTCAACATTACCACAAATAAGACAGAGACATTAGCCTTTGTTTCTAGAATCCAAATAATCTTGCAAAATTATAGCCGCGGATGCCGCATCCAGCTCCCGCCTTGCTTTTCTCCCTTTCTTTGCTGCAATCATTTTCTGTAAAGCTTGCTGGGAAGAAAGAGTTTCATTCCAATAAACTACCTCCGCTTCAATTGAATTTTCTAGTTGCTCGCCAAATTCGCATACTTTCCTACTTTGCTCAGTATCCTTCCCTTTCTCTCCCCAAGGAACACCGAGAACAATTTTATCCACCCCCAACCGATTGCAAATATCCTTTACCTCATCAACTACAGGCATAGTGGCAACTTCAATAACTTTGAGCGGACCAGCTATATTACCCCGGGAATAAGCAACCCCAATTCGCTTCTCCCCCCAATCAATACCTAAAGTAACCATGTCTTAAGATTAACATATATTGACAATATGCGTTATACAGTACATGTTGTGAATTATCAAAATCCAAGCTATTAGCGCCCAGCCTTTGGCTTTCAGCCGAGAAATGAAAATTGATTAACTGATTTATGATTTTTGAATGAATCACTATTCAAGATTCATTTATTCATTACCCGTTACTAGTTTCTAATTTCTAGTTACTAGTCTCTAGTCTCTAATTTCTGTCTTTAATCTTGATACAACATACAACATACGAGATACGATATACGGTATACGAAATACGAATTTTTTGGTGCTTAATGCTTACTACTTCCTGCTTACTACTTTCTACTAATTTTTATTTGTAACTTATTCGCTATTGCAATTCATAATAATTCACTATAAAAATATTTGTAATAATTAGCCACAAAAGTTGACAAACCAGAACTTGCCTTATAGAATATAGAAAATAATTGTCCTGCTGAACGGGGGTGAAAAATTTTGGAAACTGAAATCGGCGAAATAACACACTTTTACACCAACATTGATGTTGGGGTAGTAGAATTATCAGAACCTCTCCGTGTAGGAGACACAATCCACATTCAGGGAGCCACCACAGACTTCGTACAAACCGTAGATTCCATGCAAATTGAGAACGAAGAAATCGAGGCGGCCTCTGCAGGGGATGCTATTGGCTTGGAAGTAAAAGAGCGAGTTCGTGAAGGTGATCTTGTCTACAAAGTAGAAAGTGAAGAATAAATGGTACAAACACCAATAGAGGAAGATAACATCCGCAAAAAAACTATTGACCGCTTTTATACCGCAATTACCTCGCTAAAGAAACGTGACAATATTGTCCAGTTTCTCAACGCACTTCTTACTCCTACCGAAAAAGAACGTTTAGCTAAAAGATTAGAAATATTAAAAAAACTGCGACGTGGTTCCTCTTACAAGGAAATACGCAACAGCTTAAGTGTTACAGATAACACTATTGCAGAAATGAGCAACATACTAAAGGAGATGACAAAAAAAGAAACAAAGGTACTTGATAAGCTTATTCGTGAAGACCTGCTCAGCGAAGATAAGCCCCTGAAATTCCGTCAATAATAGCTGATTAATAGGACAAACTATCGCAAATTGAAATAGCCAACAAAGCGAATTACCCCACATTACTACAATAAAATTTATGTAAATGGGAAAACTAAAATTACGAATACCACAAAACACAGTATCTGATACCTGACAAGCAAATAGATACTGCTTTGTTATAATTCTAGTAATGGAATTTAAGCTTAGCGAAGATCAACGGAAAGTTCTCAGAACTATCTGGACCTGGTTCAGGAAAAGTAACAAACAAGTGCTCACTTTCGGCGGTTATGCAGGAACAGGGAAAACCACCATGACCGCTATTTTTAGAAAAACCCTGGAAGAGTACTACCCCCAAACCGAGGTCGCCTTTTGTTCCTACACAGGAAAAGCTGCTCAGATATTACGAACAACATTGGCTAAACACAATGCTACTTTCCCCCAAGATTCAACCGGAACTATTCATTCCTTAATTTACGAACCGCAAACCAATGAGTCTGGCGAGATCACGTCTTGGCAAAGAACAGATTCTCTGGAGGCAGATTTAATAATTGTGGATGAAGCCTCCATGGTTAGCCGCGAAATTTGGCAAAATCTTCTAAGTTTCCATATTCCTATCTTAGCAGTGGGAGACCATGGTCAGTTACCACCTGTACAAGGTAATTTTAATTTAATGGAAGATCCAGATCTAAAACTAGAAAAAATACATCGACAAGCAAAAGATAATCCAATCATCCGCCTTTCTCAAAAAGTTAGGGAAGAGGAAGAAATACCATATGGCACTTTTGGCCCAGTAAGAAAACTACACAAAGAAGATCTGGAAACCCGCTCCGAGGTAGAGGATATACTGCGTAACCATAGCCAAGACCTCCTTGTCCTAGTAGGCAAAAACAAAAGTAGAGTACAATTAAACCAAGAAATTCGGAGGCTACTGGGTAGAGAAACGGCAAATCCACAGGTAAATGACAGGGTTATCTGTCTCAAAAACAACAGTCGCCAAGGTGTCTATAACGGCATGTTGGGAAACATAACCTCCCTAAGTAAGATTTCCAAACCGGATGGAAAAAATTATTGGTACCAAACAGAAATTGAAATGGATGAAGGGTTCCTCTTTTCCGGGGAAATACTACGCCAACAGTTTGGTGCAGAAACAACCATCAAACAAGTGGACGGCTTAATGTACAAGGAAATAGGAAATCTTTTTGATTTTGGTTATGTAATAACCGTTCACAAGGCCCAGGGAAGTCAGGCACCAAAAGTATTGCTATTTGAAGAACGGTTCTCCTCCATGACTGACGAGGAATGGCAGCGCTGGTTATACACAGGCGTAACGCGCGCAGAAGAAGAATTAATTATTGTTGGATAAAAAAACAGAAAGTAGAGAAAGTAGTTAGTAGAAAGTATTAAGCAAAGACAAAGGCAGGAACAGTTAACAGCAGGTCAATGGCTAGAATCTACTAATCAGCCGTAGGTAAATAGCAAATTAAGCTTAAATCGATAGGTCAACAAACCATTAATTATGAGAAATTAACAACTCAATTCCCTCTTCACGGACCGGCAGGCGACTTAAATACTTGGAAATTGCAGGAGAAAAGTCAATTCGATAAGAATTTATGTCCGGAATAGTACCTAAGTAAGATTCTATTTCAGCAAATGATTGTCCCACAATAGCGTTCCTTATCTGTGTCTTCTTAACTTGAGGGAGAACTTCCCCACGCAAACCAACTTGAAAAACAAGCCCACCATCTTCTACATCTTCCACAGCGAGGATATTAATCTCGCGTTCCTGTTCGGAAAGCACAAACCCTTCCGGAACCAAGTCAGAGAGAATTTTTTCCACCAAATTAACCAATTGATCCTCAGAATAAGCTAAAGCATCACATCTGATGCGCAGCCGTAAACTTACCTCCTCGCCTTCTTCTCCTATCTCAGGAGAATATTCTTCCCCCACCTGTTCTGTTTTTATCCCTTTAGTAACTAATTTTTGTCCATTCACTAACTTACTTTTCAAATCTTGTTCGCATTGCTTAGTTAGCTCCTCCATCCCTTTTGCAAGTACCTCTTCCTGATCTGGAGTAGTAGCAACAGATACTTTACGACTTTCTCCACCCGTAAAATCCTCTGCAGCTTTAGCATAAACATCTTCCTGCATACTTTCTTCTAAATCGATAAAGTTTAACTTAGTCCCTTCCTCAACATTATAGACAGAACCAATATCTTTCGCTTCCACTTCTGCACTAATTTCCCCTGGATCAACAATGCGTTTATCCGGATCGCTAGGATCTGCACTCGGGGAAGCTTCTTCAATTTCTATCTCTTCTAGAAGAGAGAAACGTAAGTCACCCTCCGTTTGCAAAGTTGCCCCTTGCGCAAAACCTTTGGAACCAGAAGTATCGTAATTAAGAACAGTTATCTCCCCGACCGCTTTGCTACCAACTTCCTTTTCCCCTGTCGCTTCAGTCTCAAACTCCCCTTCTTCAGTTACAGAAACAGAAACAGCCGGCAAAATTCGTTTCTCTACATCTACTTCTGCCAAATCTTGTTCCGCACGGATTTCTAAAGTTTTTACCAAAGGAGAAGAGTTAACCACCAAAGTTACTCTTGCCTTAGGTAAATAATAAGCTGCTACTCCTAAACCAGCGAAAAGCAGACCAAGAAAAGCAACAGCGCCTAACCACCACTTTTTCCCCAACCCACTAAGAAAAGCAAAATTAACACGCCGGAAAAAACCAAAAACACCGGCCTCTTTTTTTCCACTAATCCCTCCCTCTTCTCTGCCTTCGTCCTTTTCTTCTCCTCGATAAGCCTGCAAAAGCTCTCTCCCTACAGCATCCTGCGCTTTGATTTGCACGTCCTTGCCCCAATTCTTCAACTGCTTCGCTAAAGTCCGCAAACTTAAAACACTCCACAACTCAGGCTCAGGAGGAAGTAGCAAAGCTACATCTCTATCCCCCGTATCTTTTACCTTTTCTAAAACAGAAACAATATCCGGCTCAGGTGGTAGTGTTAATTTCATCAGTAAAGATTAGATTTATAAAAATAACCTAAGCAAAGCGATGGCACCCATTGTGCAGACACAGCCTTATTCGTCTGATCGTTAAAAAAATCAAAAGCATCTGCAGTTAAAAGCTCAACCTGGGGCTTCTCAGCAAAGGAGACAGCTTGCGGCAAAGATTCATTCAACTCCGTTTTTAAACCTGGCAACTGAGCACCACCCCCACAAAGCAAAACTCGGTTAGGAAACTCCTCTACAGCTTCCATACTGTCCAAAGCTTCGGAAATACCTAAAACCCAAGTCTCCAAGATAGAATCTAAAACTGATGCTACTTGCTGCTGTTTTTCTGCTTCCAAATTACCTTTAGAGTATTTCAACTTTAAAGTTTCCGCATCAGAAAATCTTAAATTATTTTCGCGCGCCAAGGCCCTGGTAAAGTCTTGTCCCCCCACTGTAAGAGTTTCTGTGGAAACAATACTACCACTAAAAACCACCGCTGCATCGGTAGTCCCTCCCCCAACATCAATTAGCAATGAAGAAAATTCAGAAGATTCTCTGTCAATAAGCAGAGCTTTAAGCAAAGCATAAAGGTTAGAAGTAACTGCCACAGGTTTAAGCCCTGCTGCGCGAACTACAGATTCCAAAACATGCAAGTTGTTTTTCACACAGATAGAGGTAAAATAAGAAACGTCCAGCCGCGCCCCTTTAAAACCTGTTGGCTCGCTAACTGGAAAACCATCCACTTCCATTCCCGTAATTTCGGAATCAATAATCTCAATATCTAAATTACTTTGTCCCCGAGATAATGCTATCTGTTCAGCAGCTTCTATAAACGCGGCGTCCCGAATTTTCTTAGTCAGCCTATTCAGCTCCTTTGCATTCATTTCCTGATCCGGATTCTTTCTCGAAAGCCTCACACGGGTAGTCATCCCCTCCACCAACATACCGGAAGCACCCAAAACAGCACTCTTGGGTTCAATTTCACAGGAAAGTAATGCCTCATCTAAAGCTTTTTGAACATTCTCTGCCACCGCATTTATATCCGCAACTACACCCATCTGCATATCAGAAAGATTTTGGGGGACTTTACCAGCACCAATAACCTCCAACTGCTTTTCAGCAGTGTCTTCTTTTTCAATCAATTCAAAAATCAAAGCTTTTACAAAATCAGAGCCAATATCCAACACCAAGAAACTGGTTGGCTTTTCATTGCCGAATAATTTGTCGAAAGAAATTCCCAACATAAAGTAAGTATACTAAAGTTATAGTACACAACTGCTTGCCAATTTTCCACAAGCAATCAGTGAAGGACTGCGCGAATTCGGCGAATTCCCTTTCCTACAGAACTCTCCTTCACTATCTCAAATTCTCCTAGCCCTCCCGTGCTTTCCATATGCGGGCCAGCACAAACCTCGCAAGAAAAAGGATCTTTCTCCTCTCCAATAATAAACACTTTAACTTTATCTCCATATTTATCCTTGAAAAGTGCCAATGCTCCTTTCTTCTCTGCCTCTTCTACTGACATCTCTTCCATTGTTACCGGTAAATCCGCTGCTACTTTCTCGTTTACCAACCTCTCCACTTGTTCTATCTCTTTCTCAGATAAACTTTCGGGATGGGAAAAGTCAAAACGCAAACGTTCTTCGGTAATGTTAGAGCCTTGTTGCTCAACATGGCCACCCAACACTTTCCGTAGAGCAGCTTGCAAAAGATGCGTCGCAGTGTGGTACTTAACAATTTGCTCACTATCTCCAGCTAAGCCACCAGCAAATCTCTTTTCACTGCCCGCCCGCGACTTCTTTTGGTGTTCTTCGTAAGCAGCACTAAAACCCACTTCATCAACAGATAAACCCCGCTCTTCAGCCATCTCAACAGTCAGCTCCAATGGAAATCCATATGTCTGGTAAAGATAAAACGCATCTGGGCCGGAAATTCTCTTCTCTTCCTTTCCCTCGCATTCCTCCACTACCTGTTCAAATTGTTTAAGACCTCTCCGCAACGCTTTACCAAACTTTTCTTCCTCCTCGCTAACTTTTTCCAATATTCTTTTCCTTTTCTCAGAAAGACCAGGAAACAAATCTTGGTACTTATCAATAATCACGTCACTAACACCTTCCAAGAACTGGTGCTCAATTCCCAGTAAATTACCATGACGCACAGCTCTCCGTATTAAACGCCGGATAACGTAACCACGGTCTGTATTAGAAGGGAAAACACCATCGGCAATAGCAAACACGGCAGCACGCATATGGTCGGCAATAATACGCATAGATCTAACCGTGTTCCGCGTATCCCTTTCCGCTTCCCGCACAGAATATTTAGCACCAGAAATATCCTCAATCTTTTCAATAATGGGACGGAAAAGCTCAGTTTTGTAGTCATCATCAGTATAACCACTGGTCACTGCTGTCACCCGAGCTACACCCATCCCTGTATCCACATTTTTCTGCTCCAACGGAACATACTCAAACTTCGCTTTCGGCTTTCCGTATTGCGCATTCTGCCTTTCATCTTGCGGTACGCGGTTTGCGGAACGCGGAATGCGGATTCTTTTATATTCCATAAAAACATTGTTCCAAATTTCAATATACTTACCGCAAGAGCAGGAAGGGTTACAATTCGGTCCGCAGTGCTCTTTTCCAGTATCGTAAAACATTTCCGTATCTGGACCGCAGGGACCTGTTTCTCCAACCGGCCCCCACCAATTTTCCTTTCTTCCAAAAAGAAAAATACGTTCCTCGATATTGGCATCAAGCCCAGCTTGCGCAAACTCATTCTTCCAATACTCGATAGACTCCTTATCCCGAGGAACCTGCCCATCCCCAGCAAAAACAGAAACATAGATCCTTTCTGGGTCCAGTCCTAGCCATTCAGGAGACGTCAGAAAGTCAAAACTCAACGAGATGGCCTCCTCCTTAAAATAACCTGCCTCCCCCACACCGTCCGGCGAGGCAGGGCCTCCTAAAGACCAATTTCCTAACATAAGGAAAAAAGTATGGTGAAAGCCGTTTCCTACACGCTCAATATCGCTCGTACGAATGCATTTTTGCAAATTAACCAACCGCTTGCCTGCAGGATGCTTTTCCCCAAGCAAAAAAGGCACTAGAGGATGCATACCCGCAGAAATAAAAAGAGCAGAAGGGTCATTTTCAGGAACCAAAGAGGCACCAGAAATTTCCGTATGATCATGCTCCTTGAAAAAAGAAATATACTTATCAATTAATTCGCGCGCGTTCATTTATGGTCTTAGGATACCGAATTGAAGCTGTTCCTGCAAGAGAATAAGACTAATAGGAGACTGGTATAGCTAATTATTACGAACAGAAATTAGTAGAAAGTAGTAAGCATTAAGCACCAAGCTCCAAAAAGGACATATGATTAAATGATTAAGTGGATTATGAATAATGAATGATTCAAAAATCAGTTAATCAATATTAATTTTTACGGCTGAATATCACTCCGTACCTTTGAAGAAACGCTTGCGAGTTTGCGCAAGCTCTTTTTCTAGCTCGGAAAGCTTATCCTTAGTTGATTCCTTCACAGGCCCAGATGCTTCCTGCACTTGCTCACTTACCTCACGAATTCTCTCACTCGTCTCCTTAACTAAAGGACCTAGCTCTTTCTCTACATCATGAGCAAGCTCTTCTGCCTTACCTTTCGCTTCTTTTCCTTTTTCTGCAATCTTTCTCCGAGTCTCCTTACCTTCATCAGGTGCAAACAAAATCCCTAAAACAGCTCCACCTAACACTCCAAAGAAAAAACCTCTGAAAAAGCTGCTATCATCACTCATCTTTTTCACCATCCTTTCGAAGAACACGTCTCCCCGCATCACGAGCACGATTAAAAATCTTCAAGCCTTGCATTATACCTGTTATTGCACCAGAAAGGCCAACTACGGGTGTAGCCAAAGATTCAGAAACTTCGTCAACATTTACAAGAATAGAATTTACTTTGCGAACAGCTTCGCGAACTTCTTTGAGGACTAAAACGATGTACACACCTACAAAAAGGAGATTAAAGGTAAGAAGTGCTATTACTAATGTTAAAAGGGTATTTGTATCCATTGGGCAGTTTTCCTCACAAACCTATCTTTACTTTAAACGAAACAAACGATACTGTCAAGAACACAAATATAAAGCGCATCGCAACGCTCTTTAGAAAAGACTAAGAGTCTTCACCAGGTTTTGCGGAAGGCGAAGAAGGTGTAGCCTCCTTCACCGACTCATCAAAGGGTTGCTCCTGCTCGTTAAAAATCACCCGCCGCACTTTCCTAGTTTCTTTCCCAAAATCATTCCGGGCAACAAATTCTAAAGTATTAGTTCCTGGAGATAATACATAATCATAAGAAAATTTTCCTTGTTCATCAATCAAAACATCTTTACTATTTATCTCCAACTGCGCTTGTGGATCACTATTACCCGTAAGAGTAATTACCGGGTCTTCCGTAACTAGATCTTCTGCAGGGCGGCTAACCTCCAAACGCGGAGGGCCAGCGATAGAACGATACTGCCAAAAAAGATAACCCAAAAACACAGTTACCAAGAAAAAAATGCCTGCAGTAAGAATAACTCCGGGAGTAACAGTAATGCGGGGTCCTTTTAGAGGGGTGGCCACATCTTCAATTTCCACAGGCTCGGAAGAATCCTCGTATTCACGTCGCCAAAAAGCAAGCAATTGAGAAACATTTAATTTCAAGAACTCCGCATAATTTTTTAAAAACCCCTTAATATGAACAGCACCTCCAAACTCACTATAATCCCCAGCTTCCAAAGCACGCAAAAAACGCGGATGTATTTTTAATTCTTTTGAAACATCCTCATAATTTAAATTTCTTTCTTCACGTGCTTTCCTCAAAATATCTCCAACAGAACGCATTTTGTTCATCTTAATATAATTTTACAACAAAGAGAAAAAAAGGAGAACAACTTTAGTCCAGGTATTCCTTAGGTAGTATATCTTCCGGACCGGAGATCAAAACGTCTCGTGGCTTAGAACCATCCTTACGAGTCACTGCACCTCTCTTCTCCAAAGCATCAAGCAGTCGCGCAGCTCGGGCATAACCAATGGAAAGCCGACGCTGTAAAAGAGAGGCAGAACCTCTATCATGCCGACAAATAACTTTAACTGCCTCGGGGAACAGTTCATCCTCCCAATCTTTTGCTTTGCCACTAGGCCCTTCGGTAACGATTTGCTTCTGAAGGGCAGCAAAAGGCTCACCAACCTTATCTTGTAAATCTTCCCTTGCCTCCCGCAAACTTTCGTCAAACTCTTCCCTTTCCTCGTTTTTCTCCTTCAAAAACTTAACTACTGACTTTATTTCAGACATAGAAACAAAAGCTCCCTGGATACGGCGCGGTTTGGACGCTTCCGGAGGTAAAAACAGCAAATCTCCCCGCCCTAAAAGCTTATCAGCACCTGGCTGGTCTAAAATTACCCGAGAATCTACAGAGGAGGTGGTATTCAAAGCTATCCGACAAGTAATATTTGCCTTAATCAAGCCAGTTAAAACATCAGTGGAGGGGCGCTGGGTAGAAAGAACCAGATGAATACCTGTAGCACGCGACATCTGCGCTAAACGGACAATTGCTTTCTCGACCTCGTTTGCAGAAAGAGCCATAATATCTGCTAACTCATCAACAATAATCACAATATAAGGCAGAGCTTGGAAACCCGAGAGCTCGTTGTAAGAATCGATATCTTTAGCACCTGCATTTTGAAAAAGTTGGTACCGCCTTTCCATCTCATCAGCAGCCCACTTTAAGGTAGGCAACATTTTCTCTGCATCAACAATCACAGGAGAAAGTAAATGAGGAATACCTTGGTACACAGAGAGCTCTACTCTCTTAGGATCAACAAGAATAAGGCGTGCTTCTTCAGGAGTTGTGCGAAAGAGTAAACTGGTAATGAAAGAATGAATAAGCACAGATTTACCACTCCCTGTTGCACCAGCAATCAACACATGCGGCATTCTTGAAATATCCGCAACTTGGGGTGTGCCGGTTACATCTTTCCCTAAAGCCACAGCAAGCGTTCCTTCCCGCTCCTCCATTACTTCAGAAGTAATAACCTTCTTTAATCCAACCAAAGAAGGTGACTTATTGGGAACTTCAACACCTACCAAAGAACGGCCGGGAATAGGAGCTTCAATACGCACAGACCCTGTAGAGGAGGCCAAAGCCATAGCTAAATCCTTTTGTAGGTTTGTAATCTTAGTTAACTTTGTTCCGGAAGGTGCCTCCAAAGCAAACTGCGTTACGGATGGGCCTACATTAACATCTGCTACTTTAGCCCGAATTCCAAAAGATTCTAAAGTATCCTCCAAGGTCTGTGCATGCCTTTTCAGACCCTCCGCATCTTCCTTATGTTCTGGCATATCATGAAGAAGATCCAAAGGAGGATACTGCCAGGCAACAGCCTTCTCAGGAACATTGGTTACGGTTTCCTGACGCAAAGTTTTTCCCTCTTTTCCAACCACTTGCTTTTTCTTCTTTTTCTCAGATACCGTAGTCGTTTTTTCTTCTCCTCCCACTGGTTTTGCTCCCGCGAGAGAGTAACGAGTCTCAATAATCTCTATTCCTTTCTCTTCTTCCTTGATGTCCTTCACTTCCTCCAAGACTTCCTCTTCCTGTTCCTGTTCCTGTTCCTCACCCTCAACCTCCCTCTGCTCCGTCTCCCCTGCCTCTTCTTGAGCAACCTCTCTTCCTAGAAGCTTTTTTACAAAACCAACTGCGTTTCGAAAAATATGTTCTTCAAAAAAGGAACCCACAAAACTCAAAAGCTTTCCAGCAAAAATGATAGTGTCGTCAAGAGAAGCATTAAATATTACCAACAGAGAAATTAAAAAAGCAGCAAAGAGAACTAAAAAAGAACCGGGAGAACCTAGATATGTCCGCAAATTTTTTTGAATCCAATAGCCTAACAAGCCGCCACCTCGCCCATCCACTGCTTCCTCTTTTGCTACCCCAGACTTAAAAAAGAAGTGGGTAAAGCCCAGAAAAGATAACCACAAAAAAACAAGCCCGGATACAACCCGTGGTTGGGTAAATTTCCATTTAGTCTTCCGCAAAAGAGCCAAGCCTGCAAGAATCAATAAGATAGGAAAGATAACAGCTCCCCAACCAAAATAACGATTCAACAATTCCTGCACAAGAGAGCCAAATCCTGCAGTCTGGCCAAAAAAAGACAATAAAGCTAACAGACCCAAAAGAACAACTACCACGCCAGCAATCGAGTGGGCAGATTCTTTTTCTAGCTCAAATTGAACTTTTCGAGGTCTACCTCGCTTAGCCATTGCTCTTTTATTTAAGCATAAATGTCTTTGGGAGGCAATTGCGTAGCAAAGCACTGTGCAGAAGAATACGACGGTCCCTTCATCAGCAGATTAAAAAGTATGCGAATAATTCGAACTATTCGCAATAATTCGTTGTATAAAAGTATTCATACCGTAATTATTTGTAATAATTAGCTATCACACTTCCACTAAGACACTTAAAATAAGAGGGTTTCGGCCGGTTTCTTCCGCAATAAATTGGGAAGCACTGCTCCCGATACTACGACGAAGATTGCCCCAGGTACCTTTGCTCGAAGGCTTAGAATCAATAGTGGATTGAATCCGACTGCGGAGGCGGGAAAGTAATTCTTTAGACTCTCGCACATACACAAACCCCCGGGTCACAATTTCTACGGATCCGGAGATTTTTCCCGTCTTTGGATCCAAAGGTACAATTATGACTACAATCCCATCATCAGAAAGGACCTTCCGATCATGTAACACTACCTGACCCACATCACCAACTCGAGAACCATCTACCAAAACATCTCGAAATGAAAAAGATCCACGCTTAACCTTAGCCTGGGTAACATCAATTTGCTCATCCTTTCGATGCCCTTCCGGAAGACGAAAATCAAGATACTGTCCTTCCTGCAACTCAAAAATGTTTTCAGAAGGATTGCCCATTGCCTCTGCCAACTGAGCATAAGCATGCATATACTTAGGCGATCCACCAATAGGAACAAAATATTCCGGTTTCACCAAACCAAATAACATCTGTGTATCACCCGCGCTACCATGGCCAGAAACATGCATATTTTCTTGGATATCGTAATAAGAAACATCTGCTCCTTTCAAAATCAGCTCGTCAATGACAATATCTACAGAGTTGCGCGCACCAGGGGGAGAAGGATCACCGGAAAAAACAATTCGCGCACCCTCCTCAAGCTCAACATCTCGATGTTCACCACGAGAAATGCGATCAATAGCTGAACCCCGCTGACCATAACAACCCGCGGCTAAATAACATAGCTTAGATTGGTCTTTACCACGAGCGTGACGGGGGTGAACAAGATCCTTTTTAGATATATCTAGATAACCTAAATCGCGAGCGATAAAAACACTGCGCTCCATAGATCTACCTAACACACAAAATTTCCTCCCTGTTTTTTTGGCAGATTCAATTGTTTGCCTAATTCGAGAAATATTAGAAGAAACTGTTACTACAAAAAGCTGACAATCTGCCGACTCTTCAATTTCCCTATGTAAAGACTCCGCAACAATACTTTCCGACTCAGTGTAACCAGGATTAGTAGCACCTAGACAGTCAGAAACCAATGCAAGAGGCTTCTCTTCCGCAAGATTAGAAACTTTATTCACAGCAAAAATTTTGCCATCGATAGGCGTCCAATCAAACTTATAATCAGAAACGTGAAAGACATTTCCCACCGGGGTCTCAATACAGAAACCTACAGTATCCGGGACTGAGTGACAAACACGAAAAGGTGTTACCTTAAATTTGCCCAATTCAAAAGCACCACCTTCTGGATCTATTTCTCTCAAATCAGGTTCAAAGTTCAAGTCCGCTTCCTCTAGCACCATCTGCACAAACTCTAAAGTTAAGCGCGATCCGTAGACAGGTACCCGAACCTCTGAAAGTATGTGCGAAAGAGCCCCAAAATGGTCATAATGAGCATGAGTAAGTACAATACCACGAACTTTATTTAATCTATTCTCATTCTTTAGATAAGTAATATCAGGAATAGTTACATCTACGCCTAACATCTCGAAATCAGGAAAACCAATACCACAATCCACAATTAAAATATCTTCTCCCGACTCATAGGCAAACATATTTCTCGTAACTCTCCCCGATCCCCCTAAAGGGACAAAGCGCAAAGAATCTTCAGTTGTATCTTCCGAACGTTTGAATTTAGCCATATTAACTACCCTTAAAAATTAACAAATTCCCATTTGCGTTAATTCGTTCTCAATTCGCGATAATTCGCGTTTTTCAAAACATTGCTACTTGATCATCTTCGTCATCCTCTTCTACTCTTTCCAACTCAATTTCTCCAGCTAAAATCTTAGGAATTTTAGCAAAATCCTCACGCAAATCCTTACCCAAACGACCATTACGTAATGCCGCTGCGGGATGATACACAGGTAAAAGAGCTCTTCCCCCACATCTCAAGGCTCGCCCATGGTT
This sequence comes from Patescibacteria group bacterium, assembly GCA_048621635.1. Lineage (GTDB taxonomy): Bacteria > Patescibacteriota > WWE3 > JAUXAW01 > JAYEID01 > JBMCWH01. The sequence continues at coordinate 28,084 of JBMCWH010000001.1, forward strand.
CTCAGTAATAGAACCTTCAGAAATAAAATGTTCCATTGCAAACCGCCCTAAAGTTACAATAACTTTTGGGTTAACAGTTCTTATCTCCTCATCCAAATAAGGAGAACACCCTCTAATCTCATCCGCCATCGGATCTCTATTCTCTGGCGGGCGGCACTTAACCACATTTGTAATGTAAACATCTTCTCGTTGCAAACCAACTGTAGAAAGAAGTTTCTCCAGTAACTTGCCAGCACGGCCCACAAAAGGCAAGCCCTGCTCATCCTCATTAACCCCCGGACACTGCCCCACCAACATCACCTGGGTATTCACATCCCCATCACCAGGAACAGCATTAGTCCTTGTTTTGTGTAAACGGCATTTTCGGCAATCATTAATAACCTCCGCAAGCCGTTCTAATAATTCTTCTTTTCCCATACTTGGTATAGCAATTATTGCAAATTGATATAGCTAATTAACACAAATTAATACAAACCTAGCACAGCAAAACATCCCCGCCTAGCTGTAGAGATGTGGCACTCTCCATCTCTGAGCGAGCGTGTCTCCCCCTCTATACATAGATTATAGAGCTATTTCCGGTCCGCGAGCGCTTTCGGCGAGCATAAGTCGAAAAGGAAAACCCGTTTAACATAATCAGGTTCGGACAAAATCTTCGCTGAATGAGCCTGAACGCCTAACTTGTCGATTATCTCTATGAAAACAGCGAATCTTTCTAAAAAATATCTATCGATAATCATTGCGCACAAAGTTATCAGGCTGAGTTGAAAAGACGTTGCAACGCAACGTCTCTACTTTTCTGAAACCCCAAATCATAACGAAGCGGGCCATTCCTCACAACTACATCCTCGAAAGATATTCATCAATATTATCTTCATTAATAACAACTCTATCAGCCTCTCCTTCCACAATAATCCTTGCCACTTTGCGGCAAATTCCTTGCACAGTCCGCTCTAACGTTCTTATCCCCGCATCGTAGCCCAAAGGCCGCACTACCTGACTCCAAACAGAATCAGAAATACGCAACTGATCTTGTGTAAGACCTGTTGATTCCAAAGCACGGGGAAGCAAATACTCTCTACCAATAGTTATTTTTTCTTCGTCAGTATAGGATTGCATCTCAATCATTTCCAGACGGTCTTGAACCGCATTGGCAATCCCTCTTGTATGGTTAGCAGTACAAATAAAAAGAGCTTCCGACAAATCAAAGGGATAATCTAGATAATAATCTAAAAACTCAGCGTGTTGCTCAGGATCTAAAAGCTCTAAAAGAGCACCCATAATTTCCGCATGGGCAGATTCACTAACACGATCAATTTCATCAAGAAGAATAACAGGATTCTTTGTCTTTTCCCTTCTTAGACCTTTGATTATCAGTCCTGGCTCCGCCATGGGAAACGACCGAGATCGGCCTCTTAGCTGAGCTGCACTCCCCATTCCTCCCATAGCAACACGGATAAATTTTCGGTTCAAAGCACGGGCAATAGAATAGGTAATCGATGTCTTTCCTACTCCTGGAAGACCTATAAAGCAAAGAACAGAAGCCCGGGTTACTGCCAAAGGTCCTGTTTGCAACTCTATCTTTCTTCCCCTTCTCTCTTCTGTCAGGTTTAAAACCGCAATGTACTCCAAAATCCTATCCTTAACATTCTCCATCCCGTAGTGAGTCTGATCCAAAACATCCTTAGCTTTGTCCAAATCTAAATTATCTTCCGAACGCTGTGTCCAGGGAAGACTGACAACTAAATCAATATAACGAGAGATAGATTCGTATTCCGCGGTGTAGCTCCGAAACTCAACCATCCTCTTTAACTGACCAACCAAACGCAATACCTTTTCCTCTAACTCAGGGGGTAAAGTAGCAGCTTCCACACGTTGTTCAAGCTCTTGTATTTCGGGCAAGGTTTCAGGCATAATTTATAGAACAAGAAGCTTTAATTAGCTTTCTGATAATGAGACTGTGACTCTTGGTCATCTTGACCATCAGATAAAGCTTTTATAGAAAGATTAAGCCGTTCCTCCTCATCCACCTCAACCAACTTAACCTTTATTTCGTCACCTTCAGAAACAACGTCGTGGGGATCTTCAACATAACCATCTGTCATCTCGGAAACATGTACTAAGCCTTCCTGTCCAGGAAGAATTTCTACAAAAGCCCCAAAATCCATTATCTTAGTAACTCGCCCCTCGTAAACTTTTCCTACTTCCGGTTCTGCGGTTAAGCCCTGTATGGTTTCCAGCGCTTTCTTCACACCTGCAGGCTCCGTACCGGTTACTGATACTGTCCCATCCTCTTCAATATCGATCTCTGCACCCGTTTCTTCAGTAATAGACCTAATCATTTTTCCTCCTGGTCCAATTACCTTGCCTATTTTCTCCGGGGAAATATGAATAGTTTCTACCCGGGGGGCATGCATAGAAAGATGGTCGCGCGGAGCTTCAATAGTTTCCTCCATTATGTCCAATATTTGCAAACGGGCTTCTCTCGCACCGCGAATGGTTTCCTTAATAATCTCTGGGGTAAGCCCATCAATCTTAACATCCAGTTGAATAGCTGTTATTCCTTCCCGAGTCCCGGTAACCTTAAAATCCATTCCCCCATAAAAATCCTCTAAAGCAGCAATATCAGTAAGCAATTTATACTCACCATTTTTACCAGGAATCATCCCCATAGCAATACCAGCAACAGGAGAAGAGATAGGAACTCCTGCATCCATAAGTGCCAAAGTTGAACCACAAGTAGAAGCCATAGAAGTTGAACCGGCAGAAGAAAGGACCTCACTAACCAATCTTATAGCATAAGGAAACTCATCCTCAGAGGGAAGCACAGGCCGCAAAGCTTTTTCCGCCAAAGCTCCATGGCCGATCTCTCGCCTACCTGGACCACGAAGTGGGGCAGTTTCCCCAGTACTAAAAGGTGGGAAATAGTAATGATGCATATAGCGTTTAGTACTTTCCCCAGTCATACTTTCTAACATCTGTTCAAGGGAAAGAGACCCTAAAGTTGCCGCAGTAAGAACCTGAGTATCACCCCTATTAAAAAGTCCGGATCCATGCGCGCGGGGAAGCATTCCCACCTCAACAGAAACTGGTCTCACCTCATCAGGTTCTCGCCCATCAATGCGCGTATCATTTTCCAAAATATATTTCCGAACTTCCTTCTTAACCGTGTTTTCAAAAATAGTATCCATCTCTGACTTCTTTAGCTCACCTTCAAACTTTTCATAGAGTATTTCTTTCCGATCATCTTGCGCCGCAAAATCAACTTTCCCTTCTTCCAAAATATCGGGAACGAAATTTTCCCGTACATAATCAGCTACATCATCCTCAACAGGAATAGGTTCAGGAAGCTCAATCTCGTGCTTTCTCTTACCAGCAGTGGACTGAAGATCAGTAATAAGATCGATAATCTGTTGCAATCCTTCTTGACCAAAAGAAATTGCTTCCACAACCGCATCATCATCTACTTCGTTACCACTAGCATCAATCATTATAACCTTCTCCTCCGTACCAGAAACAATCAAATTCAAATCATTTTCAACCAAAGTATTAAGCGGGGGGTTAAGAATAAAATCATCTTCTTCCGAATCGTAACCCACACGTACTGTCCCAATAGGACCGTCCCAAGGAATATCAGAAACAGCTAAAGCTGCCGAACTAGCAACAGCAGCTAGGAGCTCTGCATCATTTTCCTCATCAACAGATAAGGCGGTAATAATAACCTGAACATCTTTCTTATACCCATCTGGAAAAATAGGTCTAATAGAACGATCAATTACTCGACCAGCTAAAATTGCTTCATCAGAAGGACGTCCTTCCCGTTTAACAAAACGAGACCCTTTGATAACACCACCGGCATACAGACGTTCGATAAAATCAACGCGAAGAGGAAAGTAATCAATACCTTCCCGAAGTTCATCTTCCGTAGCCGTTGCTAAAACTGCTGTTTCCCCATACCGGGCTAAAACTGATCCATTTGCCTGTTGAGCCAAACGGCCAACTTCCAAACTTAACGTTCGGCCAGCTAATTCTACTTCTTTTTTTATAATCTTAGACATAAATATGCAACGAGAGGTAAGGAAGGCAACAGTACCAATAGTTTCAGGAGAGCAGCAAACACTTCATCTCCCGATACCACTAGCCCTGTTGCTTCCACCTCACTCCTCAATTTCCAACTTTTCTAGTAGAGCATTATAGCGCACTTCATCTTTTTCTTCAAGGTACTTCAACAATTTACGTCGTTTTTCAACAAGCTTTAAGAGGCCGCGACGAGAATGGTTATCCTTTTTGTGCTCCTCTAGATGTTCAGAAAGCTCTCTAATCCGCGCTGTCAAAATGCCAACCTGAACCTCAGGAGAACCTGTATCTCCATTATGCCTAGCAAATTTTTTAATAAGTTCTTGTTTTTCGTCTGATTTTAATGTCATCATGTTTACATATTACCATTACTCATCTTTCTCCGCAATCAGCTGGGGCAATAAACAAAATGGGAAATGACCGCATTAATCCTTACAAGTGGGATACGATGCTACGACTGGCTAGTTAATTCATCAGTTTAGCCAGTGGTATATTATTCAAAACACAATTAACTGATTTGAGACAAGAAACTAGAGACTAGTAATTAGTACTTAATTTGGTATTTAAGCATTGAAATTTATTTGTGTATACGCGCATTCAGTAGAACAGAGTTAAATCACTTAAAAATTTGGGTAATTTCTGCTAAAATTGGGAACGCAATGGCTGATTACTATGATATCTTAGGACTTTCAGAAAATGCTTCACAAGAAGAGATAAAAAAAGCATACCGTCGATTGGCAAAAAAATATCACCCCGATTCAAAATCAGGAGAAGGGAATGAAGCTCAGTTCAAAAAAATAAACGAAGCCTACCAGATTCTTTCTGATCCCCAAAAAAAGCAGGCTTACGACCAATTCGGGGATACTGCCTTTTCCCAAACAGGAGGATTTGGAGAGCACGCTCCTTTCGGACAAGAGCGAACATCTCGAACTGGTTCACAAGGACCTTTTACCTATACTTACTCCACCGGCCCAGGCGGGGACGATATGAACTTCGAAGATTTTTTTGGCGACGCGTTCTCCGTGTTTTTTGGAAGAGAAAACCCCTTTGGGCGCCGCGCACAATCAGATCTAAGATTCCAAATGACCATTGACTTTGCCACAGCTGTCCACGGAGCGGAGGAAACAATAAATGTACAAGGCCGAAAAACAAAAATTCGCATCCCCCAAGGAATACACGATGGTATGGAGCTAAAATTTGAAGAAGAAGGAAAAACGGTACAAGGACCGCGCGGCGAGCAAATAACAGGAGATTTATATATCTTAGTCCGAGTCCGAGAACCACGTGAATTTACAATTCGTGGAGAGAATATTTATATTGAACAAGATATCTCCTACCTTGACGCCCTTCTAGGAGGAACAGCAGCCGTCCCGGTAGTTTCTTTGCAAGAAGAGTCAGGAATTGGGCAGGCCACCTTGAAAATACCTGCGGGAACACAACCTGGCGACACTTTTCGACTAGCTAATAAGGGTATGCCCACTTATCGCGGGCAAGGGCAAGGAGATGCCTATATAAAGGTTCAAGTTAAAATCCCAAAGAGACTTTCCCGCAAGGAACGGCAAACACTAAAGAAATTAAAAAAAGACAAAAATTAACAAACAGAAAAGACCACGCAACCTATTGATCCCAGTTTAGGGTCATTCCGAACAATTCGATTGAGCTCACCGCCGAAGTCTTGGTTCAGAATCCGCCTAAAACGGCGGGTCGCCGCGCTGTCGAGAATGTTGAAGTTGTTCAATCGTTCGCTCCGCTCACTTGTCCAAAATGTTCAAATTGTCATCAAGCGAACGCAGTTTTTCTTGGTGCGAAGTAATACGTAAACGTCAAGTGATCAAGAACTTCGCTACTTCCTACTTCCTACTAATTTCTATTAGTAGCTTATTCGCTATATCACCTCAATCATATCTCCTACTTTAACCTTAAACTGCGGGTAGAAAAGTATACCAACCTCCATCCCTTTCGTAGCTTTCTCTACGTCCTCTCTTTTCTCCTCAATATTTTTAATTCTTGCCCGGTGTTCAACTTCTCCATCACGGGTAATTTCGATTCGATTCCCTTCGCGAATTTCTCCTAAAATAACACGTGTTCCTGCCACCCTGTCTCCGGAACGGGGCAAAGTAAAAGTCTTTATCACTTTTCCAACCCCTTTAACCTCCCCCTCGACTTTATTCTTCCGCTGTTCTAACGCATTCCTCACACCTTCAATCAATTTATAAATCACATTGTACTTCTGAATAGTTACCTTTAGATCGCTTACCAACCCTTCTGTACCTGTTTGCTGCTCTGTGTTGAAGGCAAAAATACGAGCATTAGTATCATATGCCAAACGAATATCTGATTCTGTTATCCCGCCTACCCCAGAGAAGACCACATTAACTTGATACTCATCCAAGGTAAGATCCTCCACAGAAGCCTCCACTGCTTGAGCAGTTCCTACGGTATCAGCTTTAAGAATTACATTAATTGTTTTTTCGTCCCTCGGCGCGTAAGTACTTGTCCTTCTTGTTGCCCCTCTACGAATTTGTTCTTCAGATTGACCGCTCACCACAATTGCCCCCACTTCAGGTACTTCTTCAAATCCGAGAATTTCCACAGGATCAGAAGGAACAGCTTTTTGGATATTCTCACCCTCTAATAACAGGGCCTTCACCTTTCCGTTGATATTCTTCTGTAATCCCTGATCCTCATCAATCCCTTGCTTAGTAGTTATTTCATCCCCTTTTCTTACGACCCCTTGCTTAACCAAAACGGTAGCCATAGGCCCCCGGTTCTTATCCATATGAGACTCGATAACTATTCCCTGGAATGGTTCATCACTAGTATCTTCTAACTCTGTGGTCTCTGCCCACAAAAGAATTATTTCCACCAATTCATCCACGCCTTCTCCTGTCTCTGCAGAAACAGGTACAACAGTAATCTTTCCTCCCCAATCTTCTGGGGTAAGATCTTCTTCTGCCAGCTGCTGATTAACTCGTTCCGGCTGTGCGGTATCTAAATCCATTTTGTTAAGAGCAACAATAATGGGAACATCCGCCTCGCGCGCATACTTTATAGCCTCTTTTGTTTGCGGTTCCACACCTTCATTAGCCGCTACTACCAAAAGAACTAGATCTGCCACTTTTCCTCCGCGAGAACGCATTTTCGAAAAGGCAGCATGCCCGGGAGTGTCTAGAAAAGTAATTAGCCGCTTTTCTTCCTCTAACTCCTGTTCTATCTGATAAGCGCGTGTATGTTGAGAAATACCACCATATTCCTGCCGGTTAAGATCACGATCTTGAATTGCGGAAAGAAGTGCTGTTTTTCCGTGGTCAACGTGGCCCAGAAGGGTAACCACTGGGGGACGAAATCCTAATTGTTCGTTTTCTTCTTTCGCCATGTTTAGTTCTACTACTCCAAATGGAACTCATATTAAACACTGTTGAAAAATCTAGAAAAATGTTACTCATTTTCTATTTCTTCTGATTCTTGTGGCTGTTCACTGTCTTTTTCACCCTCTTCTTGCTCCTCTTGATCTGACTGTTCAGCTTCCTTTCCGTCCTCCTGATCACCTTCCGCATCTACAGATTCTTCTTCTACATCCTGGACACTTTCCTCCAAAACCTCATTAATAGTTTCAATAGATTTAGGACCAATTCCCTCCACCTTACTCAGCTCATCAGCCGTCATCATCCTAAGTTTAGGCACACTAGTCAAATCCGCCTCTTTTAGGGTATTCTCTATCCTTGTAGGTAACCCAAGACTTTCCAATTCCGTCTCTGGCGCTAATTCTCCTTCCGGCCCTTGAATATCAATACGCCAACCAGTTAATTTAGCTGCTAGCCTCACATTCTGACCCCCTTTACCAATAGCAAGAGAAAGCTGATCTTCTGGCACCTGCACTGTAGCGGTTTCTTTCTCTTCATCAGTTTCTACACTAGTAACCTCAGCAGGCGACAAGGCATTAGCAATAAACTGCTCCACATTTTCATTATATTCAATAATATCAATCTTCTCAGGACCAAGCTCCCTTAAAACCGCCTGCACTCGCGTCCCTTTCTGCCCTACTAAAGAACCAACAGGATCAATATTTTCATTAGAAGAAGCTGCAGCTATCTTTGTTCTTTTCCCTGCTTCCCGAGCAACGCTTTCGATCGTAACTGTGCCTGAATCTATCTCCGGCACTTCTAAAGCAAAAAGCTCTTCTACAAAGGCAGGACTGCGGCGAGAAACAATAATCTCCGGACCTTTCCTACCTTCACGAATATTTTTTATTAAAACCCTTATTTGTTGGTTAACTTGATAGCTCTCGTTAGGTGTCTGTTCCTGGGGAGGAAGAAGTGCTTGTGTCTTGCCTAAATCCAGAACAGCCACACCGTTTTCCAACCGAAAAATATGGCCTTGGGCAATAGTGCCAATTTTTTGTTTAAATTCACTAACCAGCGCGTCTTTCTCATCTTCTCGCAGTCTCTGAGTAATCACTTGTTTTGCAGTCTGGGCAGCTATTCTACCAAAACCGGCCGGTGTTATATCCTCCTTTCCACGTAATACACGTACCCCACCGCTCTCAGAGTCCAGATCAATAGTAACCTCATCCATATCTTCACCGGGGTGATCTTTACGAAAAGCTGCAAGAAGAGCTTCTTTTATTGCCCCCACAACTTTTTCCTTCTCTAAACCGCGTTCGCTACATACCTGGTTAAGTGCGGCAGAAAATTCTGTCTGAACCATAAATTTACCTTTCGCAAGGAAGACTATCATAAAAAACGGATAGAGGCAAGGTCTTGGGAATTTTAAATAAATAAGAACCACGGCTCGATTATTCAATGGTTCGACAGCGGAATTGTATAAAATATCAAAAATGCTAAATCGCTACGCCTGCTAAATATGTTCAAGATGTCTACAAGCGAACGCAGTAAGCGATTCAACATCTCCAACATTTCCTACATTATTAAACAGTTGAGCAATTGAGCAGTCGAACAATGAAAAAAAGATCTGTTATAATTTCTCTATGTTAGAGGTAGGCATTATCGGACTTCCCAATGTTGGTAAATCAACTCTATTCAACGCCTTACTAAAAAAACAGGTAGCTGATACATCTAATTATCCTTTCTGCACTATAGAATCAAATGTAGGAGTTGTAGAAGTCCCTGACCAACGTCCCTACAAAATAGCAGACACCTTAGATATCCAGCCGGTTATTCCTGCCGCAGTAGAATTCTACGACATTGCCGGTCTAGTAGAAGGAGCCCACCAAGGAGAGGGTTTGGGAAACCAATTCCTTTCCAACATCCGGGAAGTAACTGCAATTGTTCATGTTGTTCGTCTATTTGAAAATCCCAATGTGCCTTCTGTATCCGACCAAATATCTCCAAAAGAAGACATCAAAACTATAAACGCAGAGCTGATGCTTGCAGACCTAGAAGTCTTGGAAAGGCAAGAAATAACTAAGGGAAAAAGAACTAAAGAAGAACAAGAAAAAGCCGAGACCTTAGAAAAGGCAGAAAACCTATTAAATGAAGGAACCCCGCTACATAAAGCTGAGTTCAGTAAAGAAGAAACTAAAATCCTCCGTAAATTCAATTTACTAACTACCAAACCTGTAATTTACCTCTTTAATGTCTCAGAATCCCAGTTAGAAAATCGAGAAGAAACTAAAGCTAACATTAAAGCTATAATGAAAAAAACAGGTAACAGCAATGAAACATATTTAATTCTTTCTGCCATGCTAGAAAGAGAAATAAATGATCTAGAACCAGAAGAACAAAAGGAATACTTAGAAGAATTTAATTTAGAAGACACAGGTTTAGATAGATTTATTAAAAAAACGTACCAAACTTTAGAACTAATTTCTTTCTTTACTACAGTAGGAGGAAAAGAGGTCCGCGCCTGGACAACAAAAGAAGGCACTCCAGCACCTGAGGCGGGCGGGCGGATACACTCCGACTTTAAAGAAAATTTTATCCGCGTGGATGTTATCTTTTGGCAAGATTTAATTAAAGCCAGAAGCTGGAAACAAGCAAGGGAAAAAGGCAAAGTAGAAACTCACGGCCGCGATTACCAAATCCAAGACGGCGAAGTTGTGGAATTTAAAATCAGTAGATAACCACAAGTGTTCTAAACCTTCAAGGTTTATATTCCTATACTCAACTCAAATTTTATTATGAAAAAACCCCAATATAAAAATAGAGACCCTAAACTTGAAACCTCGGGCAAGATAGTTGGCTTTTACGAGCGGGAGTTTTACTGTTTCTCAAACTTTTCAAGTTTTTCTGTTACCTGGCAAGGAAAATATTGGCAAACATCTGAACATGCATACCAAGCAGCGCACTTTTTTGAAACTGCTCCCAAATTAGCTGAACAAATTCGTAAGGCCAATTCGGCACACGAAGCTTACAAAATTGCGAAGCGAAATGCAGACAAAATCTCCGAAGATTGGAACAATAGAAAGATTGAAGTAATGGAAGAAATTGTCAGACACAAATTAAATCAAAATCCCTACATTAAACACAAACTTATTCAAACTGGAGACAGGAAAATTGTCGAAGATTCTCCCAAAGATAACTTCTGGGGCTGGGGACCAGATAGAAATGGAAGAAACGAACTAGGTAAAATCTGGATGAGATTAAGAGAAGAACTAAAATCAACCCCCTAGACCTTAAAAAAAAGAAGATCGACTAGGCTAAAAAACCAGCCAAGTATAAAAACAATAATACCTTGATCCAAAAGAAATCCACCTTCCCGATTTCTACTAATCCCCCTGAAGAGTATGATAACGGGGCTACTAAAATTTTTTTTGGAAGGAAGTCAAACAAAAGAACTCAAAAACCAATTAACCAAGGCGAGGATAATACCGAAAAGGAGGGCAGAGAAAAAGTCCCGAACTGCAAACTCCGGAACCAAACGGCTGGTCAGCATTATTATCAAGGTGTTTATCACCAAGGTAAATAAACCTAAAGTTAAGATATTTATAGGAAGAGTAAGAAAAATAAGAAAGGGACGGAGAAAAGCGTTAAGAACCCCCAAAATTATAGAAGTAACAATCGCAACGCTAAAGGAAGCTACCTGCACACCTGGAGTTACATAACTGGCAGTAAAAACCGCCAGCCCTCTAATCAAAAGCTTAAGTAAAAAAGAAATCAAGCTCATTGGAATAAAATTACTCATTGCTTACTCATCTACAACCTCTCCCTCCTTTACGTCGCCATCGTCCCTTTCTTCCTCTTCTCCTCCCGAAACCTTACCCTCCTCATCCGGCTGCACGCCAGCTTGTTCTGATCCTGCCGAAGGACCTTGAGCCTTGTAAACAGCCTCACCAATTTTTTGCAATTCTTGGGAAAGTTGTTCTGACTTGCTTTTTAATTCTTCTACAGAAGCATCTTCCAACATACCACGAAGCTCTTCAACTTTTTCTTCAATAGAAACCTTTACCTCAGCATCCACATCCTCCCCCGCTTCTTCCAAAGCTTGCTCTGCAACGTGGCAAATATTGTCGGCCTGGTTCCGCGCCTCAGCTCTTTCCCTTCGCTTACGATCCTCTTCCGCATGTTCCTCCGCCTCTCGCTGCATCCTATCTACCTCATCCTCAGAAAGGCCAGTTGCTCCTTCCACAGTAATTTTTTGCTCTTTACCTGTTCCTTTATCTTTAGCACTAACTTCCACAATTCCATTAGCATTAATATCAAAAGTAACCTCAATTTGCGGAACACCACGCGGTGCAGGTGGAATTCCGTCTAAGATAAAGCGTCCCAAAGATTTGTTATCCGCTGCCATCTCTCGCTCACCTTGCAACACATGAATTTCCACGGAAGTTTGGTTATCTCCAGCAGTAGAAAACACTTTAGAAGCAGAAGTAGGAATAGTAGTATTCCGCTCAATCATAGGCGTCATAACTCCACCAAGGGTTTCAATTCCCAAAGTAAGGGGGGTAACGTCCAAAAGAACAACATCTTCCACATCGCCCTTAAGCACACCTGCCTGCACTGCAGCACCAACACCTACAACCTCATCAGGATTGACACTTTTATTAGGCTCCTTCCCAAAAAACTCGGTCACGTCAGAAATAATCTTGGGCATCCGCGTCTGCCCTCCTACTAAGATTACCTCGTCAATATCCTCTGTTACCATCTCCGCGTCATCAAGAGCTTTCTGACAAGGATCAAACGTTTTTTCAACTAAATCTTCAGTTAATTGATCCAACTTAGCGCGGGTAAGAGTAATATCCAAATGCTTGGGGCCTGAGTCAGTCATAGTAATATAGGGGACATTAACATTAGTTTCTTGCTTAGAGGAAAGCTCAATTTTCGCTTTTTCCGCAGCATCTTTGAGGCGTTGCATTGCCTGTGCGTCTGTAGAAAGATCAACTCCTTGCTGTTTCTTAAATTCTTCCAAAAGATAATCAATTATCCGATCGTCAAAATCCTCACCACCAAGAAAGGTATCACCATTAGTAGAAAGAACCTCATAAACACCCTCCCCAATTTCGAGGATAGAAATATCAAAAGTACCACCACCCAAATCATACACGGCAATCTTTTGATTACCTTTTTCTGCTAAACCATAAGCTAAACTAGATGCTGTAGGCTCATTTACAATCCTCTTCACTTCAAAACCAGCAATTTGCCCGGCTTCTTTGGTAGCATTGCGCTGAGAATCATCAAAATACGCCGGAACCGTAATCACCGCCTCGTTTACATCTTCTCCCAAATAATCTTCTGCATCCCGCTTCATTTTAGAAAGAACCATTGCTGAAATCTCCTGCGGAGTGTATTTCTTACCTTCAACTTCCAACACAGCTAACCCATTCTTCCCTTCCACAATGTTATAAGGAACCATATCCATGGCTTTAGAAACCATAGGATCATCAAACCGCCGCCCCATCAACCTCTTTACAGCATAAATAGTATTCTTAGGATTAACCAACATCTGGCGCTTTGCCTGGGCCCCTACCAAATCCTTTACCGGGTCCACCACAGAAGGGGTAAGGCGGTCTCCTTCTGCATTAGGAATTACTTTTGGCTGCCCAGCTTCCATCACAGCCATTACTGAATTTGTTGTACCTAGATCAATTCCAATAATTTTTGACATAGTAATTTATCTTGCTACGAAAGCTAATAATTTCTAATTACTCTAATTATTCTAATTAACCTAATCAAGCACCAAACACCAATTCCAAATCTGAAAATTGGTCATTGATTATTAGTAATTGGACATTGTTTAGAAATTAGGTCAATTAGTACAATTAGGTTAATTTTCCACGACTACTCTTGCCGGTCTTAACAATTTTCCCTTTAAGGTATAACCTTTACGAACCACCTTTTTAACAACTGCTTCCTTTTCCTCCACATCCTCAGCCTTCTCTACGCACTCCATCACAGAAGGATCAAATTCTTTTCCTTCAGCAACTATCTCTTCTACCCCCTCTTCTTCTAAAACTTCTTTAAACTTTCTCAGTATTTGTCGTAAGCCAGAATCTTCTTCCGCCGCCACTGCAGATTCCAAATCATCTAACACAGGAAGAAGTTTAGAAACAATCATGAATCCTGCAAATTTAGAAAGATCCTTCCTTTCCTTAGCGACTCTCTTCTCCAAATTACGGTAATCAGCTAAAGCACGCTTCCATTTCTCTTCGTAATCCCGTCCTTCCTTCTTTTCTTCTCGAGAATCCTGTTCTCGTTGTTTTTCTTCCTTTTTTAAGTCTGTCATGATTTTCCGCTTTCCGTTCTCCTCATTCCGCTTTCGGCTTTCCGCCAGAGCGGAAAAGCGGTTAGCCGAATCCCGAAGGCGGCATTACCTACCATTCTTTACCAAGTTCGCGCAAAAGACCAGAAACATACCGAACACGCGGAATAACTTTGTAATACTCCATTCTGTTGGGACCTAACACACCTACTACACCATAACCTTCTCGCAACTCAATAGGTGAAAAAACCAAACCACAAGGCTCTAAATGTGTGAGCCCCAGTTCCGCACCAACCAAAGTATGTACACCCTCACTTAACTCTGCTCGATCAAAGAGTTCCTCCAAAAGTTCTGGGTGATCCAGCAAATGTAAAGCTGTCTTAGTAACATCGATATCAAAAAATTCAGGATGATCCAACACATTTACAGCACCGGAGGAAAAAACACGCTCTTTAGCTAAAACAATAGACAATCCTTTTGTCGAATCCGCCAACGCGTTTGCTGTTTCGTACCACAAATCTGCGGCACTAAAGCGATGGGGCCATAACCGCTGCTTGAGAGAAACCTCCTCGATCACCGGCAACTCATTCTCTTCCATCAACTCATTAATGTAAAAGCGAAACCCCATGGTAGTAGGAAATCGGCCGGCAGAAGCATGGGGCTTATCCAACAAACCCTCCTCAATTAACCTTGCCATCTCATTACGAACTGTTGCGGGAGAAATATCCAAGCCACAGCGCTCTACCAATCGCTTAGAGCCAATCGGCTCCGCTTCTTCAATAAATTCCTCCACAACATCGCAAAGCAATCGCTTTTGCCGCTCAGTAAGATCAGAAATAGCCATAGAAAGTTACTTCAAAAACAAATTACAAACTTCAAATAACAAACTACTGTTTGGAACTTGCTATTTGGTGCTTGTAGTTTGTTATTTCCCCACTAGCAATATTGTAACGTGAGTGATAAACCAATGTCAAGGAGTAGGTGATCGGAGCCGTCCCCACAGCAAATAATCATAACATTGATCAACTATTTTCCCGATTCTTTCCTCCTAAATTGGGCGAGGATTAATCGAGTAAGCTGCCTACATTCACGGACATTAAAAATGTAAGTAAAGCACAAATAAACGACCAACCCGGAAAAAGCCGCCGTACCTGTAAGTAAAAATAGGCCAATTACACGTGTAGTATCAAAAACTAGTTTATCCAAAAGCTTCATAGGAATATACAAGAAAACACCGGAAAAGAAAGCTGACCAACCAATTTTTGTCAGGGGCGCAAGTAATTCGACACGATCAAATTTCCCAATTTTCCTCTCTAAAAAAATAAATTGAACCACAGTTTGAACAGCGCTAGCAAAAGAAAGAGCTAGAGGTATCGCCCACACTCCCCAACCAATAACGCGCGTAAACAAAGCAGCTAAAGAAATTCCCAAAGCAGAAAAAAATAAAGTAATCTTAACCGGAGTTTTTGCCTCCTCTAAAGCATAGAAAGCACGATTTAAAAGATAAAGAACCGCCTGAAAAACCACCTCTAAGGAAAAAAAAGCTACAGCGTAGCCAGTAAGAATAGTTGCCTTCCAAGAAAATCTTTTTGCACCAAAGGCTAAACGCACAGCAGGTATTCTCAAAACCAGCAAAATAACTGCAGCAGGAGCAGCTAGAAATAAAGTTTGCTGTAAGGAAGATTTAAACACGTCCCGAAACTCATTTGCTTCTTTTGCAGAAGTATGACGGGAAAGAACAGGAAGAGCAGCTTCTGAAATACTCATTCCAAAAAGTGCTACAGGTAAAAGCTTTAAGTGTCGCGCAAATGTCAACACAGCTACGTTAGAAACACTATCAATAGTAGGAACCAAAGAAGCTAAACTAATCTGAATTATACTACTCATTTTTCCTCCTAGAAGAGCTATTGCCCTTGGTACCATGAGCTTAAAAACTCTTCTTACTTCGAGATGGAAAAGCTTCTTTCCCACACTTTGCCACGAAAAGCCAAGAGAGTAAGCTAGCGGTAGCTGGACAACAAAGTGAAGAAAAGATCCAAAAACCATACCCCAGGCTGGCCCCCAAACACCAAAACGAGGGGCGAGAGCAACAATACCTAAGATAACGCCAAAGTTATAGAAAACTGAAGCTAAAGCAGGAAGCAAAAAACGCTGAAAAGAATGCAAAATCCCAGTCAGAAAATAACTAAGAACAAAGAAAAACTGCGCACCTGTCATTACCCGAACAAGACCGCTCATCAACTGTATTTCCTCCTTGGAAAAACCAGGGGCAACCAACCGCGAAATAGGTTCAGAAAAGAAAAGAAGGACAAAACCTAATACAGAAAAGCACAAAAGAGCCAGATTCAAAACTGTCCCTGCCACAACCCATCCTTCCTTCTGCCGGGCATCATCAGATTGACCCCTCTCGACTGATTCTCCCGACCCGCCCAAATAACTTGTAAAAACAGGAATGAAAGAGGCGGAAAAAACAGCGGAGCCTAAGATATAAAATATTGTATCCGGAATTTCAACAGCTGCCCAGAAAACCCCCAGATCCGGCTGTGCACCAAAAAAGCTTGCCAAAAGTCGATCGCGGACCAACCCCAAAGCCTTGGAAGCAAGAACAGTAACCATTATAAACGCAGCAGCTCGGTGAATCTTCGGCTGTCTTTGCGTTAAAATTTTCCTTCCTTGCGTCCAAACTTTTTCAAACACAGTAGATTTTATGCTAACATCCTATTGCGATAACTAGCAAGCAGATGGTACAATCGGCTCACAGCGTCCCGTTCACCGCCGACCGCTTTCCGTAAATCATTTACAAATCTCTAGCGGGAGGCCGAAAGCGGAACGCCGTAGGCTGCAAATATGGCAAATTTATCTTCCAGCAAAAAACGAATACGCCAAACAAAGCGGAAAACAGAAATAAATAACCACTGGCGAAGTAAGATTGAAAGTCTGGCTAAAAAATTACGGCAATTGGAGAGTGGTCGAAACATTGACGAAACGCAAGAAGAATTGGAAAAACAAACGCAAGTAGTACTGGACAAGGCAGCTCAAAAAGGTGTAATCCATAAAAACAAAGCAGCAAGATTGAAGTCCCGATGGAGCAAAAGACTGAAAAAATTAGAGTAAGTTTAAATTGTCTGCCCTATGGCTATAAACCTTCTCCCCCAAAAAGAATTTTCAGAAAAACCTTTCTGGCAACAGGCTTTAAAATGGACAACTACGGGAGGAAGAGTAATAATAATCGGTACGGAAATAATTGTTTTAGGAGTTTTCTTCTCCCGATTCTTCCTCGACAGAAGAATTACGGATCTTTCAGAAGAAATCAGAACCAAAAAAGTAATTATCAAAACTACAGGAACGCTAGAAGAAAGGTTCCGTAAAGTACAGGATAGACTGAGCGCTTTCAAAGATTTAAAAAGCAGGCAAAATCAATATTCTGCACCGCTTAATGAATTTCCTAGCATAATCCCTCCAAAAACTGTAATCAAAGCACTGGAAATCAAAAGCAACAACTTAAAACTAACTGTAGAAACGGGCAGTAGCGGATATTTCACCAAATTACTAACGCAAATCCTTAACTGGGAAGATGTTCAAACTGTCGCGCTAAAAAGTGCCAATCTAGGAAAAGAAGGAGAAATCGAGATATTTTTAGACGTAGAGATCAACCCTGAATCATATGCTCACAAATCTAAAAAATAAAAGGAAAACCTAATGGCTGAAAAAAGATTTAAATGGAAATATATAAAACCGCCTGTCATTACACCCACCAAGACTAAGGTCTACACCATGGCAGGTCTCAGTCTATTAGCGCTCATAATCTTCGGTGCTTTTGCTATCCGCCCAGCACTAGCAACGGTTGTAGAACTAAAGAAGAAAGTAATAGAACAAAAAGAAGCAAGTTTAAAACTAGAACAAAAAATAAAGGACTTATCTAGAGCTCAAATACTTCTTAGTAAACATGAAAATGATATCCAATTACTAGAAAAGGCTTTACCGCACAAAAAAAATAGTGCACAAATACTAGAAACTATATACGCTCTAGCAAAACGAAATAATTTGCGCCCGAATAGATTATCCTTTGCCAAAGAAAATCAGATAAAAATAAAGCTACCAAACGATGTAATAACTATCCATTCTGTTCCTATTCTTCTACAAGTAGAAGGCGTCTTTCCTGACTTTAACTCTTTCTTACAAGACCTAGAAAACTCTTCTCGACTTATAGACATAGATGAGATAAGAATCAATAAAACTCGCTATGGAACCGAGCTTTACCGTATAAACTTAAGAAGTTATTTTGCCTATGATTAAAATAACCAAAAACGCCATAATTTTGCTCGTTGTCTCTTTATTCACAGTAACTTCCTGGATTGGCTTTGAGCTGTACCGCATCTGGAAAGCGCCAGCAAGTATAAAGGTTACTGAAGAAGAATTAGAAACATTTGAACCTAAACTAGACAATGAGGCATTTACTACTCTTCGTGAAGTCGGAAATCCTTAATCTGAAGTTGAAGAGTTCTGTTCCCATTCCAAACATTCTCAGATAAATTAAAAAGCGCATCGATCCGACTACCTAACCGCAACCCCTCAGAATCAGAACCTAACCCGAACCCGATAGCAGGAAAAGTCTTCCCGCCCAAAGCAGTATCACCTGTATCCTGAAGTCGTAACTTAAGATGCTTTTTATCCTTGCCAACAACAGTGACATCCACTACACCCAATTGATCACTCCAAAAAACGGGACGAGGATTTGCTCTTCCAAAAGGTTCAAATTTTTTTACTTCTTCCCATAAATCCCAACAAACTAGGGAAAGTGGTAAATCTAAATCCGCAGCTTTTTCAGCGCAAAGAAGCTCAGGAGTAACCTGCTCTTTCACTAAAGAATAAAAAGCAGCCTGAAACTCGGGCAGTTTCTCTGTCTCCAAAGTGAATCCGGCAGCCATAGGGTGACCTCCAACATCCACCAAATAATTAGCCAATTCCCGTAAGGCAGCTATGACATCAAAACCTTTAACAGAACGCGCAGATCCTTTAGAAACTTGCCCCCCCTCAGAAATAGCAAGAACAGGTCGGTGGTACTTTTCAACCAACTTCCCAGCCAAGAGACCTATCACACCTTCGTGGTAAGCGGGATCCACAGTGACAATAGCAAGCTGCTCTTTATCCACAGACATCTTAGCAGTAGCTAACATTTTCTCCGTTGTTTCCTGTCTTTCCCGATTAATCCTATCCAACTCTTGAGCAAGGCTATTTGCTTGCTTTTCATCTTCAGTACAAAGCAGTCGCAAAGACTTGATCGCCTCATCTAACCGCCCAGCAGCATTAAGTCGGGGTGCTAAGACCCACCCTATCTCGTAAAGACCAATCCTTCTCTCATCGACACCGGCAATTTTTGCCAAACTTTGTAAACCTAAACGGCGAGGAGATTCATTTAATTTATCCAAACCGAATTTAACCAAAGAGCGGTTGGTTCCTAACAAAGGTTCAATATCGGCAATAGCTGCTAGAGAAACCAAATCCAAAAATTGGTCAGATTTTTCTCCTAGTAAACTCCGCGCCAAAAACCAAGCTATTCCTGCCCCACAAGTTTCATCTGTCCACAAAATATCCCGCAAATCATATTCAAAACCAAAAGTTTCTTCAAATTGGCTGTCTCTTTGGTGATGATCTGTAACTAATACATCAAAACCCTTTTCCCCAGCCAACTCCAAAGGCCTGTGTGCTGTCACCCCGCAATCAACGGTCACAATCAAAGGTTTTTCTTTATTTGGAACTTGAAATTTGTAATTTGTAATTTCGCGCAGGGAATCCTCCGAGAAACCGTAACCGTGGTCGAAGCGATTAGGTATAAACGGCAAACATTTTTTATAACCTAGTTCCCGATAGATAGCTTCCCACAAAATTGCTGTTGCACAAAGACCATCTACATCATAATCACCGTGAATCACAATAGGCCTATTTTCTGAAATAGCCTTTTCTATCTTTTCTTTTGCCAAGGACAAAAATTCAGCATTTAAATCCACTGAATTAGGATCTAAATCAAGGGGATGAGAGGGGGAAAAAAAATCTTCCACCACAGAACTTTTTTCTAACCCACGGACCCGCAGTAAAGCTTGTACAACCTCTTCAATAGAGGAAGGTTTAACATCTTCACTTTTTATCTTCACTTGCACATCAGACCCAAACACAGTAAATATAATAACACGAGAAAATTCCCAAATTACAAATACCAAACAACAAATAAACAAAGAATTAGAAACGCAACTCTAGCTTAGTTTTTCCGGGCAAATAATTTATTACGCATTCAGCTAAGATTACGGTACCACACCGTAAGAAGAGGAGTAGCTACAAAGGTAGAGGAATAGGTTCCCAAAATTGTCCCAATAAAAAGGGCCACAGAAAACCAGTGAATTGTTTGTCCTCCAAGAAGAACAAGACACAAAAGCATAAACATAATAGTAAAAGAATCACCCAAAGCTCTAACAATAGTATCATTCATCGCTCTGTTTACGATCTCATCATACTGCAATGGACTAACGTTTCCTCTATGACCTTCCGCTTCTTTTCTTACCGAATTAAACACAACCACGGTATCGTGAACCGAAAGAGACAAAGTGGTAAGAACAGCAGTAACAAACAAGGTATCAACAGAAACTCCCCAAAAATATCCAAAAAAGGCAAAAGAGCCTAAAAGAATAGTGGTATCGTGCAGCATTGCTAAAACAGCACAAACTCCGTACATAAAGTCCTTAAACTGCCAAGCAGCGTAGAGCATAATTAAACTTACAGCCAAAACAATAGCAATGATCGTTTTAGTAAGAAGTTCTCGCCCTAAAGTCGGGCCCACAGTTTCAAAACGGACAACTGCAACCTCTCCAATATTTCTCTCCAAAGATTGAACTAACATATTCTTCTCCGCGTCATCTATATTTTCTAACTTAAGCAAACAATTTTCCTCTGACTGTTGAACTGCGACCAACATATCTTTTCCATCCTCAAGACCATCCCGAATGCTAGGAACCTGACATTCAATATCCTCGGCAAACTTCAATTCCAAAAGACTCCCTCCGGTGAAATCAATACTGGGACGCAAACCCCAAGAAATCAAAGAAAGAATACTGATAAGCAGAAAGAAAACTGACACGCTAAAATATACTTTTTTGTAATTTAAAAAGTTAATCATTGTAAATTGTTTTATTACTTATAAAACAGCCTCAGCAAAACCTTCGTCATTACAACACCAGTAAACAACCCCACTACTATACCAAGAGCCAAAGTCAAGGCAAAACCCCTAACCACTCCCGAAGTGTTTAAAAAACCCCAATTAAAAGGGTTAAACAAAAGGAAGCAGATAAGTAAATCGCAAACATTGGCATCTTTGATTGCATCTATAGCATGCATAAAACTTCTCTCCACCGCTAGATCTTTGGGTGTACCTGCTCGTGTCTCTCTCCGAATACGTTCAAAGACTAAAATACTTGAATCCACCACCATACCCACAGAAAGAATAAACCCAGTCAAACCAGGCATAGTCAACGTAACCGGGATTAATCTATACAACGTGATTGTAACTAAACCGTACTCTAAGAGAGTAAAACCAGACAAGACCCCCAGCTTTCCATAGTACAAAACCATAAAAAGGAAAACAAAAATTAACCCCCAAACCCCAGCAACAACACTTTTCCGAACAGCAGCTTGCCCCAGAGAAGCCTCAACCTGCCGTTGCTCAACTGTTTGTAAAGGAACGGGAAGAGCACCAGCATTAAGCTGAATGGAAAGCTTTTTTGCTTGCTCGACAGTGAATTGACCAGAAATAACGGCTTCCCCGTTCGCAATTTTCTCCTGGACCCGTGGGGCACTAATCGGTTGCTCATCTAAAAATATTGCCAACGGTTCGCCTACCAGTAATTCTGTTAATTGCGCAAACTTTTCTGTCCCTTCCGCATCAAATTTAATAGCAACCTGGGGTTCGCTTGTCTGTTGACTGAAAGTAACCTGCGCTTGCTGAAGATTTTCTCCAGTCAGATCTGTCTTTTCAAAACCGAGAAGTTGTTGCTCACCGTTCTCTTCCGAATAGACAGGTTTTCTAAAATCAAGCTGAGCCGTTTCTCCAATCAAATCAAGAGCTTTTTCTGTATCCGTAACTCCTGGTAATTCAACAATTATCCGCCAATCAGAACCAGTACGTGCTGTCTGGACATTAGCCTCCGTAACCCCAAACAGATCAACTCGCCGCGAAACTACCTCCTTAGCAGCCTCCAAAGCCTCCCCTCTACGCTCCTCTTGGACACCAGACATATCCGCTTCCAACACCACATGAATTCCTCCTTGGATATCCAAACCCTTCTTCAACTGCAAATCCCTTTCAACACCAAATAAAGAAACAGGTCCTCCAATCTCAGTATCAATCTTCAAAAAACTTGTATTTAAATGAATAGGAATACGAGGTAAGTTTAAACGAAGGCAAACAACAGTAAGAAAAATTATCCCCCACAAAAACCAGCGTGTTTTACTTTTCATCCTTATTTTCCCTCAACAGCCTCCTCCTTATTTGAAATAGCGGACTTTAGTCCGCCTCCCCCGGAACTCGAAATATCCGCAGTCTCACTTGAATTGCCGGGTTCTGAGTTCAGTATTTCTTCTGTAGAACCAGAAGCACCGCCATCCTCCGTCGGTATCTCAGACAATGGAAGCTGGCGACCGTTAGGAAAAGTGTAAGTTATCGTCCCTTTTTCAAAATCCAGTTCCGCCTCAGCGTTATCACCATAACGCAAACAGAGAGCATCAAAAAATTCTACCGGAATAGTAACAGCAGCGCTATTTCCTGTTTTAATTATCTTTTGCGTCATTATAAGATTATTATAATACAAAAAGAAAAAAGAGGAAAGAACCCTCCGAACCGTGATTCTATTGACTATTAAACCCTCCTCAACATTCCGCTGTCAACAGCCTTACGGCGAAAAAAATTTATATACCTTTCCCCAAAAGTCCACCACTAATATGCCCAGAAAATAGTAAAGTGTGCAAAAAACACCTCGAACTTTTTAAAAGCCTACTTACCTTTCCTTACAGTTACTTCCTATTTTCTCCCAAAACAGCTTATAAAATATGGTATACTAAACTCAGTTCCAAAACACTATAGGAAAAAGGGGGAGGGAAATGGCCTTAAAGAAAGAATGGCCGTCTATTCGTGCCGAGTGGTTGGAAGAATGGCTTGAAAGAGGAACAATAGAAGCGGCACCTTTACTTGGCCTTCCAGAACTAGGAGTACTTGTGCCCACCAAAGGGTGCAGACCGCAGAAGACATGGTACCGAAAAGAGAACGGAGAGGTTATTAAAGAAACTACAAGATACTGGCTAGGAGAAGGAGTGCTCCTGGTCTCGCGTTGGGATTCTCTCGAAATACACTATGATCCTAAAGCGGACCAAAATATTGAAAAAGCAAGCACAGAAGAGCTAAAATCCCGGCGCATGTTCCGCCTAAAAGACGGGACAATTCTAGTTCTTATCTACCAACACGTAGAAGATATTCTCCATTTCCAGCGTCAGCAATGGCACATAGAACTAGATACCTACCAACAGGAGCTTGAAGAAATTTTCGGAAAACTCAGAGAAGTGGAAATGGCAGTGACAGCCTTAAAAAGGAGCAGAAAAGAAAGTACTAGACTGCCACGAAGATTAAGGAGAAGAAGAAAAGAAATTCAGCAAATTTTGCTACAAGCTATTGTCCCTCGCGAGCAGGCAGCAGAAATGCTTATCGAAACTCTCTGGAAGGAATTTAAACTAGCGGAAGAGGGAATAGAAAATAGCTTTGCCAGCGAACCGATGAAAGATTTCCTAGCTGGAGAAGATATCTCCGCGGAAGGCTTAAGATCTAGATTAGTCAACATCTATCACCAGCTAAACCAAATGAAAGTTCGCCCTGTAGTGCTACCTCTTAGAAAAGTGTCAAAGAGATATCGTAATGCGCTAGGCGCTCTGGATGTAGGAGAAGAAAAGATATTTCTCCAAGAAATTAACTATATTTTGGACAGTCTCAAAGAACTTCGCAGTTCACTTATACAAGAAAAGAAACAATGAAAACCGTGGTTGGAGCACCCCCGCTCCAACCATTTTTTCTTTTTAAAAGCACAAAGGGTCCCTAGGACCCTTTCTATGGTCTTTCCGAATCAACCATTCTAAACCTTAAAGGTTTAGAAAATTTGCCTCAGCTAACCAAGTCTTCCTCGTCGCCTAAAAGCATAATCCGCGGCATAGTTAGAAGCTTGCGTACAAAATAGTCATCACGGTCTTTTAACGCTGTAAACTCATCTTTAGTAAGCACTGTGTAGTTTATCTCATGGCCATGTTTTTTTTCTGCTTTGTGAACATACTGGCGCAAAATTTCAATATGTACTTCCCCTATCAAAACCAAGTCAATTTCATCCTCCTCCGCTATCCGGCCCATAGGCAAAGCCCGTGCCATATAAGCATATTTAAGCTTTCCCAACTTTCTCTTATGCTTCAAAATTAATCTACCTAGTCCGGATTCGTGACAAACTAAATCTAAAAGAGGAATATAAAGAGGATGATCAGAATTTGTTTTGTAATAAAGGCGATTTCCGCGGCGCCATTTTTTTACTAAACCCAAGTCTTCTAAATTAGCCAATTCTCTCCGCACAGCATTAATTTCTGTATCCACCGCCCGCGTAATTTCCCGCACATAATGCTCTTCTTCCGGATCACGCAGTAAAAGTTTCAGCATATCCACACGAACTTTTGAGGTGAGCAAATCTTCCAACATAATTATAATTACTGCAACTTAACCAAATCCTTATTCCTTGCCGGCACTATCTCAATCCAAATCTGTCCCCTGTTGAACTTAACTTCTTTTCCCGCAGAGTCATAAAACCGGGTGCGCCCATAAATATCGTCTTTTTCCCAAGTACCTTTGATCACTTTTCCATCCAAAAATATATAAGCAGAACCTTCACCCACTGTCTGATATCTAAGATGCTTTTTCTGATCATTGAACAGTGTTTCTTTAACAAATTGCAAAACTACATTTTTTGCCTGGATTTGGACATCACCCGCACCAGCATCAATAGTAGGTTCTCCTCCTTGGTACCTTCGGTAAGCATTTTCTTCGGAATCATGCTCCCAATTAACCAAAAACTGAGGGTTTTCCCAAAAATTAAAAGTAATACTTTCCACACTGGAGGGTCGCTCCGTCTCTTCTTGCGGAGAAGGAGCCTGAGCAGGGGTTCCTCCAGTGTGTGTATCGTCATCCTTGAATTTCCAAGGATCAAACTTTTTTAATCCTTCCCAACCGGGATATTTTGTTGGGGCCACGTTCCAAAGCTTAGTCGTAGATGTAAATCCTGTGTGCTCCTGTGGTACCCCGCGAGAGTTATCTCGCCAATAAGCAGAACTACCTAGCCACATTTGGTCAAGAGAAGGTAGATTAATCCGATTTATTTTTGCATACGAATCCGCGTCAGGATGACAGGTAAAAGAATAATTCGGGTTGTACTGGTTTGCTTTATCATCCGCATCCATATATGAACCGCCCCAGTGAGCAAACCATGCATATAATTCTGCTGCCCAGTCAAGATAATAAGTACGGGCAGAACGTACAGGTCCTACCTTCTCCACATCTTGAGAATGAAAAACTGCTAAAAACCTAGTAATGCCCCCTTCAGCTACCACTTCATAAACTAAATCTGCTTTACTAAGCCCAAACTGAGGCCGCGCTTGCGGGTGGTTGTTCACCATTATGGCCAGGGGACGGCGCGATGAAAACACATCCTGCTCCGCATGCGTATAAAAAACGCCGTTAATAGGAGAGGGGTAGGTCTTCTCTGCCTCCGGATCAGGAGTAGGCATAGACTCTCTTTCTTTAGCTATCTCTGCCGGTATGACCCTGCGGGAACTGTTCCACCACCACCAAGAATAAATACCATAAAAAACCAACCCTAATCCCAAAATACCCGCAACAATTCCGCCTATCTTTAGAAATTTACTGGAAGAAAAGCCTGTATTCTCCCACCAAATTCGAAAACGTATTTGCCACTCCTTAATTTTTTTTCCTAAATACAAAGACATAATATTACTGCAAAGCCTTGCGAACAGCTTCTTGCTCCTCTTCTGAAAATTCGTAGCCCGACTCTTCCCCTTCCCGCACCGGCTTCCCGTACATGCGAGTCATTTCTCTCCCGTGTAAGGAAGAAATAACCACACCGGAACCATGTTCATCCAAGAGCGCAATTGCAAAAGATTGATCCCCCCCTGTATCCTCAAATGGATTAAATCTAACTAAACCTATCTGCTGGATGTGGGTCATCCCATCTTGCCGCAAGCGAATTAAACTTTCCCGTAGCTGGGTAATCTCCTCTTTGTTTTCCCCAGCTTGCCCCAAATAAGCTTCCAAAACTTCTTTCAAATCTACACCTTTGACTTCTTTCGTCAAACGATGGTAGTGCCGAACTGCTCGCCAATAAAGAATTGAAAGGATTATTAACCAAACTAGAAGACCTCCACAAATACCTAAAAGCACAGTAGGTTGCAGAAGTAATTGAATAAAATTTGGGTTCATTAACTAAACGGTAGCAAAAGAGCAAAACAGTGTCAACAACAAGACCATGTTATAATATAATCACAATGGCAAATAAAGATCGGGAAATAAAAAGATTACGCCGAGAGGTAGAAGTTCTCAGAGCGCAGCTAAAAACAGAACAAAAGGGGACCTCAAATGGAGAGGGTAACAGAAAAACACAACCAGAAACAACTACCAAAAAAGGTAACACAAAAGACTACCAATATGTAAAAAAGGATTTAAAAAGATCTTTACTAATAGCAACCGGAATCTTTGCCGCAATCTTAGGCTTAAAATTTTCGCAACCTTACTGGTCGCAAGTTACCACAACAATTTTCGGTTTCCTCCCTATATAAAAAGTCTAAGTCTTCAGAACACCGGTGTCCAAACTGTAAGGCCAGACCTGTTCCCCCAGCAAGATAAAATCAAAAGGGGTTTACTGCTGGCCATATTTCTTTTAGAATCTGTTTTGTTTTTGGATAAAGGATTTCTTCAAACATCTAATTTCTTTAACAGGAACCTCCAAAAGGTTAGCATAAAAGTTAGCTGATTTGGGAGAGACGACTCGGCTATTGCGTAACACATCGATAAATTCCTCAGAAAACTGCTTACAAACCCACTTAAAAGATTCCTTGTCACCATATTCCAGTACCCTTTCTACAATAAAACGCTTGTGCTGCTGTGAATCCAGTTTAGAGCAGTCTACATCCCAAAGATATTTCTCGACACAGGAAGGATTTGCATCTAGGTAATTATAACACTTACATTACTGGGCTGTGCCCTCTTCCAAATACCCGGAAGCAATCTTCAAAACTTTGTCCTGTGCAGATTCTACATCCATCTCCAGAGAAAATCCTGCTGCCAAGGTATGTCCTGCCCCACCCAACCTTTTTGCTATCTCCGAAACATCAACACCTGTTCGCGAACGTAGCGATCCTCTAACCTGGCCAGGAACAGTTTCCGTCAGCAAAATTCCTATCTCGGTACCCCGTACATGTTGAAAAAACATGCCCAAAGCATTGCTCCGAGCATGGTTAAACTCTGCTTGAGAAATCCCCAAAGAATCAAAATCTTCTACAGAAACAGTAGATAACAAAACACCTACATCCTCATCAACATAAACATTATCCAAAATCACTGCCCAAAGAGCCAAACTTTGCACTGAAATTTGCTTCAGAAAGTGAAAAATAACCCTATCGTAGTCAACACTCTTATCCAACAGATCTCCAGCTATCTTAAATGTAGCCTTGGAAGTATTAGAAAATCTAAAAATACCGGTATCCGCAAGCAGGCCCACAAGAAGAATAGTTGCTAAATCCGCTGATATTTCCAACTTCCAATTGTTAAATAAGTTATACAAGATTTCTGCAGTTGCTGCCGAATCTTGGTCAACAATAGTTGCCGAAAAAGAGGGATATTCATGCGGATGAGGGTGATGATCAATAAGTACCTTCACCAATTGGTCAGGAATTAACACATTTTCCCTGGTATGCCGAAAGATAACACCATCCGAAGCGTAAGAAGAATCAAGAAACAAAATCAAATCAAACTCTTCAAAATCAAAATCAGCAAAGTCCTTCTGCTGAATATCTGAAAAGCCAGGAAGGAACTCAAAACCAGAGATAGGATCAGTAGAAGACACTACCACATTCTTTTCTAAATTACCCAAAATATGAGCAAAAGATAAGGCAGAAGAAACAGAATCCCCGTCAGGGTAAAGATGCAAAGGAATGAGGATTTGATCCGTGTCATCAAGTATTTCCCAAATCTTAGCTGCTGCCTCACCAAAGTTTTTCACAGGTATAATTATACAGAAACTACAGGTACCAAAAAAGTAGAAGAATTGATTAACTAAAATCTGAGAGAAATTAGCTGTAGGCGGATAGAGTAGTTTCTGAATCAGCAAATAAAAATGCCTGGGAAGGGAATAAGCCAGATCCTGTTCCTCGCGTTAACCGCGACTTGTGATCATCTATCTACCATAGACTATGGTTTTGCACTCCATCTTGTCCCGCCCCTTCTCTAAAGAGAAGTATTGCCGAGCAGACTTGCTCTGTCTAAAACAGAGGGCATGGATTCGTGGATTGCTGCGGGTAGGATTGCCACGTTTCACTCCGGCTCCCTGTCCTTCGGTGTCAAAAGCCACCGATTTAAGTCAGATTTAGGAACCGATTCGTCACTGTTGCTCTCAGATTACGTCAATTCGCAATCTGTTTCCCTTTCCTTTCGAAAAAAGGAACACCAGCTGTTAAGCTGCCAAAGGCAGTTTCCAGTCGGGACTTACGGCCCGACCCCCTGCTCTACGCAGTCTGGACTTTCCTCTCCCGATCAATCGGGAGCGATCACGCTCCTTCCCAGGCAGCATATATTATAACATATTTCTAACTGAATTTAAATTGCCGAAATCAAGAAGAAACTGGAAACTAGTAGTTAGTACATCATATTCGATAGTTAGCTTCCCACATCATCCAGGTGTTGGAAGATCAAAACATTAGGAAAACCATCTCTTCCCTTTACAAAGCGGATCATAAGAAAATTTGAGAAAGAGGTAACAACCTCTGTGACAAGAAAAGTCTTATGTTAACATTAAAACATTCGAAAGGTGGTGATTATTAATGGCTTTTTATCTCAATAGAGCAACTTTATTAGGACGTATTGCTAACGATCACAATCTCCGCTATACCTCTAGCGGAAGAGCAGTACTAAACGCACGCATTGCTACCTCCTATTCGTACCAAAATGACGAGGGGGAATGGGTAGATGTTCCTCAATTTACAACCTGCGTTTTATGGGGGCGCTCTGCAGAAATAGTTGCTGAACAAACAGGCAAAGGAGATTACCTATACGTAGAAGGACGCCTCCAAACACGGGACTGGGAAGACCAAGAAGGAAACAAAAGATACGCTACGGAAATACAAGTTCAGCGCTTTATTATCCCACGGAATAAAAAGGAAGGCGCGGTAGAAACAGAAATTGGTTCCGAAGGTGCAGACGGTGTAACAGTCAATGATGCACCAGAACCTTCAGAAACAGGATCAGAAGATGAAGACATTGATTCAGACAGTATACCTTTCTGATCCTAGGCATTATCGCGCATCCGATAGGTCACAGCTTCACTAACATGTGCCTTGCTAATTTCTTCCTCATTTTCTAAGTCCGCTATAGTGCGGGATATTTTAAGCACCTTATGATAGGCACGAGCTGACAAGGAATATTTGGACACAATCCCACGAAGATATTTTCTAACACTGCCTTGCAAAGCACAAAACTCCTCAACTGCTTTAGCAGGTATTTCTGCATTTGCCCTTACCTTCGTGTCTTTAAAACGTGCTAATTGTCTATTGCGTGCTTCTTGCACATGGGACTGAACATCAGCAGAGGATTTAGCATCTGCTGCTTCCGGATCAAAAAGTTTTTCTGTCTTAACTCTGGGTACCGTAACATGAAGATCAATACGATCTAGTAAAGGACCAGAAATCTTCTTTTGGTATTTTCTTATCTCGCGAGGTGAGCAAGTACATTGTTTTTCAGTAGTACCATAAAAACCGCAAGGGCAAGGATTCTGAGCAGCAACTAGCAAAAATTCTGCCGGATAGGTAGAAGTAGCTCTAGCTCGAGAGATCGTCACCACTCCGTCTTCTAAAGGTTGCCGCAAGCTTTCCAAAACATGCCGGGGAAATTCTGGAAACTCATCCAAAAATAGCACACCACGGTGCGCTAACGATATTTCTCCCGGAGCGGGTATTGTCCCACCACCAATAAGACCAACTCTGGAAACCGTATGGTGAGGAGAGCGAAAAGGTCTTTTGGTTATTAGGGGTTCAGCCGTAGGTAAACGTCCAGCAACAGAATATATCTTGGTAACCTCCAGCGCTTCTGAGGTGGTTAACTTCGGCAAAATTGAAGGTAAAGAACGTGCCAGTAATGTTTTCCCTGCGCCCGGGGGACCTTTAAATAGAACATTATGATTGCCAGCAGCAGCTATTTTCAAAGCTCTTTTTGCACTTTCCTGACCACGAATGTGAGCAAAATCACATTCGTAAGTTGGATGGTTTGCAATTACTTTTTCTAAATCCAAAGATTTTCTTGGCTCTATCTTTTCAATATGTTTGTAGTGATAGAAAATCTGGACAAGAGTAGAAACAGGGTAAATATCAATTCCCTTCACCACCGCCGCTTCCTCGGCATCCATTTCGGGAACAAAAATGTTTCGAAAGCCGTGTTCCCTAGCCATTAACACTAATGGAAGAACACCTTTTACGTGTCTAACTGAGCCATCCAAGGAAAGCTCTCCCAAGACTACAGCATTCTCATAATTCGCCACAGCAATCTGCCCAGAAGCAATAAGAATCCCTAAAGCAATAGGTAAATCGTAGGCAGGCCCTTCTTTCGGCAAATTTGCAGGAGCCAGATTAACAGTAATCTTGTAATTAGGAAAAGTCGCACCCGAATTTATTAATGCAGAACGGACACGTTCACGAGCTTCCTCTACTGCTTTATCCGGCAGACCAACAATCTTAAAAGCAGGCAAGCCCTTCTTCTGAATATCTACCTCCACTTCCACAGGAACACTTTCCAGCCCAACTGTCGCACCGGAAAACACCTTGGCAAGCACAGTGGTTCTATACTAGCATTATCTACCGAAAATCAACAAACAACTCTCTCCACCCTCAAAAAATAAATCAAACCCGCTAGAAGACAGCCCCTGTAAACCCCTTTCCAAATCCGAATCTTAATCTTCAGCTACTATTTAGTCTTCGAGAAAAACCTTTCGAACAATAATGGAGCCTACCAAAGTAAGAGGAAGAGCAAAAAGAAGGCCCACAAACCCTAGCAACATACCTCCCGTTAGGATTGCCACCATAGTTACCAAAGGATTAAAACCGATCGCATTTTGCATAACTTTGGGGACAATAAAGTAGTTCTCAACCTGCTGAACCAAAATAAACAGGGCGATCGCAGCTAAGCCCATCCAAACAGAATCATAAAAACCAACTAAAGCTGCAGGAAAAACCGAAATAATAGGACCAAAATTAGGCACAATTTCCAAAAACCCAGCAATAACAGATAGAGCAACTGCATAATCCATTCTCAAAAGCGTAAGCCCGACAAAAGTAAAACTACCCACACACAGCATCAACACAGACTCCGCAGCAAACCAAGCACCAAGCCGAGACTTTATTTCCTCAATTGTCTCCCTTACTTTATCGCGCGATTTCTCTGCAAACAGATTAACAAAATAGCGCTCGATTTCTTCCAAATAAATAAGAATATAAACAGTAAAAACCAAAACGGTAATAACCGCTCCTACACCAGAAAAAGCTCCCCAAGTAACTTTAAGCACGTTGCCGGACAACCCTCCTACTTGATCTGCTAAGGTCTTACTCAAATCTCGAAAAAACCCAGGCGCCGAAGGGGATTGGGCCAAAGCATTCAAAAGGAAGGGCAATCTTCGCACAAACCGAACAGTTTGATCAACTACCGTAGAAACACCAAAAGCCCCCAAAGCCAAAAACACCAAACCCAAACCCAACACAGAAACAATACCGGCTACTTCCCTTTTAATTCCTTTCCGAACAAGAAAATCAATAAGAGAACTAAGGCCTAAGGCAAGAAGAAGCGCAGCAAGAAGAATAAGCAACACAGCCTTGAGCTGAACAGCTAACCAGCCAACAAGAACCACCAAAAAAGCCGCTACTACTGCCCTAGTTGTTATATTAACCTGTAACTTCTCAGGAAATTTATCTGAAACCATCTGTTTAGAATAACCAATTTAAAATTTTAAATTTAAAATTGAAAATTCAAGTGCCCCTTTCTATGTATGATTCTACCAGCTGTTCTACCTTTTGGTCAAAGTTTGCTTCTGTAATATCAAACCAATTTATCTTTTCATTACGCCTAAACCAAGTGAGCTGCCTTCGAATATACGCGTGCGTATTATACTGAGCACGCTCTAAACATTCTTCTAACGATTTTTCCCCGCCAAAATATGCCTTAAACTCAATGTAACCAATAGAATCCAAAGCAGGAATTTCCCAACCATATTTTTCCACCACTGAAGCAATTTCATCTATAAGACCGTTCTCTACCATTTTCTCCAGACGTTGGTCCGCCTTCTGGTAAAGAAAAGAACGTGGAGCATTCAACCCAATCCACAAGGGATCTAGTTTAGAGGGTAGAATTTCAACAGATGCATCTTTTCCTTTTTTACTGTCTTCACTTTCTGCAATTTCAATTGCACGAATCAACCGGTGAGGACTATGTGGATCGATAGATTTTGCTCTCTGGGGGTCAAGTTTTCTTAAGCGTTCAAAAAGCTCCTCAGTTGTATATTCTTCCAATTCTGCTCGCAAATCCTCGTTTGGCGGTACCTTTGCAACTTCTACTTTGCCAAGAAGTATCTCTAAATACAAACCTGCCCCACCAACCAAAAATGGTAATTTTTCGCGCGACCAGATTTTTTTCACCCGATCAACAGCCACCCGCGCATATTGTACTGCATTTAGATCCTCATCCGGATCAATAAGATCATAGAGATGAATTCTTAAACCATCCCCTGTTTCCTTATCTTCAATATCCCAATGACCTTCTGCCGTATTCCGTATTTCGTATCTCGTATCTCGTATTTGCTTTCCCGTCCCTATTTCTAAACCCTTATAAATTTGGCGAGAATCAATAGAAACAATTTCGCCAGCAAATTTTTTACCAAGACTAATTCCTAACGAAGTTTTTCCTGTAGCTGTAGGCCCGCAAATAACAATAATTTTATCTGTAAGAGGCGAATTCATATATTTTAAGCATGTCGATCAGCAACAGAGGAGGCACCATAAGCTTCCGGCTTAGTCTTTACAGAAAAGCCACTACCTCGAATCATTCCTACTACCTCAGCCAACATATCCCGTGTATCCCCATTTTCACCCACATCTACATGAATCTCAAAATCATAATCTAAAAAAGATTTCCCCTGTAACCTGTTTAACAATTCTTGCGCAAAAGAAAGAGAAAGAGAAGCTTCTTCGTAAATCCGCTCTCGCAAACTGTGAACTTCCCCAAATTTCTTCTTCCAAAAATAAATACCACCACCACCAACCCGATGCACAACCAAGGCAGTTACAAAATCTACGCCGCGGTGGTTGCAACCCAAAGAATCCGTACCGATAACCAACCGGTAATTATAATCAGGCTTCTGCTCCATATAATTGCGTATTCTCTCAAATACTTGCGATAGGTTGAGTTCTCCACGCGTGGGGCTGTAAAACACTTCTTCAGTTTTTGCAGTAGTTCTTTCTTCCATAATAAAAAAATAGATTTATCCTTCATAAAAATAAGAAAAAGGGAAAAACCAATACCAAAGGAAAATCCAATATCTGTCCCTTATTTTAACACAAAAACAGTGAAATTTCAGTTTAGGAAAGGAGGCAAAAGAGTTTTACTGCTTAAAGTTACAGATTTTTTGGTTCTTGGTTAAGTTCCTCAATCAATATCTCTAAATCACGTTGATACCCCTCCAAATCCTTCCGCACCTTTTCAACATAACGCTCCCGAGTAAGCTCATCACTCAGCCCAAGCACAGCTTGTCTAGTAGCAGTTGCTGTTTTGGTAAACTGCTCATAACCACGTGGAGATCCTTCTGTCTCCAACAGATCCCGGGCTTCCTGATAACGACGACTTAAAAGAACTAACCGTAATTCCATTTCTGTAGGAGGGTGAATTTGAGACACAAATACAGCCATATTTTCCACACTAAGTTTAAGGGGGTAAGTAACCTCCCCTGGCACTGCGTTCCAAGAAACTACTACTGCCAAGGTAAGCGGTAACAGACCTACCATCAACCCCAAAGTAATACGATCTAATAATTTACGCAGAAAACTACTGTTCTCCATGCTTTGTCACAATAGTAACAAACACAATGCAATTTCTCTATATCTGTATATCCGATAACTCCTAGACGTGTGTGGTATAATACTCGAGCCGCCCAAATAATCTGGAAAGGAGGGAACTAAATGCCTACGCTAAGCGTCGTTGCTAGGATTGGAGGAGTTATCGTAGTTGGATATCTAGCTTGCGGTATAATGCTAGCTTACCTATACCCCGGACCAAAGATAAAAAAGAGTAAGCTGTTTATCCGCAATATGCTAATTGGACCTGCCTGGCTCATCTGGGGAAGCCTTCTTATAACTCTAACAAGTATCCTTATGTCTCTGAGATACCTTATCCACCGGCAAGAGAATAGAAAAGAGAGGAAAAATGCGCAAAAGAACTGAGATTTGGGAATGGATTAAAATACTTCTTATAGCGCCGCCCGTTCTATTTTTCTACTACGTAAAAGCTCATATTGAGCTTTTACAAGAACGCTTAAACAAACTTAAATAAAGAGCACTAGCCGTGGAAAGCAAAAAGCTTTCCACGGCTTTTTTACTTAAACAAACTTGTTATATCAGACACGAGGCCCAATTTCCTAGAACGACTGGGCCCAATACAAGATAATAGAAAGTAATGAGTAATTAGGTTTAACACTCATTAGCCTCTATTTTCATTGACTTCAAAGTATTTCCGTTGTAATATACATAAGTAATATAGTAATGGTTGTTTTATTTTTGAAAGGAAAAAATTATGATCCCCGATCTTATTCTAGGTGCGGCTTTTGGCACTGTTGCTAGCGGAGCCGTCTTTTACCTTCTCCAAAAATCAAATATTGACCCTCTCTCTAAAAAAGACAAAGGCGAAGCGAAAAAAAGGCTTTCCTCTGCACATGATAAAGCAGAAGAAATAGAGGAAAATGCGCGGGAAAAAGCGCGCAAAATCAGGGCAAAGGTGGAAGAGCTGGAGGAATCTATTGTAGAAAGAAAAGCAGATTTGGACAAACGCACTAGGAACTTAGAAGATAAAGAAGAGGAACTGTCTCAACAAAAGCAAGAACTCAGGAAGATGCGTAACCGGTTAAAGAAAGAATTGGAAAAAAGAGCAGGCCTAACACGTAAAGAGGCAGAAGAAAAATTACTCTCCTCCCTAGAAAAAGATTTACAAGCAGAAAAAGCCCGGCGGATAAAGGAATTCCAAGAAGAGACGGAACTAGAAGCAGATGAAAAGGCAAAAGAAATTTTGGTAGATGCAATGGAAAAAGCATCTACAGACTATGTGGCAGAAACTACCGTATCCATTGTTCACCTTCCTAATGACGAGATGAAGGGCCGAATAATTGGTAGAGAAGGAAGAAATATAAAAGCTTTGGAACGGGCTACAGGGGTCGACTTCGAAATAGACGAAACACCAGAAGAAGTACGTGTTTCCAGCTTTGATCCCCTACGACGAGAAATTGCTCGCCGTTCTCTAGAGAGATTAGTCGCGGATGGACGAATTCAACCCTCACGTATTGAAGAAACAGTAAAAAGAGTAAAAAATGATTTTAATCGCGATTTGAGAAAGATAGGCAAAGACCTGGCCTACAAAGCAGGTGTTTCCGGATTACCTATGGAACTTCTGGAAAATCTTGGCAAACTAAAGTTTAGAACTTCCTACGGCCAAAACCAAGCGGAACATACTTTGGAAGTTATTAATATAGCCAAGGCTTTAGCCAAAGAAGTTGGCGCCCGTGTTAAGTTGGTGGCAAAAGCTGCTTTACTTCATGATATTGGTAAAGTTAAAACCATTGAGGAAGGGGAAGGCTCCCATGTAGAGCTAGGAAAATCTTTCCTAAGAAAACACGGACTCGCTGACGAACTTATCCACACAGCCATGGCGCACCATCGCGATGATGCTTTTCAAAATATTGAAGCTGCTCTAGTATATATCGCAGATGCTATTTCTGGTTCACGTCCCGGAGCGCGGGTAGAAGATTACGACTCCTATGTCCAACGCATCGAATCCCTGGAAAACATTGCTCAAGAGTTTGAAGGGGTAAAAGAAGCGTACGCTATTTCAGCAGGAAGAGAAGTACGCGTACTTGTCTCTCCCCAAAAAATAAGTGACGATGAGGCTACTGTCCTAGCACATGACTTATCCGAAAAAATACAAGAACAAGCTACCTATCCGGGCACAGTAAAAGTAAATGTAATCAGAGAAACAAGAGCTAGCGCAACTGCAAAATAAATAGCATAAATTAGCTATACAAACATGAATTTTTTATTCATCGGTGACATAGTTTCCCGTCTAGGGCGTGAGGCTGTAGAATCCTTCTTGCCAAAAATCAAAAAAAGTGATAGCATCAACCTTGCGGTAGGTAATATTGAGAATTTGGCTAACGGACGGGGCGCAACAGAAAATACTGTCCAGGAAATTTTGTCCTATGGGATAGATTATTGCACTTCCGGAGATCATATATTTTTCCGTGAAGATTTTTTGAATGCCATGGACAAATACCCTGTGCTGCGACCAGCAAATTACCCAGGAAATATGCCTGGAAAAGGATTCGGATTTATAGAAAGAGAAGAGAAAAACGTATTACTTTTGAATTTGCTTGGCGTAAGTGTTGCCGGAGGGAATGTGGACTGCCCATTTCGCACCGCAGACAAAATTATAGCGGAACACGGTGAGCGTGCAGATTATATATTTGTTGACTTTCACGCTGAGAATACATCAGAACGGCGGGCATTAGGCTTTTATTTAGACGGAAGAGTGACCGGCGTTTTGGGAACGCATACACACGTTCCTTCCGCGGATGAGCAAATACTGCCGAAAGGAACAGCCTATGTTACAGACCTGGGAATGTGCGGACCACGTGATTCTGTCCTGGGTGTTAAAAAAGAA
The DNA here is from genome assembly GCA_048621635.1 of Patescibacteria group bacterium. GTDB lineage: Bacteria > Patescibacteriota > WWE3 > JAUXAW01 > JAYEID01 > JBMCWH01. The sequence goes on from JBMCWH010000001.1 coordinate 65,120, forward strand.
ATAATAGTTGAACGTTTTAAATACCCATACAGGCGCAGGTTCGAATGGGTCAAGGAAGGACCCGCAGTGTTTAACTCCGTTCTAATAAATGCGGAAGAAAACTGCTTGGCAACCCGGATTGAACGCGTTGATCACCACCAAAAGTGATTTACAATATGATTATAGTAGTTTATTCAAACATGCTCTCGGGAGGAGGTGATACTCGGTGACAAAGACAGAAATAACTGAAGCTTTGGCAGAAGAAATCGACATGACCAAAGCAGATGCAAAACGAGCTGTTGATGGTTTAATTGGGATAATTCAGGATACGGTTGCGCGCGGTGAGAAGGTTACTCTTACTGGATTCGGAACTTTCGAGCAGCGCCATCGCAAAGCTCGCATGGGGAGGAATCCACGAACAGGTGCTCCTCTTCACATTCCCGCCTCTGACTACCCTGCATTCCGTGCAGGTAAGAATTTCAAAGAGGCTGTGGAGTGAGATAAGCGCTAAACGCTTCTTAGTTGTATACTAAGAAAACTACCCCCCGACCCTGAGTCGGGGGTTGGTTTTTTTGGTATAGCGAATTAGTAACAAGTAGGAAGTAGGAAGTAGATAGTAGAAAGCATTAAGCATCAAGCCCCAAAAAGGATTCATATACCGTATTTCGTATCTCGGATGTCGGGGTACCGGATAGCGGTAGGCGGAATGCGGATGGCGGAAATTGTTATGGCGAATTACTACAAATGATTAAGGAATAAACACTTTTGTGCAACGAATTTTTGCTAATAGGAAGGAATAAATTCTGTTGTGTTACGAATTATCACTAATAAGTAGAGACGGTGTGTCCCCCCAAACAGAGATTCTTTTCTGGCTGAGAATAGCAAGGGTTTGTCAAGAGCGGACGGCGGTTAGCGTATACAACAGTAGAACAACTGGTTAAGTTGAAGTTTAAGTTTCTGAATAATACCAGCAACTTGTGCAATGAAAAGTGAAAAAAGGTTATATCACATAATCACATACGGTTGCCAAATGAACCCTCCTACGCATAAAGCTACGGAGGACGGGAAGGGAGGTGCTTATTAAAATGGGAGTTAAGAACAATTGTTATTGGATATATACATACGGTTGCCAAATGAACGAAGCAGATTCGTTATGGTTAGAAAAGATTTTTAAACACTGCGATTATCGGAAAGCCACTTCTCTAGAAAATGCGGATGTTGTTTTAATTAATACTTGTTCTGTTCGGCAGGCTGCTGAAGATAAAGTCTACGGGCTTGCGCCAAAAATTCAAGAATTTAAAATTAAAAATTCAAATTTGAAAATTATTCTTACTGGCTGCATGGTTGGATCGGCAACAGGTAAGCGAAGAAGGATGAAATTAGCTTCATTGAAAGAACGAATACCCTGGGTCGATTATTTTATCTCCCCTGACACTATTTTCAAAAATTTACCTCAAATACTGAACAATACTGAAAAATCAATTCACCCTGCCTTGCAAAAACCACAAGGTGTGGTTGTGGAAGAAACTGAAAAAGGCAAGGGAGCTTACGTTCCAATTATGAGAGGATGCAACAATTTTTGTTCTTATTGTGTTGTCCCTTACGCACGCGGGGAGGAAAAATACCGGAAATTCGAGGATGTTGTCCAAGACGTCAAAAATTTGGTCAAAAAAGGAGTTAAATCAGTTACCCTACTAGGGCAAAATGTAAACTCCTACCCAAACTTTGCAAAGCTGTTAAAAAAACTACACACCATCAAAGTTTTAGAAGAAATCTGGTTTATAACCTCCAATCCTTGGGATTTTCCGGAAGAGTTAATAGATGTCTTAGCTTTACCCAAAATACGCAAGTACCTACACCTAGCAGTTCAATCTGGTGACGACGAAATTCTAAGAAAGATGAATAGGCCCTACACGGCTAATGAGTATAAAGAACTTGTTAAGCGCATACGCAAAAAAGTACCGGAAATGAAGTTTGGTACTGATCTTTTAGTAGGGTTTCCAGACGAAACAAAAAAACAATTTGAAAATACGGTAAAACTGGTCAAGGATGTGGGATTTGAGAACGCTTTTATCGCTATGTACTCCCCGCGACCAGGTACAGCTGCAGCTGAAAACTACGAAGATAACGTTCCTCGCCAAGAAAAGAAAAGACGCCACCATAAACTTAGCAAAATAATAGAAACTGGACAGTAAATAGGTTACGAATAGTCTTCAAAAAATTTCTCTAACACCTGATTAACAATATCCCAAGAAAACCCTCTACGCACTAAAAGTTTAGACAGTTTCTCTCGCTGCTCATTTTTCGAGAGAGCTTTATACCGCGACCTTTTCTTTTCCAACAAAGACCGCGCCCAAGCAAGCTCGTCGTCCTGCGTATATTTAACAAGCTCTGTCTTTATTGTCTGCCTATCTACACCTTTCTTAAATAACTCGCTCTTCAGCAAGTATTTTCCTCGAGGCTTAAACTGAATACGCTGCTTAACCCACCAAGAAGCAAATTCAGAATCGTCAACATAGCCTAAATCGCTTAATTTATCCAAAACACGTTCAATCAACGCTTCTTTGTTAACTTGTTCAACTGTTTCTTTTTTCAGCTTCCTTACTTTCTTCCAAAGATTATTACGAATCTCCTGACGGGAGCGCGGTCGGTAAGAAAGAAAATGACAAGCTTTATCAAACAATTTTTTTTCCAAATCTTTCTCAACAATTCTCGAAATCTCCTCTTCCGTAAGGTTTTTTCCCTCTTTCAAATTTTCAGAAAAAACAAATTCTTTATCCACACCAAAAGCAAACTCCCCGTCTAAATAAATATTGCACCTGCCTTTGTTTGTTTTCTGGGAGGCGATCTTGCTAATTTTCATTAACTTTTTAGCTGTTGGAGTAATTCAAGCAGCAAGGAGTATTATTCTTCCTCGACATCTTCTTCACTTTTCTCCTCAGGTCCTACTCCCATCTCGATAGGTATACCTTTTTCTCTCGCTTGTTCTTTAATTTTTTCTTCTATTTCCTCAGCAAGTTCTGGGTTTTCTATTAAGTATTTTTTTACGTTTTCCCTTCCTTGCCCAAGTTTTTCCTCCCCGTAAGAATACCAGGAACCCGCTTTTTCAACGATTTCCATTTCCACACCCACGTCTAAAAGTGCTCCTTCCTGTGAAATCCCTTTGCCATACATAATATCAAACTCAGCAGTTCTGAAGGGCGGGGCGACTTTATTTTTAACTATTTTGACTTTTACTCTGCGTCCTACATCTTCGTCACCTTCCGAAATTTTTCCTCGTGGGCGGATGTCTATCCGCACTGAGGACCAAAATTTTAGAGCCCGGCCTCCCGGTGTTGTTTCTGGGTTACCGAACATTACCCCAATCTTCATTCGCAACTGATTAATAAAAAGAACAATAGTTTTTGATTGTCCGATTGCCCCACCTAACTTGCGTAAAGCTTGGCTCATCAATCGAGCTTGCAGTCCAACGTGTTGATCTCCCATCTCTCCTTCTATTTCCGCCCGTGGAACCAACGCAGCTACAGAATCAACTGCCACCACGTCTAGTGCGCCAGAACGAACTAACCGTTCGGTAATTTCTAAAGCTTGCTCGCCGGTATCTGGTTGAGAAACAAGTAGCTCTTCCACATCAACTCCTAGGTTTTTAGAATAACCAGGATCCAAAGCGTGTTCAGCGTCCACAAAAGCAGCTGAACCGCCCATCTTTTGCGCTTCAGCAACAACATGCAAAGCCAAAGTGGTTTTCCCCGAACCTTCGGGACCAAAAATTTCCACAATCCTGCCCCGCGGAATACCGCCTACACCCAATGCCAAATCTAAAGAAATACAACCAGTTGGAATTACATCCACACCTTCCAAGGAACGGTTCTCTCCCAACCGCATAATAGATCCCTTACCAAACTGACTCTCGATCCCTTCGATTGCTGTTTCTAAAGCTTCAGTTTTTCCTGATTCTTTTTCTTTTGCCATTGTCCTTAAAGTAGCACAGATATAGCGGGCAATCAACTGAAAAATTCAATCTTCACTCACTTAAAGTAGTAAACTGGTACACAGTTCTCCCTGCTTTATTATCCAACTTTATTCTGTAGTAATAGGTGGTTTGCGATTGTAAATTTTCAATCTTTATCCGGTGAGCCTTTCTTTTTTTCTCTTCCGGAGCAAATCTGTTTAAGCTGTTCGGATCAGTACCATAAAGCAAACCCCCCGCAACCTCCCTTTTTGTCTCCCAAACAATAGTCACCGAGTTGGGAGTGAGTCCCTGAATACGATGATTTCTGGTTTGCGCTAAATCCCGTGCATAACTTAAATAATTGTAACCTTGAGGAATAAATTTATAAGTTGCAAATACCAAGCCTGCTACGGGCAAAAGAAAAAGAAATGTTTTTAAACCTTTCCTCGCTTCTACCGAATTCATAATCGGCTAGGAGCCGCTTTTACCATAATTGGCAACTGCAAGCAGAACATCAAGCATGTCAACCTTGCCATCAAAATTAATGTCCGGAGAATAGATCTTTGACTCAGGGAAAGCCTCTACTGAACCGTTGTAACGAGAAATAATCGTTACAATATCTGCCATGTCAATCTTCCCTGCCGAGTCACCAGAATCATTCACATTACCCCCCAAGAGAACATCGAAAGTCAGATTGTCCTTATTTTCAAGAGGTATACTAATATTTTCTAAACTACGGGGGAGAAATTTATCTACACTTGCAGTCACTGTGTAAGTCCCTGAAGGCAGGGAAAATGAAGCTTGCCCACTAAAATAATCTGTAGCTGCACTACGCTCAAGTTTGACAGTTTTTGACTTACCACCTACACTAAGATGACAATCAACCGTGGATACTTTCTCGATAGGAACATTCCTATCTTCTTCGTTAACCTGCTCTAACCTTATTCCAACTGGAATCTCTACACCACCAGTAACTGCTATATCTAAGGGTTTAGTACCAGCAAGAACATCTACAATTTGCTCATCAGAATCAGCACTCTCATAAGCGAATGCGTTACTATCAGCAAAATCATTACTATCCTCACTAAATTGAAAATCAATAGTAGTTTGACCGCCGCGTTCCAAAGCTTTGAAAGAAAGTGTAGATAAAACCTCTAGGGGAAGAGCTTGCGCTTCCGTAACAGAATCACTCGCATAATCAAAAGTCACCGCCCCAAAAGCAATTTCACCCGAAGCGTTAGCTTCCTCAACTACCTTATCCTTAGCAAATTCTCCCTCCCCAACCACAGGAACAAAGGTTGCAAAATTACCTCCTGATCCCTCCTGAACATCTATTAACTCCAGTACTGTTTCATCAAAGTTCAGTACAATATCTACAGCACTTAAAGGAGTATCCGTATATAATGCTATTGGAACGTCAAAAATCTCTCCTTGACCTACTGACACTTTTCCTTCCTCACTTGCTGCGGGAGAACTTAAAACAAGTTCCACAGAACCTTGTTCTCCTGCAGCTTTTTTCCGGACATCTTGCCTTTGCTGAAGATAAGCAGCCACACCAATAATAGAAAACAATAAAAATCCAAAAACTAAGAAAGGGCGAACAAATTCGTTATTTTTTAGCGTGGGCAAGAAATTCATCAAGTTAGATTTATAATAACGTAGCGCTAAAGATTTGCCAAGACGGAAAAAGCTAATCCAAAAGCACC
>JBMCWH010000002.1:0-67428 GCA_048621635.1 Patescibacteria group bacterium
TTGAAGACTCCACAACAGCATTTCCATTGCCCAGTTAGCATTTTTTCCTCTCCCTGCTAGATAATGTAACGTGGAAATATTATAACATTTTTTGGTATTTATACAATAGTTTGCCTTGTTCTGCTTTGCTATCTTTTTGATTATAGGCATTCTTTCTAATTAGATTCGATGACATGACTCGGGTAGATTGATATGTTATATTATATCTTAAGGTTTGGATGGTTTAATAGAGGAAATAAGGGGAGAATATGAAGGCACTTAATAATCACTTGCGGGTTTCCGATCTTTTCCTTAGCTTGGTTGTTGCGGCGTTGTGTTCTTACTCTTTGATGGGATTTGCTTTTGGTGAATACTTGCTGTTTGTTTTTTGCTGGACAGTTGCGTATCTACTTCTATACTTTTTAGCTCCTGTTCTTTGGTTGACGGTGGTTTTGCTGGTGACTAAAAATAGGCAGAAAGTTTCTATCATTTCTTTTGAAGAGGTTTTTTGTCTTCAGATGCCGCAAAACAAAGATTGTTTAATGTTGATACCAGAGGAAATTTTGCGTAGCTTTCCTTTTTTCTTAGGTTGGGTAATTGTATTTCTGGATCTAATTATCGGGGCCTTCTTTGTCTTTATAGCGGCTTTTGTAGTAGGGCGTGCTGTGCGTCAAAGTTTGTATAGGACATTTATGCTTGTAAAACCTGCAGTGTTGTATTTTTTAATTTCTGCAGCGGCACTTCAATTTGTGATTGAACTTCATTGGTCTTTGCACCTCAAGTAGTAACTTGGGGTGTTTTTTTATTGTCCGAGGATTTATCAGGTTACTGTTTATTTAAATTGCTAATTGAAGGTTGAAATAGTTGTCTGTAAAATATATCTGAGATGGCAGATTTTGAAAATCCAGACTATGAATTTGTAGAACAGACGAAACGTGCAAGGGAGCTAGTAGAAGAGAAATTTAAAGACGCGAAGACTGTTGCTGTTGATGTGGAATCTTCAGGACTGGATCCGTATCTTGATGAGCTTCTCCTTGTTCAAATTGGTCTTCCGGAAAAAGCCTATATTTTTGATGCTCGCCAAGTGGATTTGTCCGTACTTAAGGACTTTCTGGAAGCAAAGCACCCTCTTAAAATTCTCCAGAACGGGAAATTTGATTATAAATTTTTAAAAATTTGTGCTGATATTGAGTTGCACAATGTTTATGATACATATTTGGCTGAGCGTTTGCTTACCTGTGGCGAAAGAGATGTATCGCGAAGTTTAGGTGCATTAGCTGAAAAATATCTTGACTTAGAGTTAGATAAAGACTGGGAATCGTATAATTGGGAGTTGGCAGCTCGCTCAGGTGATTTTACCGAAATGCAATTGGTTTATAGCGCGTTGGATGTGTTGGTTCTTTTTCCTATCTTTAAGAAAACTTTCCGATCCCTAAAAAAAGAGAAAATGATCAAAGTCGCCAAGCTGGAATTTGCTTGTTTGCCCGTTGTTGCGGAAGTGGAAATACACGGGATTAATATTGATAAGGAAAAGTGGGAAAACCTAATTGCGGAACTTAAAGTAAAACGTAACGAAATTGCTGCCGAAATTCAGGCGGAATTACGCCCTTTGTACAAGACTCAGCGGAAAGATTTGTTTGGTAATCATGTTGATGTGGTGAATCTTAACAGTCCTGCGCAAGTGGTGGATGCATTTTCTCGTGTTGGTGTTGATATCCCTTCTACAGGAGTAAGTATTTTAAGGGAAATAGAGCATCCTTTAGCAGAAATGATGTTGGAGTATCGTGGATATGAAAAACTAATTTCGGCTTTTGGTGACAATTTCATTAAGCATATCCATCCAAAAACGGGGCGTTTACACTCTAGTTATATGCAGATAGGTGCGGATACAGGTAGATTTGCCTGTTCTAAGCCTAATCTTCAACAGGTTCCTAGTGAAGAGGAATTTCGTAGCTGTTTTAACGCTCCCGAAGGTCGTAAAATGGTCACTGCTGATTATTCTCAAGTAGAACTTCGTATTTTGGCAGAGATGAGTGAGGATCCTACCTTAATTAAGGCTTTTCGGGCAGGGAAAGACCTTCATACATTTACAGCTAGCCAGATGTTTGAGATTCCAGAAGAAGAAGTCCATCATGATGTAGAAAGGTTTCAGGCTAAATCTATTAACTTTGGCTTAATGTACGGACGGGGAGTGCATTCTCTGGCAAACCAGCTAGAAGTTTCTGTTGACCATGCGAAAAACTTGCTTAACAAATATTTTGATCGCTATAGTAAGGTGCAAGATTGGTTGGAGAAAGTAGCTCGTGATGCAGTTAAAAATGGATATTCAACTACCCCCATTGGAAGGAAACGGGTTCACTCTGCTCCTGATCCAGATGATCCTAATCGGGAGCGTGCTATTGCCTCTATTGAAAGAAAAGGCAAGAATACACCTATTCAAGGAGCAAGTGCTGATATGATAAAATATGCGTTGGTGTATGTTTGGAAAAGTTTAAAGAAAGAGAATTTAGATGCTTTTCCTGTACATACTGTGCACGATGAAATTGTATTAGAAGCCAATGAAGAACAAGCAGAACGGGTGAAGACAGTTTTAGAAGAGGAGATGAAGAGGGCAGGGGAGTTGATTTTGACGAAGGTACCTGTAAAAGTAGATGCTATTATTTCGGATATCTGGGAGCACTGACCTCCCAACAGAGTTGGGAGAAATAACCAATAACAAATTTTAAATTTTTAATTATCCGTAATTATTTTCAACTAATGGCTTTATATGGTTTATCAACCTTGCGTAGTTAATGATTTAGAATATGATCCAGAAGAACGTACTGCGATTTTTGGTGAGGAAGTTATTAACTTTGCAAAAGAATTGACTAATGTAACAATAAATCGACCATTAATAAGTTAATTTATTAGATCTGGTACTAGTCTAGGTGCTAATTACATGGAGGCTAATGGTTCTGAATCCGGTCAAGATTTTAGACATAAAATTGCTATATGCAGAAAAGAAGCGCGAGAAACGAAACATTGGTTGAGGATGATTGAAAAAGCAAACGCAGGTTGTACAGATAAATGTCAAAAACTTTTTAACGAAGCAGACGAGTTGGTTAAAATTTTTTCGAAGATTATTATTTCTTATGATGCAAATCAGAAGAAAAGCAAAACAAAGAGATTTTAAAATTTAAAATTGGAAATTTAAAATTCCATTTCATATGGTTACTTGTCAAATTTGCGGGGAACGTCCCGCCACAATTCAAACACAAAAGATAATTGATGGACGTCCAGTAATTCTTAACGTTTGTGAACAATGTTTATCGAAGCTCCAGTCAGGGGCTCAGGAGACGTCTGCCTTAGATAAGTTTGGGCGAGATCTTACGCAACTTGCCAAAGAAGGAAAGCTAGATCCTGTGATTGGGCGGGAAGAGGAAATAGAGAGAGTTATCCATATACTTTCTCGGAGAACAAAAAATAACCCAGTTTTAATTGGTGATCCAGGAGTGGGGAAAACAGCAATTGTAGAAGGGTTGGCCCAGCGCTTGGTAGATGGGCAGGTTCCGGAGACTTTGGGCGGGAAGAGGATAGTTGCTTTAGATATTTCTATGATGTTAGCTGGGGCGGGCGTACGGGGTGAATTTGAGAAACGGTTGAAGCAGGCAATAAATGAGGTAAGGGAGTCAGAAGGACAGATTATTTTGTTTATTGATGAGTTGCATATAATTGTCGGAGCTGGTGCTGCTGAGGGTGCAATTGATGCTGCCAATATGTTAAAACCTGCCTTAGCTCGGGGGGAATTGCGGGCTATTGGGGCTACTACTTTGGATGAGTACCGTCGTTATATTGAAAAAGACGGAGCATTGGAACGCCGCTTTCAGCCGATAATCATTGAGGAATCCACAGTAGAAGAAACGGAGGAAATTCTTTTGGGACTCAAAGATAGTTATGAGGAACATCATCAAGTAGTTATCACTGACGAGGCAATTGAAGCCTGCGCCAATTTGTCTGATCGTTATGTTACTGATAGATTTCTTCCCGACAAAGCAGTAGATCTTTTGGATGAAGCCTGTGCAAAGGTGCGACTTTCTGCAATTGAGGAACCGGAGAACCTTCGTAGAGTCACGGAGGAGATTTCGGATATCAAATCACAAATTTCAAATACTACGGAAAAAGAAAAGAAAGACGTGCTAAAAAGTAAATTAGAGGAACTAGAAAATGTAAAAGAAGAGTTAACTGAGATTTGGCGGCAGACAAAAATGGAAGAAGAACCGGAGGTAACAGAAAAAGATGTTGCGGAGATTGTTTCTTCGATGACTGGTATTCCCTTGGAGGATTTATCAGAAGAGGAACAAGAAAAGCTAGCGCATCTGGAAGAAAGGCTGCACCAAAGAATTGTGGGACAGGATAGAGCTGTTAGAGAGGTAAGCGAAGCTATTCGCCGGTCCCGTGCTGGATTAAAGGAGAAAAACAAACCAATTGGTTCTTTCCTCTTTTTGGGGCCAACCGGTGTGGGAAAGACGGAATTAACCAAAACCTTGGCAGAGGCTCTTTATGGTAACGAGGATTTGATGGTTCGTATTGATATGAGTGAGTATCAGGAGCGTCATACGGTGGCAAGATTGATTGGGTCTCCTCCTGGTTATGTTGGTCACGAAGAAGGTGGACAATTGACAGAAACAGTTCGTCGTCGCCCCTTTTCTGTTATTTTGCTGGATGAAATAGAAAAAGCACATTCTGATGTGTTTAACCTTCTTTTGCAAATATTAGATGATGGACGATTAACCGACGGGCAAGGGAGAACAGTAGATTTCAAGAGTACAATTATTATTATGACTTCCAATGTGGGGGGTGAGCTGTATTATCATACTGAGGGTGATTCTTTGGAGACTGTGGATACTGAACAGATTGAAAACGAAGTTTGGGAACGTCTGCGCCAGCTATTCAGACCAGAGTTTTTAAACCGTTTGGATAGTGTTATTTTCTTTGATGCTTTAACTCCTAAAGAGATTAGGAAAATTGTTGACTTGGAATTAGACAAGGTTAGGGAACGACTTGAAGAACAGGATCTAAAGTTGGAGGTTTCTGAAGAGGCAAAAGATTATCTTGCCCGGAAAGGGTTTGACCCTGAGTTTGGTGCCCGCCCTTTGAAACGTATTATTCAAAAAGAAATTGAGAATGTTATTGCAGGGAAAATTATCTCGGGTCGGGAAGGGTTAGGAGATACTGTAGAAGTTGATTGGCAAGACGGTGAATTGGTTATAAGCTAACACTAAATTGTTGTTCGTCAATCTTCTTTCTATTTTTTATGCGCAAAGACGCCTACAGCGGTGCTCACGCTCAGCGTACCGACCCTCCGTCTTAGGGTGATGTTATTCGAGTGTTATTTCGATCGAAAAACTTTAATTTGTATCAACTACATGTTATAATCCTCCTCGTTATGGAAAAAGAAAACATTCCTTCTTTCAATTCTGGCGACACAGTACGTGTGGGTTGGGAGGTTCATGATAATGACGAGACACGTGTTCAGACTTTTGAAGGTGTAGTTATTGCTAAAAAAGGAAAAGAAGATTACAAAACTTTTACTGTTCGTCGTATTGCTTCGGGTAGAATTGGGGTGGAGCGTATTTTTCCCTTATTTTCTCCTCGCCTAAAATCCTTAGAAGTGCTTAAGGAAGGCAAAGCACGTCGCTCTAAGTTGTACTATCTTCGTGACCGCGAAGGTAAAAATGCACTTCGTGTTAAGGAAAGAAATAAATGAAAACCTCAGCCCAACGAACTGGGCAGTACGGTGAAAATATTGCAGTAAATTATCTTCAAAAACGTAAATACCAAATAATAGAAACAAATTGGCAGTATAAAGGCAGAAACGAAATAGATATTGTTGCTGTTGACAAAGGTACGTTGGTGTTTGTCGAAGTGCGGGCAAGAAGAGGTAACAATATGCTTTCTCCGCAGGAAACAATAACTCCGAAAAAATATAGAAATCTACGGATTGCTGCGCAGCTTTACAAAAAACTGAATCCGGAAACTCCGGATGCGCTAAGAATTGATTTAGTATCTATAAGTTTTTCGCGAACTTCAGTTTCTCCGAAGATAAAACTCCTAAGAAACATTTCTGTCTAAACGTTAAACGCTACTTTTGACTGTGATCTAATCTTTGTAAATTTTTTTGATATAAAATAGGAATTTTTGAAGTTCACAATTGAAAATTGCTATTCTAACGAGGTTTCTTAGCTACGGTTAATGTGATACTAATTTTATATTATACCTTGGATTGAGATTGGTAGAGGGGGTAGAGATGTTAATTGAGGATGCGGAGACGTTTTTTCGTGAATCTTTTTCCGAAGGGGATCCTGAATACGTGCTCGGTCTTCAACACGTTGAAGAAGTTGTTGCGTGGGCTAAGTGGTTGTTGAACCACTATTCCCAAGCTGACCGAGCTGTGGTTCTTACTGCTGCTTGGCTGCATGATGTTGGAAGAACTACCAAAGATCATAGCACAGATCATGCTGTTCAGTCCGCACAAATTACTAGACGTTTTCTTAAACGTCGTCTGAAGCAAGATACCATTGCAAATATTGTTCATTGTGTTCGCGCGCATCGCGTGAAAGAGGTCGTTCCCAAAACACTGGAAGCAAAGATTGTTGCGGTTGCCGATTCTATTAGTCATATGACGGGTCCTGTTTATATCTTAGTTGGTAAGGAGTTAGGATGGGAATTTGCTTTCAGAAAATTGGATAGAGATTTTCGTGATCTTGATCTTTTGCCAAAGATAAAAAAACTATTTGAAGATTTGTACTTCCCGTGGAAACAACTCCTGGGCGCTTCTGATATTGTTTGTGCTGTGCGGGACAAAGAAACCTAGTAAAAGATTTTAATTTCGTCTACCTCTTATATACGGACGGGTTTCCATATACTTTTGGGCCCGTCCGTCCTTATTATTTACAATAGTAGTTGTAATGATAAAATGAATTCAAAAGAGTTTATCAATTACTGTCTACTTCTTTCGTAATTACGATCTGTTCCTTTTTTATTTAGTTCTATGTTACAGAATAAGTCAAAATCCAAATCAAGATCTCCCGAGAAAAGCCACATTAGACCGCCTGCTGTGGCGGGGTCTTTTTATCCTGCGGATGAAGATATTCTTTCCCAAGAAATAGAAAATTACCTAGCAGATGTAGAATTAGAAAAGGAGATAGGAAGAGTAAAAGTGTTGATTGTCCCTCATGCCGGACTGCGGTTTTCCGGAAAAGTTGCAGCGCATGGCTTCAAGGCTCTCCAACGCAAGGGGTTGGAGAGGGTTGTTCTTATCGGGTCTAGTCACCAGTATCCGGTTCGGGGAGCAGTAGTTGATAATCATGCTTATTGGCAAACCCCTTTGGGTAAAGTTTCCGTTGATCAAGAGTTTGCTCGGATTTTAGCCGAGTCTGTATCCGGAATTACTTTGGATTCCGAACCACATAAACAAGAACATTCTTTGGAAATTGAGCTCCCTTTTCTGCAAACTGTTTTGGGTGATTTCAAAATTGTGCCAATTTTAATTAACAATAGATCTTCCCAGTTAATTGACCAGATGGCTCAGTATCTTAGTAAAAATGGAGGAAAAGCTACGGTTGTAGTAATTAGTTCTGATCTATCGCATTACCCTTCTCATTCTGATGCTAATAGGATAGACAAGGAAACGATAGATGCTATTACATCCGGTTCTGTTGCTCATTTTTTAGATGTAGTTGAAAAAGATATTGGGTCGGTAACAAATCTAGCCACCCGAGCTTGTGGAGAAGTTCCAATTGTAGTTGGAATGGAAACAGCTAAAAATTTAGGTGCGAAAGACATTAGATTACTGAAATATGCTAATTCTGGTGATGTAACTGGTGATAAAAGAAGGGTGGTAGGCTATGCAGCTATTGCTTTTCCAATGGAGAAGCCAACTTCTGAAAAAGATAATGCTAGTCTTTTTGAAAGAGGTACTAGGGACGGAGGGAGTAGCCAAGGGAATGAGAAAGAGCAATCTTCAGAAACTACACCAGCCAGCTTAGGAGAAAACCAGCAGCAACTTCTTCTCAATCTTGCTCGGGAAACACTGGAATGCTTTGTGAGAGAAGGCGAAATTCCGGAGTTATCGGTGGATGATCCATCCTTACAAGAACAGCTAGGTGCGTTTGTAACACTTAAAAAGCCAGAAGATGAGCAAAATTTGCGTGGTTGTATGGGTGTGATTGAGGCAAAGAGGCCTTTGTGGAAAGTTGTTCAAGATCGTACGGTAGCTGCTGCTTCTAAGGACCCCCGTTTTTTACCAGTTACTCCGGATGAATTAGATAATATCGAAATTGAGATTTCTGTGCTTTCTAAGCCAAGGCTAGTTGATGATCCCAGTGAAATAGAATTAGGAAAACACGGAGTTATATTGGAGAAAAATGGGCGCGGTGGGGTCTTTCTTCCTCAGGTAGCAGAAGAAACTGGATGGGATCTGGAGAATTTTCTTGGGCACCTGTGTACGCACAAAGCAGGGTTAAGACCAGATTGTTGGAAATCTTCCGAGACTTGCCTCTTCATATTCACAGCGCAAGTTTTTCCAGAATAGTTGATTAGAACGCCAATTAATAATCTCGGACTTTATTAATTGGCTTTTTAATGCACTGTATTTTATCTAAGCAAAGTATGTTGTTTCCAATAAGTTAAGGTGCTAAACTCAAACAAATGAAGATAAAAAATGTAATTAAAATTCAACTTATTGGCATCTTTTCTTTGCTTCTTTTCTTTTTCTCTAGGTCTGGGCACGTCTTTGCTTATAATTCTCCGCGGATGTATCTAACTGATCTAAATATAGAGAGAACTGATTATCAGGTCGGGGATAAGATAAGAGGAGAATTCAAAACCTGGAATACGGAGAGCTATGGGCTTGTAGGTGTAAATTGTCTTGCTTCGGTAGCTATTCCTTCAGAAAATACAGCGCCCTTGCAATTAGATTTGAAGAAAGTTGCAACCTTAGATTTTGCAGAGGAATCTAAGCGAACACACCAATTTAGCTACACACTTCCCGAAGCGCTACCCACTGGGACATTTACTTTTAAAGTCTTTTTAGAACTAGATAACGGAATCCCTCTTGGTTGGGATACTGAGAATATTGAAGTTCAGGGGGGTGGCCCTTTTATTTTTCTTGCTGATACTGCAGTTTTAAAAGATTCGGAAAGCTATCCACCGGGAGTGGGTGTGAAGTATCCTTCTAATCAATATCCTATTTTTAAATTTACTGCGAAAAATCAGAGCGCAGAAGAGCTCACTGTTTATCCCAAAATAACTGTTCACAAAAGGACCCAGGCCGGTGAGATTTTCAGAACATTGAAAAGACCTTCCCGTACATTCAAAGGAAAGGAAAGTAAAGCTATAGAAATAGATGGCCCTCTTCTTGATCTTCCGGGTACTTATATAGCTAAGGTTGCGCTCTATACTCAGGAAGATGTCTCTGTATCTAATCCTGTGATTTTTCGCTGGAGTGTTAAGGGTGTGAGTAGTACTATTCTTAATGTTACCCCACCGGAAGAAAATTATGACCAGAATGAGCAGCCAGAAATCCGCGTAGATTATGCTGGGCCTGCGGACGGTTCTGATCAAGGGGAAGCGACTTTAAGAATTGAACTTTATGATGCAAAAGGTGTTGCAGGAGAGAAAGTGACAACTGTTGACCTTGGTCCTGAAGGGGGGAGTGTTACTTTGTCTCCCCAGCTAGGAAGGGCCTGTAAAGATTGCCAAGTTAGAACTGAGATTTCCAAAGCTGGCACATCCTTGGATTCCAAGGATGTTCGTAATCTAGGAGAGTTATTGGATGAAGATGAAGCATCGCGTAAAGGGGGACGCCTTTTGTTGCAGGTAGGTATCTGTGTGGTTCTTCTGTTACTGGTGTTAGCAGCTTTAATTTTTGTTTTTATTTCTTCCGAGAAGAGAAAGAAAATTATTCACCGCGTTACTAGGCTGTTTAGTTCAAAAGCTATGTTGTTTTTGTTAGCGTTTGGTTTTTTGTTTTCCTTTCCTAAAAACTGTTTTGCTGCCGGGAGTATTACTTGGAATAAACCTCTACAAGATAGTGTTTACCTTCCCGGTGACGATATAGAGTTTCAAGGGATAGTCTATATAGATTATTGTGTTGATAAATTGTTTAATTGGACTGTGGAATATAGTATTGTCGATGATAAGGATGATTCCACTAAGGAAGTTTTTCTAGGGCGTACTGTTGTTGATGACTCTTTTTACGACGGAAGTCATCATTACGAGATAAAAGTTTTTGATAGTGAGGGGACTGTTTTAAAGGAGCAAGAAACAACAAAACATCCCAGCCAATGGCCTGGTGCCCCTGGTGCAGATTCAGCTACCTATCCTACTTTTGATCCTGATAATAATCCTGTCTTTTTTGAATTCCCTTCTGGATTTAACCAGGAGTATGTATGGGCTAAGGTTCATATGGAAGGAGAAGGATATTCGGGGGAGGTGGAAGCTACTGCTTATGAGCGGTTGAGAATCCCTCAGCAGAGTCTTACTGGCTATGTTTGGGAAGACGCTAATAGCGATGGAGTGAAAGATTCTGGAGAGGATATTTCCGGGGAGGCAAGTGTGTGGTTAGATGATGTTACTAGACAGGAACTTGATCCCGAAGGTTTTTCTGTCAATGTTTCACCTGGTAATTATCGTGTCTATATTGAACCTGAGGGATGTTTTTGCCTTACGTACTGGAACAGAAGTTCTCCGCCATCTGATAGTGGAGCAGTTTTCAGTTACCAGGAAGATCTTGCTGGTGTCTGGTATGCTGATGTGGGTGAGATACAAGAAGACGAAAGTAAGCATGCTTATTTAGGAATTAAAAAAGCTGGTTTTGCCCTTGATCCTGTTTCAGAAGACCTTACTGTAGGCACAACTGGTTCAACTTCTGCAACATTTTTGATTGAACACAATGGTTGTTGGGAAAATAATGAGGAAATAGATTTATCCTTAAAAGATGTTCCTGCTGTCTCTGGTATTTCTGCTTCATTATCTCATAACAGTTTGGTTCCCACTGATACAGGTGTTAATTTTCGCTTGGATGTGGAGACAGATAATGCTCCTGAAGGTACTTATAATTTTCAAATTCGCGCCGAGGACGGGTGTGGAAATACTGAGTCTGCAAATATTAGTTTGAAGGTAGAGGTACCTTTGATGGATGCTTGGTTTCAATCGGAGGCGGGAGATATATACGCACGAAAAGGAATTTCTAACATAATTCCCTCTGTTGATGAGGCACTTCCTTTTCGCAATGAATCCCGCTTTGTTGATCTAGCTTCCCAATATAATTACTTGTCAATGAGCAATACAAGTCCGGGTGTTATTCTCTCTGGCAATTCAATGGATCTTGGAACTTCTGGCGAAATTTCAGAGCAATCTTGGCAGGCCGAGGATTATCTGATAGGGTTTTACGATCCTACACCAGTGGAAAGGTATACATATGATTATAATTTCTTTGATGCAAACTTAATTGCGGATTGTGTGCTTACAGGTGATGCTGAAATGGGTGGGAGTGAGCAGGAAGGGGAAATCCTGACGGCAGACGGCAGCTGTACTCCTGCAAACAACCAGGTAATCAAAGTTAACGGAGATTTGGATATTCTTGGCGGAGAGGGTTTTCAAAATGCGCGCTCTGCTATTCTTGTGAATGGCACTGCTACCTTTAAAGGGACGTGGGAGTTACTTGTGCAGCGCCCCAAGCCGGATGTAATGTTGGTAATGGATCGAAGTGGGAGTATGATGGGAGAAGGTAAAATTTCTGATGCTAAAAAGGCATTAAAAGCTTATGTTGATGCTTCTGATTCTGATCACGATCTTATTGGCTTGGCTACTTATTCAGCTTCGGCAAGTTTGGATTCGGAACTTACGGATGATTTTTTGGAGTTGAAGAATAAGATTGACAGCTTTGAAGCACAAGGTAGTACATCTATTGGTGCTGGTTTACAAGTTGCCATTGATGAATTGCTTAGTGATCGGGCGAGGGAGCCGGAGAAAGACCACCCTAAGTTTATTATCTTGGCTACAGACGGACAGCATAATACTGATCCTCCAGTTGAGCCGGAAGTAGACAGAGCAGTGGACAATAATATCTGGGTGATAACTGTGGGAATTGGTTCTAGTGCGGACGAAAGTTTGCTGGAGGACATTGCACGAGAAACTACGGGAAGTGCAGAGAATTATTATTATGCTCCTTCCTCAGATGATTTGGAGAATCTTTACGAGGAAATAGCAGGGACTATTACTAATGTTGAGGCATCTGGCGGCTTCCAACCGACCGGCGGATCGTTTGCCTTTATTGCAAACAAGGATATTGAAATTAGCGCAGGTGTGCGTGATGTACGCGCGATTCTTCTGGCTGACGGAACAGTGTATGATTATGATGTTGGGGAAAATTCTAAAGATGATTGGGAAAACCAAGATAACGGTTTGTGGATTCAAGGTAACACTATTGGATTGGGTTACTCTACTGGTGGCGGGAGTTTAACTGCGCGCTCTTTTGATTTGAGACGGACGAGACTTGGGCCTGATTTATATACGGAAACCACTGATGACGATGGGGAAGCGGCGGGGTATTTTTCTTTTGATCCCCAACTCCTGTTTCAATTAACACCAATTTTGGGGAAGAGTAGATACACGTGGCATGAGACCAAGTAAAATTCTTCTCGACAAATGTTGACACCAAGTTGTTAATTAATATATACTGTATGTCAGTATTATAAGATATTTTCTGAGAGGAGGGAGGGGTATGGGCACCTTAAAATTACCAGGCTTGGCTGTTCTTTAGTTGGCGTTCAGCTAAGTTAATTAGACCATTTTGAAGGAGAGTTATGAAGTGGTTTACTGCACAGGTTGCCCCGGAGAAGTCTTTTGAGCTAGTAACCGAATATGGTGATGGGGTGTGTTCCAGTTGTTGGCGTTTGGATGACGATAGGTTGCTGCCCGTTTCTCCGGGAGGTGAGGAGATAGTTTTGAACACTGATGGTAATCGTTATGCGATTGTCCAAAGTGAAAATCTGTTCCACTATTTTGTTTTGGGGAACAAGTTGTGTACCATTCGTGTTCCTGGTGGGTTGAGTGTAGAACCCCAGTTCTGCTTTTCTCGGGATAGACAGTTGGGTACTCCTGTGCTCGTTGTTTTCGGGGTTCCTCCAATGCTTGATCTTAGGCTTGCCGGTGAACAGCTTGGTTTTAAGTTCTCAAAATCTGGCTGGATTCCCGTGTCACTTCCTGCTAGCCAGATGAAAGTTATGGTGAAGACAGATTATTTTGGGTTAAGGGTTGTAGTCTCCCCCAAGAAGAAAATTGTAACTTCTTTTTGGAAGGAAGAAGGTGTTCGGGTCACCAACACCCCAATTGTGAAGGGCAAGGTGGTTCCCGACCATTGTCGGTGTGACTATTACTCTCCACAGATACTTAATGAAGTCTTTAGTGGGGACTAGGACTCAAGAATGCGAAGGGGTTTTTCCGGCCCCCTTCGCATCTTCTTTTCCTTGTTTTTACTTGAAAGGATGTGTATATGGGAAAGTCCTGCGATTTGTCTACTTGTTATGCTTACAATGTTGTAGCACCTTTTGCACGGGAAAGGGTTTGTGAGGAGTGTCCTTTGGCTACTGAATGTCAGCGACGGGGATTTCTTCCTTCGTCGTCGGAACTGACTTCTGAGCAAAAGATCCGAACAAACCACAATACCCGGTTTGTGCGTCTATTTGGTGCTGAAGAAATTCATATCACGATTCCCTCAGATATTCCGATCCGTTAACCGTCTATAGGACGAAGTCTATTCGGGCTTCGTCCTCTTTTTTATGCAAAAAAAGGGACGGGTTTTTCTTCGAAACAAAATGTTTCGAAAAAAGAAAACCCGTCCGTATTTACTGTAACTGTTGAATTTGGAGAACAAACGGTATGTACCCGTAAAATTCTATTTTGCACGTTCCTACGGTGCTTAGGTACATCACCTGTTCGCTTTCGGTTAATCTCCCTACAATGTACGGTGAGCGCGCAAAGTTTTCAGCGCTGGGTAAATTTAGTTTTTGTAGCGTTTTTTTAAGTGTATTGCTGGGTGGATTGTATTTACCGTACACTTTCCCGTTATATCCATAAACAGCGTTGATCACTTCTGAATCTAACGGGTCTAGTTCGAATACTAGCCGCTGACCGCTTCCTTCCTCAGCCTTTTTCTGTAAAGCTTTTGCTGCCATTGAAGCCTGTGTTGTAAACTCCTTCTTTGTTAACTGCTCCCCTGTGTAGGGAAAGAGATTTACATTGTTGTTTTTCGCCATTACTGTGATGTCATGAAGTTGGAAAACCCCCTCACCGTTTCTAGGGTTTTTCAAAGAAAAATGAGTTGCTGTTTCTACGTAATGGAGAAAGGCTAAGCTGTAAGGAGGAATATCTTCCTCCTTACAGACTTCTACTATGGTTGGCCAAGCCCAATTTAGACGTGAAATCAGATCTTCTGAGAGGTAGGGATCAGAGTAACTAGAAGGTGTGATGAATTTACCTTTCTGTTGCTTGCTCGTATTATTAGCGGTTTTTGCAGGGTATTTGACATGTATAAGGGTGTAGGGTTTTCTGTAGTGGTAATCCTTTCCCCAGCAGCGTCCGCTGTGTCCAGCTACCTTTCCGTTTCCGATATATATTACAACATGTTGGAGATTTTCGTAAAAAATAATATCTCCGGGTACAAGCTCTTCGATGCTGTCGACCACTGTCCCGTGCTCTGGCACAAGCCAATTGTACAACCTCGGAACGCTGATAAAGACTTCTTCATTTCCTTGCCATGCTCTTCCTGCTCCGAGATTATTGTAACCTCCAGAAGCAAGGCAATGGGAAACAAAGTGGGCACAGTCTCCTCCGTATTTGTTGTAACTATATCCGCAATGGCAGACGGTGTTCCAGTATTTTTTTGCATAGGCTAGTGCTTTTCTTCTGTTTTCGTCTAGATTAGCAAAGCTCGAAGTCTCTTGGCTGGACACTCCATTGGCATCGACTGAAGTTATTAGTTTTGCGCTAAGCAACTGTTCTACATTCCCTAAAGAAACCTGGGGTGAGGTTTTGGCATTTGAACTAGTGGATAAGTGACCATTAACTGTTTCAGAGATATTTTGAGTTCTCTGGCTACCTACTACTGAGATAGTGACAGATACAATAGCTGAAACAATGATTATGAAGGCTGGGGAGGAAGTTATTTTATTCATCTTTTCCTCCACCTTCTTTTCTATAATCATATTCTGGGTTCTGTTCCAGTGTTTTGGCCAAAGTTATCGACCAGCCATCCCACTGGTTTTTGTCAAGTGCTTTTTCGACAGATTCTGCCCACTCTTTGGCTTCTGAGCAAGTTTGTGGAACCTTCAATTGGCCAGAGAAATCGTCCGGATGCGTGCCTCTGGGAATTTGGGAGACTGCAGCCCAGAAACAGCCTTCCCGTTCCGCCTTTGGGTTGTTTGTAAAACAGTAATCCTCACCTGTTACGGTGTGTACTATTTGTTCCCAAGCAAGGTACCAGGATTCTCCTGCGTCTACTTTGACAGTGTAGTATTCATCGCCTTTACCAAGAATTCCCTCATCGAGAAGCTTTTGAACCTCTTTTTCAGAGATCTTGTTAGCATTGTCCTTTTCAAGTGTGCTTGATTCGGCTTTAGTAGTTTCTAATTCATGGGGTTCACCTTCGCTGTTTTTACTACAGCCGCAAAAACTTGCACAAAGGGCAATCACCACCAGCAACACAATTATTCCTTTTCCAAGCCTCATTGTCTCGATCCTTTCTACTATCTAGTGAGTTTTTAATGTGCAAGAAAAAAATAAATCTGCCAGAAGGCAGATTAGAATAAATTAAATATTATCCACTAGGATTATAACATAAGGGAACACTGCTGTCTATTTATTTTGTATCCTTATGTTCTAGGTTATGGGGCTATCAGGCTGTTCATTTTTCGGTAAAAAGAAGTCCGAACTTCTGTATAGAAGTTCGGACTTGTGTTTCTAATGTCATGCTGCAACAGCTTTTTTTTGGTCATTTTCCATTAATTCAAGAGTTATCCTTACGGATATTGTGAGGAAACTTAAGAAAAAGGCGAAAAAGATGACTAAAAGATCTTCTGAGAAAGTGATAACTGCTGTGTCCACTGCAGTAGCTAGTAATCGTGCTTGTAAGCTTAATGATGGATTCGATTCCATCCAGCTACCTACTAAATTGGTTCCAATATCGTACCCAACCATAGTTAAGTTAAGTATGCGTAAAGCTTTAAACTTAAGTACATTCGTAAAGGGGAGTATTTCTTGTGGTGCTCTCTTCTTGACAAGAGAAAGCATCTCCCGATTCACGAACCACAGCTGAAGTTCGCTTACTGTGGACAAAAGGCTTAGTGTCCATGCTACGACTGAAGACACGCCGATTGCAATCAGCGGGTTGACACTTAGGATTAGATCCCGCCAAAAGCTTTCGGCTAAGTAGTAACAGACGAACGCGGTGATGACCGTCAAGAACCACAAAGTTATAATGCTTATGGTATCTAAGATTTTTTGGGCTAACGCTTGGCCTGAAACTCTGTTTCTTTCTCTTTCTGCAGTTGCCATTTTCTGCTCCCTTCCTAATTAATTTTAAATGTACAAGTTCACTTGTATATAATATATGCTATAAGACTTAATTTGTCAACTCTAGTTGCTGGCAAAGAAAGTTAGTTCAATTGTATTGATCATTAATAAACTTTGCTTAAGTGTGTGTCTTTCGTAAAATCTAAAGCTGTGGTAAAATTATCTCCGTAGAGGTATAGGACATATATAGGAAAAATTGAGAATGCGGGTCCGTAGCTCAGCTAGGCAGAGCATCCTGACAAGTAGGGAGTGTCCTGATCTCTAATCATGTTTTTCGTTTACATAATAAGAAGCAAGCATGATCGGTCCTTATATGTTGTGGGGATGTTAGGGAGAGAATTGAACGACATAATCGCGGTGCTAGCAGGTATACTAAATCCAAGCGGCCTTGGAAATTAGAACATACCGAAGAATACAAAACTAAGAAGGAGGCATTGAAACGAGAGAAATATTTGAAGGGTTTGAAAAGTAGAGATTGGAGTATTTAATAGAGAACGGAAAATTGCCCTGGGAGTAATGTTCGAGAAAAAGTGTTGGGCCCGTAGCTCAGCTTGGCTAGAGCACTGGCCTTTTAAGCCAGGTGTCCTGGGTTCAAATCCCAGCGGGCTCACCACTTTTTCTCGAAATTTCTATACTTCTATACGGGGCCCCATCGTCTAGCCCGGTCTAGGACGCCAGGTTTTCATCCTGGTAACACCGGTTCAAATCCGGTTGGGGTCACCATACTTTTATCAACCATTTTACCTCCACCTCTGTGTTTTTGTGTTATAATTACCGTGGTTAGGCGGTTCTTTAATTTTCCATGATGGTAGTTCTTAGGAAATAAGGGAGGTGGATGGATGTTTGGGTTAATATCGAAACTTTTTCAGGGCCGGCAGGAAAAAAAAGGGGGAAAAGGGAAGGAGGCATGGAAAGAAACGATTGATCGGCATTTAGAAGAGGAATGGAGAAAGGAAGAAGAAGCGAGGAAAAGAAGAGCCGCTGTGGCAAGAAGAAAAGCCAAACGGCAGAAGGAAAGGCTGCTAGCCGAACATCAAGAAAAGTTCAGATGCCCTTGCTGCGGAAAACCTTCACCCTGGCCCCGCAAAAAGGTGAGGGAAGTTGAAGGAGAGCACAGTTCTTGGTATGAAAAGACTAGTATGGACGATTGGGATAAACCGCACAAGGATTGGAAGAAATGTAGTATATGCGGACGTTGGATTTGTCCTGACTGTATTTATAAGAGTTACTGCCGAATCTGTGCTGACGCAATAGCGAAAGGTGAGTCCGCGAAACAAAGAAGAAAGCGGCTGAAAAAAGAAAGAGAGGAACGCCAGCGCAGAAGAGAAGAAGCGGCGAGAGAAGAAGAAATGCAGCAGCTTCGGGAGTTGTGGCAACGCTTGGAAATAGACAAATTGGTAGAAATGGTTGCTAATTCAATGTGGCCAAATGAACCAGACCTGAAGATAAGAGGGCCGAAAGAAGAGTTTAGAACTTTTGTGCATGAATTTCCTTGCCGAATCTCCGAGATAGAAGGTTCTCTTGAGGGCTTGTTTAACCTTAGGGAGGGGTATTGTAAGCCGAGGCAGGCAAAAAAGAGAGTGATTTACCTGCGTTTTGAGCTTAAACCCGACGAGCTGGTTATTTTTGAACCAAATAAGAAAACTTTGTACTATCCAAGTGATTCTTTTTTCAATCAGGGATATGGTTGGGAAGGCTGCCTTTGCAGGTTGCAGATTCGGGAAGATATGAAGCCGGAGGACGTTCTGAGCCAAGCAGAAAGTATGTTGGTGGAACATTGGTCATGGGAATCAGGAGCAGATGATGGGAAAACTCTTGCAGAGAGAACGCAAAGTATAAAGGAATTTAGAAAGCATTTGGAGAGCTATTCTGAAGCACTCCACGAGTATATAGAGGCGACCAGTTAGACACAGGATATAACAAAGGGATATATAAAAACCAATAAATTCAAGTAAAGGGCACTGTTTCCCCTCTTTCCTTAGCGGGCTAATAGTGTCCTTTTTTTATTTTTCGGTTTGCTTTCAGAAGCTTATACTTGGTGTTGGATAAATTTTAGAATGCAGTAAGCTCCGAGGACTATTCCTAGAAAGTTAAGAGTTAATTTTTCTGAGACACCAGGCCAGAAAAGGTTTAGTGTTGCCGAGGCACCAGCAATAGCAGCAACGAAAAAATAAATAAGTGTGTTTTGTCCTAGTTCTGTTACCATTGCCACATTGTTTACTTCAACTCCTAAGATATACGCTAAACTAAAGCAGAAAAGAACTCCAATTGTAGCTTGAATCAGCAAATTCTTGAAATTGTTCAGGAAAACTTTCTTTTCTTTCCAGACAAGTGCTGCTGGTAAGACTAGGATAGGGTTGAGCAAGGGGGCAATAACCATTGCTCCAATAACAATCGGTTCAGAATTTATAGAAAGTCCTAAGACACAAGTGGCTAGACCAGCAAAGGAAAGAAAAGCAAAATCGAAATCAAGGTTTGCTTTTTGTATTAGTCTTTGGTGAGCTTTTTCCAGCTCATTTTTCTCGATTAGGTTTGAGTTTTTCCAAATTTGCATGTGCTCTCCTTTTTCCATTGTAGTAAACTAGCGCGGTTCATAAAATAGTAAAAAATTTTTCTAGATTTTTGAGATGTGCTTTTAACACTAACTCATGAGCAAATACCCATCACATACCCGACCCCCCCTATTTAGTAATTACTCTATCTATTTTAGTATATTGACTTACCCGTAAAAAAACTGATAGTGTTAACCCATGGAGCAGACCTACCCACTGCCCATAAAATCAAAAGTTCTTTTATACTACAACCCGCTTTCTAGCGGGTTTTTTATTTGTTGAGACTTTGAAAGGGGGTGAACTAAATTGAAAAAGATATTGTATTCTATTGCGCATTTGCTGTAATGTTTGGATTGGCATCAGTGGCAGGAGATGTCTATGCTTTTCCTGAAAGTGGAAAAGTAGGGCAGAATGTTGATGAGGATCATCCTGAGGGAACTGTTACCCGAGTTGAGTTTCAAGAAGAAGATGATGGTTGGTATCTTATAATGCCTTATCGTGGTGATTTTGATGGTGATCCTTATTTAGATGATGGTTGGATAATAAATGTTTGGACGGATAGAGAAGGGAATGCTTGGGTTTATATGTTCGTACACGACACAGATCCAAGGTTTACTGGTGAAAACCCAATATGGGGTTCTTGGGATTGGTTTTTAGGAACAGGTGGAGGTAAAGATTGGCAAGAAGACAGTGGGGTGTTCACATCCAATCGGTAATGTAGATAATTGATAAGTATAGCAAAGAGAGTCTATTTGTATTGTAATACAACAGATAGGCTCTCTTTTGCTTTTTTTTATGGTTAATTAAAGCTCTTTGGTTTAATATAAAGAAGGAAAGAAGATGAATTTAACTGCCGAGCCGGCTACAATAATGTACAACAATATTCTAATGTACTTATAGCCAAACTTCTTTGCCCAGTTGATTCCTACGAAGGAACCAATGGCGCCTCCCAGAATGGTAGGAAAAGCATATTGCCAATTAATTAGATCGGGTTGGTTAAAGTAAATGTAGGAAGCAACTACAGACATGAAAATATCAATTACTTTGGTTGTAGCTGCTGTGGCTAAAATGCTCGCTCCGCCAATGAAGTAAAACCCCAAAAGCATTAGTGTACCTACTGATCCACCGTAAAAACCAGCATAGAAACCGATGAATACGGTGAAAAACATCAGGATAATAGTCTGTTTCCGGTTTTGGGTTATTATTGGTCTTTTATTCGTAAGTTTATTAAACAACACCCTAACTGTACGGGAGAAAGTAACTTTCTCTTTTTTTACATGGGGAATGGTTAATAGGATAAGTAGCATTAGACCTCCTACAAGGTAAGAAAATAATTGCTGATCCATTTTGATGGCAGTGTGTGCACCGAAATAGCTCCCAATCATTGCTAAGGGGGCAAAAGTACAGGCTTGTTTCCAGTTTACTAATTTTTCATTATTGAAGATCAGAGAGGTTATAATATCTAGCACCACGGTAACGATTTGCATTGTTGCGATTGCTACTAGTGTAGGTAAGCCGATCAGTCCAAAAACTGAAACTAAAAACAAATTACCGCCTCCCGCAACCACATCACTGACGCTGGCTATAAAACCAAGAATTGATAGACCGGAAATTACTAAGATATTCATTTCTTATATAATAGATGAACATGAAAAAAAGGGCAATAATTGAGTTGAAATATTTCCTAACCAAGAAATGAACCGGAGGTTATGCCGGTAAATTTTACCGTACCATTTCGGGTTCTCTTGTGATTACAAGGGTTTTGGGAAAGCCTATACCTGGTGTTGGATAACTTTTAGAATGCTATAAGCTCCGATTAGTATCCCTAGAAAGTTGAGAGTTAAGTTTTCAGTTGCGCTTATCAGAATTTCTGTATTTTGGTTACTTAGTGCAATGCCCATGATTGCTATTGGCGGAACTAAAGCTACTGATACAGCAACTCCAGTTACTTTTTCTGGGACACCAGGCCAAAAAAGGCTTAGGGTGGCGGAGGTGCCGGCGATGGCGGCAACGAAGAAATAAATAAGTGCGTTTTGTCCTAGTTCTGAGATTAATTCCACATTCTGTACTTGAATTCCTAATATATAAGCTAGGCTTGAGCAAAAAACGACGCCAATAATAACTTGGATAAGCAAATTCTTGAAGTTATTTAGGAACACTCTCTTTTCCTCCCAGATCAGTGCTGCTGGCAAAACTAAGATAGAGTAAAGTAAGGGGGAAATAATCATTGCCCCAATTACTATTGGGTCAGAGTTTAGGGACATTCCTAAGACACACGTGGCCAAACCAGCAAAGGAAAGAAAAGCAAAATCGAAATCAAGTTTTGCTTTTTGTATTAGTCTTTGGTGAGCCTTTTCCAGCTCATTTTTCTCGATTAGGCCTGAGTTTTTCCAAATTTGCATCTGCCCTCCTTTTTCCATTGTAGCAAACTAGCTCGGTTTGCAAAATAGTAAAAGGCTTTTCTAGTACCGGCTATAAATTAGCTGTAGAACAAGCATTTTGAGCGGGTTGGGAGTGTATGGTAAAATTAGATCAGGTGTTCATTGAGCCCCGAACCACATGGGGTACGGGGCTAATTCAGCAGACCAAATTCGATAACGAATTTGGTGCTTCATTGAGGGGCTGTAGCTCAGCGGCAGAGCACTTGCATGGCATGCAAGGGGTCAGGGGTTCAAATCCCCTCAGCTCCACCACATTTACTTAGTTCTTCAAGTCCTACTTAAAAAGGCCATCCGGGCCCACTTTCAATGACAAACGAAAGTTAGTAGCGAAAATTTAGTGGTTAGATTATTAATAATATTAAGGTCTGACTTTTTTATTCTTTTAAGTAAGCCATTGTTTGCAAAAATAGCAAAAAGAAAACCCTCCGAAAGTAAAGTTTCTTTGGAGGGTTTTATGGTCGTGGAGCTACTTGAGTTTTCTTCTTTTTGTGAGCTAGAAAATCTTCGGGAGAAATAGCATCTACATCGTTTTCTGCTAGTACCCCTCTGATACTTGGATTGTCATCAATTACAGTTACTTTTGTGTTGGGAAAATTGGTACAAACTCGCTTTTTGAAAGAGATGGCGTCTTCCTCATCTTTGGGTAAGTGTAGTTCCCAACAGCTATTTATCCCTGCTTTGGAAAGCCAGCTGCGTACAAGCGTGCGATGACGATGTCGGATAAATGTAATCAGTATTACCCGCGTCCCTTGGCGTGAGATATTGCGGAGAATTGATACAATCTCCAGGTCTGGTGTGCTCATCCGGTAAACTAATTTTCCCACCCCGAAGTTTAAGACAGGGTTTGTCCAATCTCTTACTAAGCGCGGAATGATGTCCAATGCTTTTATTCCTAGGAAATGTCTCAAAACCCCATCTAAATCAACCACCAGCACTTCTCTAGGTTTTTCTGTGTTCATGCCTCCCCTTCCTTTTGATTTCTGCAATTTTTTGACTTCTTACCTGTGCACTGGAATATAGTATAGAAAATCCAAACAGTCAAGTGTGATTACAATTCTCTAACTTGCCTTTAAAGGTTTTTTATTAGAGATACTGACAGCTTACGGGAAAAATGATAGAATTATTGATTGATGACCAACACAGATTTTAATTTAAAATCAGATTTCGCACCTACTGGGGATCAGCCACAAGCGATTGGACAACTTACTCAAGGTATAAATGCGGGACTAGAACACCAGGTTCTTTTAGGGGTGACGGGAAGTGGAAAAACCTTTTCTGTTGCCAATGTGGTGGAGAAAGTTCAGAAACCAACACTTGTTATTTCCCATAACAAGACCTTGACCGCGCAGCTGTATCAGGAATTTAGAGATTTTTTTCCCGAAAACGAAATTCATTATTTTGTTTCTTATTACGATTATTACCAGCCCGAAGCTTACGTACCACAGAGAGATTTATACATTGAGAAAGAGGTAGACATAAATAAAGAGATAGAAAAGCTGAGACACTCTGCCACAGCCGCTTTAATTACGCGTAAAGATGTAATTGTGGTTGCGTCTGTTTCCTGTATCTATGGTTTGGGGCGGCCATCTGATTATGCACAAGAGATTATGGTTTTAGAAGAAGATGAAAAGCTTTCACGGGGGGATATCTTGCGCGATTTAATTGATCTACTTTACGAGCGGAATGATTGGGATCTAAAGCGGGGTTGTTTCCGTGTCCGCGGAGAAAATGTTGAAGTTTTCCCTCCTTATGGTGGTGAGGCTCTTCGTATTTCTATTTTGGGTAGAAGAATAAATAAGTTGGAATGGATAGAACCAGAAACTGGGCGAGTAGTTGAGCCTGTGAAAGAAGTAAAGCTTCTTTCTGCTAAGCATTTCATAACACCAAGAAAACGGCTAAAGCAAAGTATTAGTCGTATTGAGCAAGAACTTCAGGAGCGACTTGAAGAGCTAAAAAACCAAGGGAAAGATATAGAAGCTCATCGTCTAAAGGTTCGCACGGAACACGATTTAGAGTTACTGGAGGAATTAGGTTATTGTCCGGGAGTGGAAAATTATTCCCGGTACCTTTCTGGTCGTTCACCAGGGGAACCCCCCTATACCTTAATCGATTATTTCCGGCACAGTTACGGAGATGATTTTTTGTGTGTGATTGATGAGTCACATATGACGGTTCCGCAAATCCGGGGGATGTATAATGGGGACCGTGCCCGCAAAGAAAATTTGGTAAATTTTGGATTTCGTCTTCCGTCTGCGTTAGATAACCGCCCTTTAACTTTTGATGAGTTTCAAGATAAAGTTAGTCAAACAATTTACACTTCGGCAACTCCGAGTGACTGGGAAATAAAAAGAGCTCGTTCGAGCGCTGAATTACAAATTTCAAATGATAAAATTCAAATGTCCGGCAAGGAAAAAAGTCCTGAGGAATTGGCGGGCAAAAAACTGCATAATGGGGTTGTGGAACAATTGATTCGTCCTACAGGGCTTTTAGATCCAAAGATTGAAGTACGACCAGCAGAAGGACAGATTGAAGATTTGATTAAAGAAATTGTTGCACGAAAGTTGAAAAAAGAGCGTGCTTTGGTAACTACCTTGACAAAACGAATGGCTGAAGATTTAGCTAGTTATTTAAACGATGAGGACAAACTGACTGCTGTTATGGAGGAAAAGGGAGATAGTTTTTCAGAGTTGCAAGAGGAGACTGTCACAGACATTAAGGCAGAGTATCTACACAGCGAGATAGAAACTTTGGAAAGGAGTGATATTCTTGCTGATCTACGTAGAGGTGAGTTTGATGTAGTAGTTGGTATTAATTTACTTAGGGAAGGGCTAGATCTTCCTGAAGTTTCTTTGGTAGCAATTCTTGATGCAGATAAAGAAGGTTTTTTGCGTTCAGAGACAGCTTTAATTCAAACTATGGGTAGAGCTGCTAGACACGAAAATGGAGCAGCTATTCTCTATGCAGAGGAAGTTACTGAGTCTATGCAAGCAGCTATTGATGAGGTTGCAAGGAGACGTCAAGTCCAGAAAAAATATAACCAAACGCATAATATAACTCCGCAATCCATTAAAAAGCCAATTAGGCAAAGGTTGGTACGAAAAATTGAGCAGCCCGATGAGAAGGAAAAAGAAGAGAATTGGTCGGTTTTGCCGCCGGAAGAGCTAGAAAACAAGATTTGGGAATGGGAAAGGGAGATGAGACAAGCAGCAGACCAGTTAAACTTTGAAAAAGCTGCGGAATTACGTGACAGGATAAGAGAAGTACAGAAGACAATGTAGGCAAAATCCAAAGATCAAAATTTAAATTTCAAATGAATAACAAAATCAAAGTGCGCGGCGCGCGCGAACACAACCTAAAGAACATTGATGTGGAAATACCAAAAGGGAAGTTTGTAACTTTTACCGGTGTTTCTGGTAGTGGTAAATCTAGTTTAGCTTTGGACACTATCTTTGCTGAAGGTCAACGTCGGTATATCCAGTCTTTGTCTTCTTATGCACGCCAGTTTTTAGGTAGTCAGGCAAAACCGGATGTGGATCAGATCGAAGGCCTTTCTCCTGCTATTGCAATCAGTCAAAAGAAACCTTTTCACAATCCGCGCTCTACTGTGGGAACTATAACCGAGGTCTATGATTTTTTTCGGTTATTGTTTGCTCGTATTGGGCACCCTCATTGTCCGCAATGTGGTCGAGAGGTGAAGAGGCAAAGTTTGGACGAGATAACTGCGTCGGTCTTACAGGTATTAGAAGAAGAAGCTGATTCTTCTAAGGGGGCAAGAATACTAGTATTGGCTCCGGTGGTTAAGGACAAGAAAGGGGAGTATAGTGCTTTGTTTGAGAATATGAAGAAACAGGGATTTTTACGTGCACGGATTGATGGAGAAGTGCGCCAAATTGATGAGGATTTTGTTTTGATTAAGACTAACAGACATACTATTGAGGTAATTACTGATCGCCTGGTTATCTCTAAAAAGGATCTAGAGAGCACTACGGAAACGATAGCAAGATTAAAGGAAGCAATTGCGCAGGCTCTAGAGTTAGCAGAGGGAGAAGTGATTGTTAGCCAAGTGCAGGATGATTCCTTTGACTTTCCCGAGAAACCAAAAAAACTGGAGGACTATCTTTTTTCAGAGCGGTTTGCTTGTCCAGTGTGTAACTTGAGCTTAGAGGAGCCTGAACCACGGACATTTTCCTTTAACTCTCCGCACGGTGCTTGTCCTAAATGTGATGGCTTGGGAACTATCTTGCGTGCTGACCCAGAACAAGCCATTAATCCACGTCTTACTGTTAATGAAGGAGGAATTCTTGCTCTTTCTTCCTTAACCACTAATGATACTTGGTACAGACGAAAGATTGAGGCTGTGGCTGAGGAAAAAGATATTGACTTGGATAAAAACATTGGTGACTTAAGCAAAGAAAAGCAGGACATTTTACTACACGGTTGCGGAGATGAGGAATTTTTAGTTAAGGGCAGAAATAGACAGGGGAAAAAAACAAGCTTTGAGGAATCCTTCGCTGGTATTTTGGTAAAGATAGAAAGTCGGTATCAGACTACTGATTCCAACCGGATTAGAAAGCAGCTGGAACGGTATATGTATGAGGAAACTTGTCCTGCTTGCCAAGGTACTCGCCTCAAACCCTCCTCTATTTCTGTAACCGTACGGGGCAAGAACATAGCTGAAATTGCTGAGCAAAGTATTGAAGATCTAAAAGAATGGACTGAGGATCTTGCACAATCTGATATTGATATTTCTGATCGTGAACATTCTATAGCTGAGCCAATACTTAGAGAAATAAATGCCCGGTTAAAATTTCTCAATTCTGTTGGTCTTTCTTATCTTAATTTAAATCGATCAGCGGCTACTTTGTCTGGTGGAGAAGCACAGCGCATTCGGCTAGCCTCCCAAATTGGCTCCGGACTTTCT
This sequence comes from Patescibacteria group bacterium, assembly GCA_048621635.1. Taxonomy (GTDB): domain Bacteria; phylum Patescibacteriota; class WWE3; order JAUXAW01; family JAYEID01; genus JBMCWH01. The sequence continues at coordinate 26,508 of JBMCWH010000002.1, forward strand.
GGTGTTCTGTATGTTTTGGACGAGCCGTCTGTAGGATTACACCAAAGAGATATGGCCAAGCTAATAAATACCTTAAAAGATTTACGCGACTTGGATAATACTGTGGTAGTGGTTGAGCACGATGCCCAGACTATTCGGGGGAGTGATTGGGTAATTGATTTTGGTCCCGGTGGGGGTAAGTTAGGAGGAGAAGTTATTGCAGGAGGGACGCCGAAGGATATTTCCGTAAATAAAGAATCTTTAACTGGGGATTATTTAGCTGGGAGGAAGAAGGTAAAAATTGTGGATATAGAGGATAGTTTTGAATTATCTAACCCGGAAGAAAAAATTAAAGAGGGAGAGCTAACCCTTGTTGGTGGGCGTGAACACAACCTAAAAAACATTGATGTTAATTTTCCTTTTAACAAATTCATTTGTGTGACAGGTGTTTCGGGTTCTGGCAAATCAACTTTAGTAATGGACACTCTTTACCCAAGCTTGCGAGGTGAACTGAATCGTCGTGTTTACTCTGCACCCGGTGATCATGACGGGCTTCTTGGGGCGGAAAAAATCGACAAAGTGTATGAGATTGATCAGTCTCCTATTGGGCAAAGCCCTCGCTCTAATCCGGCAACCTATACAGGAGCGTTTGACTATATTAGGGAAGCTTTTGCCCGTACTAGGGAAGCCCGCTTACGTGGCTTTGATGTAGGACAGTTTTCCTTTAATACTAAGGGAGGGCGTTGCGAAGCGTGTGAAGGGCAAGGAGTGGAGAAAATCGAAATGCAATTTCTTCCTGATGTTTATGTTACTTGTGAAGTATGTGAAGGGCAACGCTACAACGAAAGTACGCTAGAGATAAAGTACCGGGGAAAAAATATTAAGGAAATTTTAGATATGACTGTTTCCGAAGCTCTAAACTTTTTTAGTAGAATTAAGCTTTTGACCCGTAGATTAGAAACACTATCTAATGTAGGGCTGGGCTATTTAGAATTAGGGCAGCCCGCTCCAACCTTGTCTGGTGGAGAAGCGCAAAGAGTTAGGTTAGCTAAGGAGCTTTCCAAGAGGCCAAAAGGGCACACGTTTTATATTCTTGACGAACCTACCATTGGTTTGCATCCTGATGATTTAACAAAACTACTTAGTGTACTTCATCACTTGGTAGATAGGGGTAATACAGTACTAGTAATAGAGCATAATTTAGATGTAATTAAAAGTGCGGATTGGATAATTGATCTAGGACCAGAGGGAGGGGAAGACGGTGGAGAAGTTATTTTTTCTGGAACTCCAAAGGAAATAATTGAATGCGAAAAATCCTACACTGGTCAAGCACTTAAGAATTATTAGTCTCGTGATTATAATAACGACGTATTGCTAACACAACCAGACCATGTTCCTCTAACTCCTCTTTGCTATGAAATTTTTCCATATCTTTAGTATTAAATTTGTACAAAATTTCACATTCTAATTCGTTTCCAGTTAATTCATCCGAATCTTGTTTTTGTTCTTGCAAGACAAGAATGTCACCCTCCTTACTTTCAAAATCGGCTAGGCGAACTTCAAAGCGTTTACGTCCATCAGAAACAGCTTCAAAATACTCATGTTGTACCTTTTTCCTTATTTTCATGTTATGACAATTGTATCACATTACTATAGTAAAGCGGAACAGACCTCAATTCTAGAAGAGCCCGTCCTTTTTACATAAATGGAAAGTTTATGTTGTTCCAGCCTTGCCCTGCCCTGTGGTGGACTTGATCCGAAATCCTTTTGTCTGTCGTCTAGATTTAAAAAAGATTCGGACATTAATTAAGGATAACAAATAATTAATAATCTCGGACTTTATTAATTGGCGTTGGTATGGGTTTTTCTGAAAAATGTTAAAATAGGGCTATGAAAGAAAAATTACAAGAACAATTGGAAACTATCCCAAAAACACCCGGTGTGTATCTTTACCGTGATGAAGACGGTAATCTCCTGTACGTGGGTAAAGCTGTGGAACTTAGAAACCGTGTTAGATCCTACTTTCAGGACAGCGCTGATTTAGGGCCGAAAACTAGTTTGATGGTAAAGCAAATTGGTAACATTGATTATATTGAGACAGAATCTGAATTTACTGCCTTACTTTTGGAAGCGGATTTAATTAAAAAATTCAAACCAAAATATAACCAACGGTTTAAAGATGACAAAACCTATCCACTGATTGAGGTAACAAACGAAAAGTTTCCGCGCGTGCATATCACTCGCCGCCATTCTTATCCTATTTCAGAGGATTGTAATGGTGAAGATAGTACCTTTTTTGGTCCCTATCCACACGGAAATATCCGTAAGGTTCTGAAACTGCTAAGAAAAACATTTCCTTTTCGCGATTGTAGTAAAAATAAGTTTTCACGCTACCAAAAGTTAGGTAGAGGATGCCTTTTTGCAGAAATGAACCTTTGTTCTGCTCCTTGTGTGGGAAATGTTTCTGAGCAGGAATACAAGAAGATGATAAGTAAACTAAAGAAATTCCTGAAAGGACAGGAAACTAAGGTTATTGAAGATATTGAACAAGAAATGGCTGTCTATTCCGAACAGGAAAATTTTGAAAAAGCTGCTAAAGTAAGAGATCAGTTGGAGAACATAAAGTATGTTAGAAATGGTTACCAGGCAGCTAGTACTGAGGAACTAGATATAAATTTGCCAGAAGATCGCAGGTATGAAGAGTTGCGTGAGCTGCGAGATACACTAAGTTTGCCTAACCTACCTGAGAGAATTGAAGCTTACGATATTTCTAATTTGCAGGGAAAGCAGGCAACTGGGTCGATGGTTGTGTTTGAAGAGGGTAGCGCAAAGAAGTCTCACTACCGTAGATTTAAAATAAAACAAGCGGGTGAGCCGGACGATGTAGGGATGATGCAAGAAGTATTGCAGCGTCGCTTTGCGCGGATTGAGGAAAATCCTGGCGGCGAAGGAAATTCGACAGAAAATGAAACCCCTGATGAATCATTTCAATCTATTCCCGATCTTATTCTTGTCGATGGCGGTAAAGGTCAATTAAATGGGGCATTGGAGATTCTGAAGAAAAAAAGGCTAACTATTCCGGTACTTGGATTAGCAAAACGTGAGGAAGAAATTTTTAGTGCTGTCGGACTTGGGTTTGAAGACCGGTGTAAATCTTCTCTGATTGAAGGCCCCATTAAATTAGAGAGGGGAAGTAAGGCTCTTCAACTGCTACAAAGAGTTAGGGATGAATCACACCGCTTTGCAATTGCCTACCATAAAAAGCTGCGCTCCCAGGAATTGATTGGCGAATAGTTGCTAATGCTTTCGTGTGTTACAATTTACAACCATGTCTCTAGAGAATTTCGGCGATACTTTGCTTAAAAAGTTGAATAGTCTTGCCCGCGAGAAGAATATATATCTAATTTCCCGTTTGCAAGAAAGTAAGGTTAAGTCTTTAGAAGTAGTTAACGGAGAAATAAATGAAGTTAATTCTGGACAACATTCCGGATTAGGCTTGCATCTTTTTGATCAGCAGGGACATTCGATTCTTACAAGCACAGACAAACTTAATGATAATTATGTTTCAAAGTTATTTGAACGATCCGCTGCGCAATTAAAAAAAATTAACTGTAAAGCAACGAAGACACCTGCGATTTTCGACTTAGAAAAAAATAAGGATTCAGTGGATTTGGCTAGCGAGTTTGCTTTTAACTTTTTTACTACCCAAGAACTAAAAGAAAAGCTTTTGCAGCATAATCGGCAAGTGGGAGAACTGGCAGCTAAAGCGGAAATAGACAACAAGATAAGTGTTAGAACGTTGCTACAGGTGAAAAAGCAGGCACGGAGACTTACAAGAATAGACGGAACTGATATCTTTTGGAGTATTCCTTCTTGCCGCTTAAGTACAGTTATAAATTTAAATACTAAGGAAAATAAAATAGCCGATTACGTAACAAGAATTACACCTGATTGGGAGATTCTTACAGATAAACGCCAACTGGAGGACTTTTACTTGGAAGTTAGGAATGTATTAGACCTTTTGAAATCTTCTGCTGACAAACCGCAATATCCAGCCGGGAACTATCCTTTACTTATTGATTCAAAATTAGGTGGCTTACTTGCTCACGAAGCTTTCGGTCACGCTGCGGAGTCGGATAGCATTCTTTCCGGGGAATCTATACTTTCCAAAGATAAAAAATTGGCTAAGGGGAGGGCTGTAGCTAGTGAAAAAGTTTCAATCATTGATCAGGCTAGAAAATATAGTTGGGGGTATACTCCGTACAGCAGTTTTGGAGTAGCAAGAGAAAAAGTAGAAATTGTGAAAGATGGTAAATTGAATGCATCTCTGAGTGATATTTCCAGTGGTAGAAGGATTGGAGATAAAGTATACGGCTGTGCAAGGACAGAAAGCTATGAAGATATACCAATCCCTAGGATGAGTAACACATTTATTTCTGTCAAGCAGCCTTTTCCGGGTTTTAACTCTTACCCAAAGCCCGCTCAAATAAGAGATAAATTACTTCAGGAAGATTTGTTGAATGATAAAGTTTTGCTTTTGCACAGATGCTTTGGCGGTGGGCAAGTAGACCCTCACAGTGGAACATTTATGTTTAATTTTAATTATTTATACGAATTGACCCCTTCTTCTGTAAAATTGTATCGGGGGAGTTCTTTTAGCGGCAATATTTTGGAAGCTTTGAAGTCGGTAAAAGCGGGCTTTGGAGGAGTAAAAATTCATCAGACAGGTGTTTGTGGCAAAAGAGGGCAAACAGTACCTACTGCATCTGGATCTAACCAATTTTTGCTTATTGACCAAACGCCAGCAGTTATGTTGGGAGGAAGCTGACATTGTCTGTACCAAAGCAACCCTCCTGCCTCGCGGCAAGGCGGGTTGGGTCCGACAAGGCAGGGCTACGGAACGACAAGTGCTACGTATCTACGATAAAACCGGACTTTAAGATTGGACTCGCCTCGGCGAAGCGCTCTGGTGAAGCAAGGCTCCAAAGGCCGGCTTTGGGGAATTGTTGAACCGACTACGATGAGAAATTTTTTAGAAAAACTAACAAAACAACTTAAAAACGCAGAAAAATCAAGTAAGATAAAACGTTACCGGGTAACAGTTGGGCACGCAAAAAGCATTTCCAGCGGAGCGAGCAATATTGATTTTCGCGGTGGCTACTTTCCTACCAATATTCAAGACAGTGTTGATGGACGTTATTTATTCCAATGGCCAGATAATACTTTAAGTAAAGGGTACCTTGGCAGAGCAAGTGTTAACAATTTTAGTGATTTTCTAAAAGAAGCTAGAGATGCATCTTTTGAAGATAGCTTTGGTGATAATTTTCCCGGTTCTACAGAGGATCCAAATGTAAAAACACATTATCAGAGTGTCCTGGATCTTTACCAAGATCCGGAAGAATACTTACAAACTTGGCTAGAGAGGTTATCTTCTTGGCAGGACCTTCTTAATCCCGAGGGATCTAGGCACATTGGTTTTGAAGTCACTATTTCTGAGGGAGTGGCTTTGTGTTCGGAAGGACTAAATCTTGAATCCGCAAGTACTTTGACCAACTTTCTTTCTTCTTACGATGATACGCTTTTTTTAAGTGGGAAATCTAGAAAAGCTTTACAACTTCCAGATGTTAAGGAAAAAAAAGCGAGGGAAGAGAAATTTTTTAAACTGCTGAAACGAAACTTAGACGCAAAGCCTCGGAGCGGTGAGTGGCGAGTTATCTTTCATCCACATGTTTTTCAGAGCTTGTTTTTTTCTTTGTTTCTTCCGAACTTTAGCGGGTCGCGAGTTTTGAAAGGTGAGTCCTGTTTTTCCATTGATGATTATAAAGATAAGGTACGAGTTTTTCGGGAAGATATTGAAATAACTACTGATCCAACTAAAGATGGTCGGGTAGATTCTTATAATTTTACTGGGGAGGCACTACCCAGTAAAAAAACAACTTTTGTTAAAAATGGGAGGTTGATGACCCCAGTCTTAACATCAAAGTATGCTCGTAAAGCAGAGATGGAAACAACAGCAAAGATTAAAGGATATATGGATGGGACAAGGATAAAAACTAAAGGTGGGCAGGACTACGATTCTTTTACGCGTAAACAAGACAGTGCCTTGCTTATTTATCTTGCTCTAGGAATGCATGCCCAAGAGCCGATTACTGGAAATTATTCTCTTCCCTGTCCTTATGCAATTCTGATTGAAGACGGAGAGATGGTGGGAAATGCTCCCTGTGTAGTTAACGGGAACATTTTTTCTGATTTTAACGCCGAGCAAATGCAAATTTTGGATTACGCTACCGAAGCACCTCCCGCGTTCGCCACGAAAGCAAAAGTAACTTTTTCCACTTAAGATCCGCCCAGAAAGGGGTACTTTTTTAGGCACTGCGGAGAACCTTGACAAGCGAAAAGGTGCGTGGCATAGTGGAAACGAATAAAACCCGAAAATGAAAAGCAAAACTCCTTTAGCAGACAAAATACGCCCGCAAAATTTAGGAGAGTTTGTTGGTCAAGAACACCTGGTTGGTGAAGGAAAAGTTATTAGAAAAGCTATTGAACAAGACCATATCTTTTCCATGATTTTTTGGGGACCTCCTGGGTGTGGGAAAACTACGCTTGCACGGATTATTGCTAACGAGACAGATTCTCACTTTATCCCTATCTCTGCTGTGACTTCTAAAGTTTCGGAAATACGCGAAATAGTGGAAGAAGCCAAAGAGAGAAAAATTGCGTATAGTCAACAAACAATCTTGTTTGTCGATGAGATTCATCGCTTTAACAAGGCACAACAAGACGCTTTTCTTCCTCATGTAGAGGATGGGACAATAACTTTTATTGGCGCCACTACAGAAAATCCTTCTTTTGAAGTAATTGGACCACTTCTTTCTCGATCACAAGTGTTTGCACTGAACAGACTTGAACCAAAAGAGCTCAAACAAATTGCTCGGCGTGCGTTAGAAGATGAAGAAAGAGGCCTGGGAAAATATAATGTTAAATTAGAAAATGGTGCTTTAGACTTTCTAATTGGTTCCGCTAACGGAGACAGCCGTACAGTTCTTAACACTCTTGAAATTGCCACCAATATTCGTGAGGATTTTTCTCCAGATGACGACGATTTTAGTGAACTACCAAATCAACAAGTAACTATATCAGAAGATTTACTTGAGAATATTTTGCAAAGAAGCTCTCTTAAATACGACAAGGGTGGGGAAGAACATTACAATACAATTTCTGCTTTTATAAAGTCTTTACGTGGTTCGGATCCGGATGCTGCACTTTATTATATGGCTAGGATGCTTGAGGGTGGGGAGGACCCATTGTTTATTGCCCGGCGAATGGTTATCTTTGCTTCAGAAGATGTTGGAAATGCTGAACCTTATGCGCTTCCTCTTGCAGTTGCTTGTTTTGAAGCTTGCGAAAAAGTGGGATTACCTGAATGTAAACTGAATATGGCGCAAACAGTTACTTATTTAGCTTCTGTTCCAAAATCAAATGCTTCTTACGTAGCTCTTACGCGCGCTGAGAAAGATGTAAAGGATACATTAAATGAGCCTGTCCCTTTACATTTACGCAACCCGGTAACAGATTTAATGGAAGATCAAGGTTACGGAGACGGGTACAAATATCCCCATAATTTTGAAAATCATCATGTTGAAGGAGAAGAATATTTGCCTGAGAAATTGCGAGGGAAAAAATATTACCACCCCTCAGAACAGGGAGAGGAGAAAAAGATAAAGGAAAGATTGGAAGATTTGGACAAAACTTCTTGAGTAACGTAGTTTTGTTTTTTTAAGCACTAAATATGAAAACAGGCATTGCGAATATGCCTCTGCATGGGGGCAAAGCTCCGCGCTGGCTATTTGAAAAAATGGTCGAGCTGGGGAGGGAAATCACCCTTGCAGTGGTTGATGAATACAGCCCAGAGGAATACATCCAGAGACTTGCTGACCCATTTTGGTTTCAAGCTTTAGGTTGCGTTTTGGGTTACGATTGGCACTCTTCCGGGTTGACCACTGTAACAGGCGGGGCACTAAAAGTAGCATTAAAAGGGATAGAGAAAGAGACAGGCATATTTGTTTGTGGAGGGAAAGGAGGAACCTCACGAAAAACCCCGGATGAGATTCTTTCGTTTTCTGCGAAATCCCAAATTTCAAAATCCCAGTCCCAAAATCTTGTTTATGCATCAAAGATGGCGGCAAAAGTGGACAATACTGCACTTCAAGATGGTTACCAGCTTTATCACCACAATTTTTTCTTCACTGTTGACGGGAAATGGTCTGTGGTTCAGCAAGGGATGAATAAAAATAATAAAATGGCGCGGCGCTATCATTGGTTTAGTGAAAACTTAACCGATTTTACCGAAGAACCACAAGCTGCTGTTTGTTGTGATGATAAGAAGCCGTCCCTTAATCTGGTAGCTAAAGAAAGTAGGGAAGCGCGAAATTTTTCAGTTCAACTTTCTTCAGATACTAAAACTGCTTGGAAAGATCTAGAGTATATCGATAGTCTAGATATGCCAAGACATCACCAAATTTACAGAAAAGAAAAATACGCAACCACGTACTTAGACAAAATTTTAGGCAAAATTAAAGAGCACAATCCGGAAAATTACGAACAGCTGTTATCTATAAAAGGTGTTGGTCCAAAAACAGTGAGAGCCTTTAGTCTGGTAGGTGAATTGATTTACGGAAAGAAGCCTTCTTATAAAGACCCCGCGCGCTTTTCTTTTGTCCACGGAGGTAAAGATGGAGTTCCCTATCCAGTAGATGAAAATCTGTACAACAAATCTATCGAGGTTTTAAGAAAGGGTATTAACAAGGCAAACATTGATAGAAGCGACAAGAAGAAAGCATTCCAACGGTTGGAAGAATAAAAAAACCTTCGAAACCTAGCGGCTCCGAAGGCTGTTAATTAACAAATGTATTGGGTTCAATCCTCCCAAAAAGCCAATTTTTTCCAGAAAGCTTCAATAGCCTTAGCCACCCTAACTGCGTTTTCTGCATTAATTGCAACCACTTGCCTTCCCGTGGTTCTGGGGTAAGCATCATCCGACAGGGGACAGTCAGGAAAATGTTTAACCATCACCCATTTATCATTCTCCTTATCTTTCTCAACCCAGCCATCCTTGACGAAAAGTTCTAAAGGTACGCCGTGATCCCGATTAAGATTGTTGCAACCGGCACACGGTAAGGACTTTAACTTGTCTGACATTTTTGATCTCCCTTTTCGTTTTAGAAGATTCCAAACAGCCAATGTTGCCGCTTACTGAACTCGTCGATCGTTCTTCTCTTGTCAAGCGCTCTTCGGGTGCTCGTCGCACTTCTTGCAGATGTACTCTAAAAATGCTGCTCTTCCATTCCTCATACCTCTCTCCTAACGTTAACAATATGATGGCTACTGTAATATACTGAAATTATAGCATATTATCCTATAATATCAAAAGTTAAAGTAAAGACTTAGGCAAGTCCTATTGTTAAAGGCAGAGACAATATTTAATTACTACTCAACACTACCTGACATGTCAGTTGATATAGTGAGGAAACTCTTATCTGCTATACTAAATGCACTATGAAAAAAGGATATCTAGTTCATTATGGAGAGATAGCTTTAAAGGGTGAAAATCGCAGCTTCTTCGAAAACAAGTTAATCAGCAATATTGAAAATGCTGTGAGTGATTTGAACTTGGAAAAGAACCCTGTCAAAAATCTTTACGGCAGGTTGTTTTTGCAACTACCTTCTAGTGAAATAGCGAGCTCGGAGCCGTGTACCCAACGTGGTACCGCGGTTATCACGCGACAGAAGGAGGATCGCGGACTAAAGTCCGCTACTTCAATATCGAACAGGCTTGAATTCCGACTAAAAAAAATTCCTGGAATTGCCAATTTTTCTCCAGCTTATCTTGCCGAACGCGATCTGGATAAACTTAAAGAATTAATTTGGCAGGAAACAAAACAAAGAATGCCTTTTGAAACATTTCGTATTCGCGCTTCTCGAGCAGACAAATCTTTCCCACTTACATCTAGAGACATTGAATTTAAAATTGGCGGCTACGTAAAAGAGAAATCACAAGCAGAAGTGGATTTGGAAAATGCGAAACTCAGCTGTTATATAGAAATACTCAGCGATAAAGCTTTATTTTACTTTGAAAAAATACCCGGACCAGGTGGTCTTCCCGTAACTACCGCTGGTAAAGTAGGTGCTTTACTTTCTGGAGGAATAGATTCTCCAGTAGCTGCCTGGAAAATAGCGAAGAGAGGCGCGAAAAATGTCTTTATCCATTTCCACAGTTATCCACAAACGGATAAAGCTTCCCAAGAAAAGGTAAAGGACTTTGTCCGTACGTTGGTTAAATGGCAAGGTACTAGTACTCTTTTCCTTGTACCTTTACTGAAAATTCAAGAAGAAATTGTTGCCCAATGTCCTAAAAAGCTACGTGTAATCTTGTACAGAAGAATGATGCTTAGAATTGCGGAAAAAATAGCGAAAAAAGAAAATTGTTTAGCTCTAGTCACAGGAGAAAGTCTGGGACAGGTAGCTTCACAAACAATAGAAAATATGAGAGTGACTGAGGCAGTGACAACACTACCGGTGTTTAGACCATTAATTGGGATGGATAAACAGCAAATAGTGGGCACTGCAAAAAAAATAGGTACGTATGAAACGGCTATTAAACCACACCAAGATTGTTGTTCCTTATTCGTTCCTCAACATCCAGAAACAAGAGCAAAATTAGAAATGGTGGAGAAAACAGAAAAACTGCTGCAATTGGAAAATCTAATTGACTATGCGTTAGAAAATTCTACCAGAGACAAGTTCTTCTTCCCCTCCTTCGCATAAAATCAACGATATATAGTTCTCAAAAAAAAAAAAGGAATCAGCACCCAAGGTTACCTAGACAGTTAAGTCCAAGTTCCTGGGTACTGACCCCTGAAAGGAGACGACCATGAAAGATGATCCTTCAAAAGCCAGCTCCTGTGATTGTTAGCCTCGCTGGCTAGCTTCGTTAAAAGCGATTGTGCTAAGTTTCACCAGCGAGGTTGAGGAGAGACTTGATCTAGCAATGTCTTGTTGCCCCGTTGTCTCGGTGTCGAGATTTTTCGGGAGGTAAGAGTTGCTAGACCAAATACGCGGGGGAGGAGTTGAACCTCCGTTTATTCATCTTTCCGCTTCCCCTGGGCAGACGCTTGCCCTAAAGAGTAGAAGATGAATTGTCCTCGGCCTCTAGACTACCCGCGTAAAGTTGGTTCCTGTATTTTCAGCACATAAATTTTATATAAATAAAAAGGTGCTGTCCTCTTCTACAGGAACCGGTGGCTTCCCCGAGGAAAGGCTGGATTGGTAGCGAGCCCAATCCTAGGACCCAAGTTGAATACAGTAAAAGTGGGCCCTCGAAAAACAGGAAAACCTGTTTTTTACGTTAAAGTACAACTGAACTGTGGAGAAACTATAACATGTGCTTACGGTAATGTCAAATCCCCTACGCTTTATTACTACCAGATTAAATGGTATCATTTAAACTATGGAAGTATATTTGGACAACGCAGCAACAACAAAAGTAGATCCAGATGTAGAAAAAGCGATGCAACCATATTTTTGCGAGAAGTACGGAAATGCAAGTTCTCTGCATGATTGGGGAAGAGAAGCAAAAGAAGCTGTGGATGAAGCAAGAGAAACAATAGCCAATTTCCTCAATGCAGGAAAACCAACTGAAATTATTTTTACTGGTTGCGCAACAGAAAGTAATAATCTTGCGCTTAAGGGTACGGTTGAAAACGTTGCCAAGGACTGTTCCCAGTTTAAAGGTGGAAATAAACCGCACTTGATTATTTCTTCTATTGAACATCATTCTGTCTTAGACACTGCTAAATATTTAAAGGAAGCGGGAAAAGCAGAAATCTCTTGGTTAGACGTTGACCAAGTGGGGAAGGTTGATCCAAAAGAAATTGACAACCTTATTAAAGAGGAAACAGTTCTGGTCTCTGTTATGTATGTTAACAACGAGATTGGCACTATTGAACCTTTAGAAGAAATTGGTAATGTTATTAGAAAACACAAAAAGGAACGAGAAGGGAAAACAAATTCGCCTCCTTTATACTTTCACACTGATGCAGTACAGGGTATTGAGTATTTGGAAACAGACGTGCAGAAGCTTAACCTTGATTTGCTTTCTCTTGCCGGACATAAGATTCACGCTCCTAAAGGTGTGGGTGCATTATATGTCAGAGAAGGAACAAAGGTGGCAACACAAATACATGGCGGTGGCCAGGAAAACGGATTACGGGCGGGAACAGAAAACATTCCTTACATTGTTGGTTTGGGGAAGGCAATTAAGTTACTAGAAGATTACCAAAACTCAGATATAGGAGAAAAAGTTACAAGGTTAAGGGATATGTTAATAGAAAACATCTTAGCTGATGTGCCACAAGCACAATTAACTGGTCCTGAGAAAGACAGGGTTTCGCACATAGCTAGCTTTGTTTTCCCCAATGCGGAAGGAGAAGCATTGCTGTTGCATTTGAACCGGGCGGGAATTGCCGCTTCCTCTGGTTCTGCTTGTACCTCTGGGACTTTAGAAACATCTCATGTATTGGAAGCAATTGGTATAGCGCAAGACTTAGCACATACTTCCCTGCGTTTATCACTTAGCCGTAGTACTTCCGGTAAAGAAATTGATTATGTAATTGAAAAATTACCGGAGATAACAAAAGAAATTAGGAATATGGCTCCATCTGTTTGAATTTTGACAGAGGGGCGCTATAATTTAATCCACTATGGTAGAAGAACTGTACTCAGAAAAAGTCCTCGATCATTTTTATAACCCCAAAAACATGGGAGAAATGGAAAATCCGGATGTAACTGTTCGAGTAGGCAACCCAGTCTGTGGAGATGTGATGGAAATGTACTTAGATATTGATACCCGTGAAGATGGAGAAGAATATATTGAGGATATAAAGTTTAAGACTTTAGGTTGCGGTGCTGCAATTGCAACGTCTTCAATGGCGACAGAACTGGTAAAGGGGAAGACTCTAGATGAAGCGGTTGAGTTGAGCAATGAGGCTTTGTCCGAAGCGTTGGGTGGTTTGCCGCCGACAAAAGAGCATTGTTCAGTTCTGGCAGCGGATGCTGTTAAAAAAGCAATAAAGAAGTATCGTGAGGAGAAGAGATCTTGAGAATTTTGGGTGTTGACCCCGGTTTAGCAAAGGTAGGCTGGGGTGTAATTGAACAACCTACTGATAAATCACCTGAACAACGAAAAAAAGAAGAATGGTTGGTTGTTGAGTATGGCTGTATCAGCACTTCTGCGAAGAAATCAATTGCCGAGCGATTGAGTAAAATTAACCAAGCGATTACGAAACTTATAAGTCAGTTTGAACCCACAGAAGCTGCGATTGAAAACTTGTTCTTTGGAGTGAATGCGAAAACAGCAATGAAAGTAGGGGAAGGGAAAGGAGTAGTAATATTAGCCTGTGGACAGTGCAATATACCAGTTAAAGAATTTACCCCTTTAGAAATAAAGACAGCGCTTACTGGCTATGGAAGGGCTGATAAAAAACAGGTTCAAGAGATGGTTAAAAGATTTCTAAATTTAGAGCAACTTCCTCAACCAGATCATGCTGCTGATGCACTTGCTTGTGCATATTGCGCAGGAATAACAAGAGGACAACCAGAACTATGATTGGATATCTATCCGGTAAAGTAATTCATAAGGATACAGAAAAAATAATAGTGTCTAACAACGGTATTGGTTATGAGGTTAGAGTATCAGCAAGATACTCAAATCAGATTACCTCGGATGAAGATGTTTCCTTGTTTGTTCATACTTATGTTCGCGAAGATGCAATTGCTCTTTATGGATTTGAAAATATCCCTTCGCGTGATATCTTCCGTTCTTTAATTTCTGTATCCGGAGTGGGACCTAAAACAGCTCTTGGCGTTCTTTCCAAAACTAGCCCAGAAAAAATAAGGACAGCGGTTTCTAACGCGGAAACTGGTATCTTTACCGCTATCTCAGGTATCGGTAAAAAAACAGCAGGGAGAATTATTTTGGATCTGCAAACTGTATTGGGAGAAGAAAAAGAGTTAGATTTTTCTGGCCAGCCGGAAAAAGAAGATGCTTTGGAGGCGTTGGAAAATCTGGGTTACAGCAAAAAAGAAGCAGCAGCAGCATTAGAACCGGTAGATGCGGATCTATCCTCTGAAGAACAAATAAAGAAGGCGCTCCAGAATCTCGCCAGCTAGCTTTTTTTCATAACCTTTCATAATCTCTTTCATAATCTCGGACTTTATTAATCGCCTTCAATATGCCATTTCTTTGTATTGTTCGACCAACTCAGCTTTCTGATTCTTGTCTAGTTCCTCAAACTTACGAAACCAACCGAAATCATCATCAATTGCTACATCTTTCAAGCGCATAACCCCAAATTGATCGATCTCTGCTTCAGTAAATTTCTTATATTCCTCTCTACTTCCAAATTCCCCGAGAACTAAATCAGTATTAAGAAAAGAATAGAAATCTCTTCTTGCTAGATACGTATTGAGACTAGACCAAGGGTACTCAATTAACTGATTAACTGAATCTAAACCAAGTTTCTGTGGATTGATGTGCTGGTACCTAGTGACGTGAATTAATTGTTCATCACTTTCAACCTTAACCGATTTGAACCGCCCTTGAAACAACCCACCTACCCTATCCTGCCGTTTATTGAAATACTTGGTATAAGAAGTACAAATACGGCGCATAAAATTCGTAATTCCGTCTTCGTTTAGTTGTTTAAAGACAAAGTGGAAATGATTAGGCATTAGACAGAAAGAAATTATATCTACAGCTGGTTTAATTATTTTCGTTTCTAAATCCTCGATTATTGCCTCACGTGCTGCAGGTGATGTTGCTCTTTCTATCCTAGTACTAATTACGCTATAAGGAACTGAATATTTAAGAGAATGAGCTATAACTTCTAGAAAATGAGAATAAAAACTATTGTTGGGGAAAATAATCCGCTTTTCTATACCTCTATTGTAAATGTGATAGGTACTGTCAGTTATTAACGGGTTGTCTCTTCTCATAAGTGGAATATAGCTGTGTTGATTGTTAATGTCAATAGGTAGTAAACAATAAAAGCGCATTAGAACGCCAATTAATAATCTCGGACTTTATTAATTGGCTGTAACATAGGGAATCACATCGAGCCACATGGGGCATAGCAGATATTGAGGGGGCTGAAATTTTTACGCTTTTTTGTTAGAATTATTGGTGATGAACGAAAAGCCCGCCCAAGAAAAACAAAATAAAAAGGAAGAAGAAATTCTGGATAAAACATTAAGACCACAAAGGTTTGCAGATTTTCCAGGTCAACCGGAGTTAAAGAAAAAGCTTAAGATATTCTTGCAGGCGGCACAGAAGCGTGGTGAGGCAATGGAACATATTCTTTTTTACGGTCCCCCCGGATTAGGAAAAACCACCCTGGCACAAATCTTGGCCAATGAGATAGAGGTAAACGTAAGAATAACCTCAGGTCCTGCTATTGAAAAAGCTGGAGAACTGGCAGCCGTAATTACAAACCTATCTCCTAACGATATTCTTTTTATTGATGAAATTCACCGCTTAAACAAAGCTATTGAAGAAGTCTTGTACCCTGCTATGGAAGATTTTGCTCTAGATATCGTAGTAGGGAAGGGGCCCTCAGCACGGAGTGTTCGTCTGGAACTTCCTCAGTTTACTTTAATAGGGGCTACAACCAGAATAGGTTTAATGTCTTCGCCGCTTAGGGATCGTTTCGGGGCATTACATCGCCTTCGCTTTTACAAAGAAAGAGAACTTGCTAAAATTGTCAAAAGGTCTAGTAATATCTTAGATGTTAATATTGAAAAAGAGGCTGCGTTGGAGATAGCTCAGAGGTCCCGGGGTACGCCGCGTATTGCGAACAGGCTACTTAAACGAGTTCGCGACTTTGCTCAAGTGAATAAAAAAGATATAATTGATTTAGAATTAGTAAGAGCAGCTTTGGACCTGCAAGGTATTGATAAAAGTGGTCTTACGCAGGAAGATTGCGCTTTTTTGGAAATAATCTGTTCTAAATTTTCTGGTGGGCCGGTAGGGATAAAGACTCTTTCTGCTGCTCTTTCCGAAGACGAAGGAACTATAGAAGATGTTGTTGAGCCTTATCTAATTCAAAGCGGTCTTATTAAGAAAACAGCACGTGGACGTGTTGCTACTGAGAAGGCATTCAGGCATCTGGACATAGCCAATCCGAAAGAAGATCCAGACCAGCAGGGAAAGTTAAATGTCTGATAACAACATCAGGCTGTTGTGGTAACATGTTAACAAACTAATAAACCATTGGAGTAGAAGATTAAAAGAGTTATTTTTGGAGCAGTACGGTTACTATTGATACATTATAAAATACAATGATTAAACCTACTATTTTTCGTGATTATGATATCAGAGGCATTGTGGGTAAAGAATTTGATTCTTCGGATGCTAAAAAATTTGGCCAAGCATTTGGTACTCTCATTCAAGAATTTTCCGGTCCCAATATTATTGTTGGGCGTGACAACAGATTTACCTCCGATTCTATCGCTTCTTATTTTATAAGCGGGGTACTTTCAACCGGCTGTAATGTGGTGGATGTAGGACTTGCATTG
The DNA here is from genome assembly GCA_048621635.1 of Patescibacteria group bacterium. Taxonomy (GTDB): domain Bacteria; phylum Patescibacteriota; class WWE3; order JAUXAW01; family JAYEID01; genus JBMCWH01. The sequence continues at coordinate 43,116 of JBMCWH010000002.1, forward strand.
CGTCCTATGATCCAAGCAGGAATCTACCACGAAAGTTTTGATGGGGGTGCCATGATTACCGGAAGCCACAGTGAGCCAGAGTATAACGGTATTAAATTCTTTACTAGGAAAGGCAAACCTTTTTTTGGAGAAAGAATTAAAAACATTAAAAAATTGTGTTACTCAGGAGAATTCAAGCAGGGAAATGGAGAAGTAGGTTATTCTAACCTTGCTGGTTTATATTACCGGGACATAACTCAGAAAATTGAACTTAAAAGCTATAAGAAAGTTGTAATTGATTGTGGCAATGGTACAGCGGGAAAGTACCTACCTCACCTTTTCCACCGATTAGGATGCGATGTAGTGCCTCTTTACACTAATTTAGATGGTAGTTTTCCCAATCACACCCCTAATCCTGAAAACAGGGTAAATATGCTAGATCTTTCCCAAAAAGTTCTGGAAGAGGAAGCAGATTTAGGTATTGCTTTTGACACTGATGGCGATAGATTTGGGATCATTGATGAAAAGGGGAATCACCACGCCAGCGATCGAACACTTGTTCTTTTGGCTCGCAAAGTCCTAGAAAATCACCCCCAAGGGAAAATAATTTTTGACGTTAAATGCTCTTATGTTTTAGAGAGAGAAATTAAGAAGGCGGGAGGAACCCCCATCATGATTAGGACTGGACATCCTTATTTTTATCAGCGCATGGAAGAAGATAAGGAAATAGTACTAGGTGGTGAGTTGTCGGGGCATTTTCTCTACCAAGAAAACAATTTGTTTGACGATGCTGCTTTTGCTGCGGCAAAAATTTTGAAAATTGCCTCTGAGCAAGAACAACCTCTTTCTGAAAGCTATGACTCTATTCCTAAAACAGCGCACACGCCAGAGATTAAAGCTTCTTGTCCCGATGAAGATAAGTTCGAAATAGTGGAAGAAGTTCGCCAGGAATATGAAAAAGAGTTAGGAGTGTTGGAATATGATGGTGCAAGGGTGATCTTTTCCAAAACTGCTTGGGCACTTATCCGTGCTTCCAATACTACTCCTTGCTTGTCTCTTCGCTTTGAAGCAAAAAATAAGAAAACACTAAGAAAAATCATGCTTGATATAAAAGAGAAACTAAAAAAATATCCTCAAGTAGATCTCAAGCAACTAAACCTCTTTCTGGAAGCAGGTAAGTAATGAACTTTTCAACTCGTAAATTAAGAGAAATTAGCGATGTTCTTCTAGATTCGGAAGCTACCGGTCCCAAACATATTTATTACATGTTTCGCAATCTTCCTTTTTTCTCTTCTAGGGAGACGCGTTTTGACCTGACAATATTACCTTCTTTTTTCCTTGGTAAAGAGTTCAACAAAACTTATGGGCATGTTCACAAGAACAAGGCGAAAGAAATTTACAAGCTGTACGTCGGTACGGCTCTTTTTCTTTTGCAAAAGAGTAATAAAAAAATGGAGGTTTCCGAGATTAAACTAATTAAAGCAAAAAGAGGAGATAAAGTTGAAATACCAGGAGATTATCATCATTGCACAATTAATATTGGAAGGTTTCCCCTTGTTCTAGGAAATTGGCTGCCGAAAGATACAGAAAACGATTATAAGCATATTGCAGAAGCGGCTGGCTTCGGCTACTATGTTATTCGAAGTAATGAAGGAAAACTTTTCAAGCTAATAGAGAATAAAAATTACGAGAAAGTACCTGAACCAAGGGTTATTAATATGGAAAAGACTGCCTATGAACAGAACTGAAAAAGGACAACTTATTCTTTGGATTTCGGAAGGTGATAAAAATGATAGCAATCTAGTGGGTAAAAAAGCTGCAAATTTAGGTGAACTTGCCAATATTGATGCACCTGTACCCAATGGATTCACCATTACCACCCAAGCGTACTTAAACCTCCTTGCCCATGGTAGCTTAAGAAAAAAGATTCAAGATAAATTGGCTGAGTTGGATGTTGAAGATAGTGATAGTTTGATTTCCACCGCGGAAAAGATTCGTACACATATTTTAGCCTCGCCTTTTCCTAAAAAAGTTAAATTAGCAATAACGAGTGCCTACCGAAAACTCTCAGGTGCTTTAGATTTACAAGTGGCTGTGCGTCCGTCAATAACTTCCTTAGATAGTAAGCAACTACCTGAAAATGCATCTTTTGCAGGCCAACAGGAAACTTTTCTAAATATAAAGGGGGAGGAAGACCTTTTGGACGCAGTTAAGCATTGTTGGGCGTCTTTGTTTTCCGCCCGTTCTCTTTTTTATTTCAAAAGCCACGGGTTAAACTATCAAGATGTTGTTTTAGCAATTACTATACAGAAAATGATTGCTGCTGAAAATTCCGGAGTTATGTTTACGGCGCTTCCTTTTAGTGGAGAGGAGGGAAAAATTCTCATTGAAGCTGTTTACGGCTTAGGAAAAGGTATTGTGCATGGTCACTTTACGCCAGACAGTTATACTGTAGAAAAAGAAAATCTAGAAATTTTGGAAAAATCAATCTCAGAACAACATGAGCAAATTACGGAGGAAGGTAGGATTCCTATATCTAAAGAGTATGTAAGAAAACAGAAAATAAGTGACAAGACAATTAAAGAACTTGCTAAATGGGGAAAGCGAATCGAAAATCATTATAAACGTTCTCAGGATATTGAATGGGCATACGCAAACAGTTCTATCTACATAGTTGAATCTCGTCCACTCACAACTGTAAAAAAAGTGCTAGATCAAGAAAAAAGCCCGCCAAAAAAATCATCGGAAAGGCCAATTCTCTTAACCGGGGTTGGAGCCTCTCCGGGAATTGCAACGGGAAAGGTATCAATTGTAAACTCTGCTAAGGAATTAGAAAAAGTTCAGGAGGGGGATATCTTGGTAGCACCAATGACCGATCCTGACTATGTTCCAGCAATGAAAAAAGCAGGCGCAATTGTTACTGATCACGGAGGTATTACTTCTCATACTGCTGTTATTTCCCGGGAATTAGGGTTACCTTCGGTAATGGGAACGAAAAAAGCAACTGCTATGCTTTCAGACCAGGAAACTGTTACTGTGGATGGGGAAACAGGAAATATTTATGAGGGTGAATTTATCTTGAAAGAAGGGCCACAAGAAAAACCGACTGAAAAAGAAAAAAAGAAGTTGAAAACAACACAGACAAGAAAATCTACTGCCACCAAGCTTTATGTGAATTTGTCTGAGCCGGATCTAGCTGAGGAAATAGCTGCTCAGGATGTAGACGGAGTTGGCTTACTCCGTGCCGAGTTTGTGTTTGCTTCTATTGGCGCACATCCTCGCTACATGCTTGAGAAAGGCAAAAGAACAAAGATGGTAAATAAAATTTACCAAGGTTTATACCAAATAGCCAAAGCCTTTGATCCCCATCCTGTAATCTACCGGGCTAGTGATTTAAAAACTAATGAATATCGAAATTTAGAAGGCGGCGAAAAATATGAAAAAGAAGAACCTAATCCCACACTGGGGTTTCGAGGCGCAGCTCGCTATATTAAGGATCCGGAAATATTTAAACTTGAGCTGGAAGCAATAAAAAAAGTTAGGCGAGATTATCAAAATGTTTCCCTAATGGTTCCATTCGTTCGAACCCCCGAAGAGTTAGTGGAAGTAAAAAAAATAATGGGTCAAGAAGGGTTATACCGTAGTTCAACATTTAAACTGTGGATGATGGTAGAAGTACCTGCTAACATAATAATGATGGAGAAATTCCTTGGCGTAGGTATTGATGGTATTTCTATTGGAACCAATGACCTTACTCAACTAACACTTGGTGTTGATCGAGATAATGCCAAGATGAGTGAGAAATACGATCAGCTCAACGAAGCAGTTTTATGGTTAGTAAAGGAAGCAATTGAGGAAGCGCATGAACACGGTATCACTTCCTCTATTTGCGGTCAGGCCCCCAGCTTGTATCCTCCCTTAATCGAAAAACTTATTCAGTGGGGAATCACAAGTGTTAGTGTTAGTCCGGATAAGATAGAGCAAATAAGGGAGCGTATTTCTCAGGCTGAAAGATCGCGAATCTTAGGAACAGTATAAGTTCCTTTTCCCATCGTACTTTCAAGTAGCCTATAAACAGTTGAACATAGTTTTCAAAGAGATTAATATATAAAACATGTCAAAAATAAAAGAAATTAAGGCAGAAAAAATAATAAACTCTCTCGGTGATTGGACAATCCGCACTACAGCAATATTGTCTTCTGGAGCTACGGGCTCGGGGGAGGTTCCGGCAGGTATATCTACAGGCAAATTTGAGGCTACTTTGGTTCCTCCTGGACAAGCAATAGAAAATATAACCAGCAAAATAAGTCCCGAGTTACACGGGGAAAATGCTCTAAATCAAAAAAATATTGATCAGCTCCTCTTAGAATTAGATGGAACAGAGCGAAAAGGCAATCTTGGCGGAAACGCAATATTGGCAACTTCCCTAGCTGTTTGCAATGCAGCTGCAAGAGAACAGGACATACCTCTCTACCAACACATTCGCAACTATTTTGGATTTGAGGAGACGGCTTCTTTACCTAATCCAATGCTGTTGATAATTGAAGGAGGTAAGCATGGTGCAGAAAATTTAGATATTCAAGAGTTTATGGTTATTCCACCTAAAAAGCCTTCTTTCGAAAAAACTATAGAGGCAGGAATAAATATTTATAAAGAAACAAAAAAATTGTTAGGAGAAGAAGGCTACGCAACAACAGTCGGGACAGAAGGAGGTTTTTCACCGCAAAAGATGAATCTAAACCAAGCTTTAGATATAATTGAGCAGGCTTGTAAAAATGCACACTATGAAAAGGTAAAAATAACCTTGGATGTAGCAGCTAATTCTTTTGCTAGCAAAACCAAGTACAAATTAAAGGGGCTTAGCAAGACTTTGTCAGGAACCCAATTGCTTGACTTTTATAATGATCTAAAGGCAAAACATCCACGCTTATATTCAATTGAAGATCCTTTTGACGAGAACCATCTAAATTTATGGAAAAAAGCTCAAAAAGAATGGGGGGATGATCTTATTGTTGTTGGTGACGACCTATTAGTTACGAATCCGAAGAAAATAAAGCACGCAGTTGAAAATAAATTAGTGGGCGGTGCTATTATTAAACCAAACCAAATTGGAACTATTTCCGAAGCTGTGGAATTTTCCAAAATTGCCCAAAAAGGGAACCTGAAAACTGTTGTTTCCCATCGTTCTGGGGAGACTAACTCCAGTTTTATCGCTGATCTTGCCTTTGCTATTAACGCTGATTTCATAAAAACAGGTGCACCTACGAGAGGGGAACGGGTAGCAAAATATAACCGCTTGCTTGAAATTGAACGATCTTTGGGATGAATTTTCTGTAAATGAAAAAATCGCGTGGAATTAGGTTTAAAGTTTGAGATAGATCTTAATAATAAATAAAGTTTTTAAGGACAAAAAAGCAATGGCTAAAAATTACAAACCAGTCACACTTATAGTTTTAGATGGTTGGGGGATTGCCCCACCTGGTCCAGGCAACGCAATTCGTTTAGCAAAAACACCTTTTTTTGACCAATTAAGAGTTAGATTCCCTCGAACACGTTTGAAAGCGTCAGGAAAAGAAGTTGGCTTACCCAAAGGAGAGAGAGGAACTTCCGAAGTCGGGCATTTAAACATTGGCGCCGGAAGAATTGTCTGGCAAGATGTTTCCAAAATAAACGACGCAATTGTTGACGGTTCTTTTTTTAAGAATTCCGCCCTAGTAAATGCCTGCGAACATGTAAAAGAAAACCAAGCGCAATTGCATTTGATGGGGTTAGTGGGTGGAGGATCTGTTCACTCTTCGCTAGATCACCTTTATGCCTTACTGGAGCTTGCCAAAAAACAAAATGTGCCCGGGGATAAAGTAAAAATACATGTATTTACAGATGGAAGAGACAGTCCTCCCCAATCTGCAAAGAAGTATATTCAAGAATTACAACAGAAAATGGAAGAATTGAAGATCGGCAAAATTGTTTCGGTGACGGGACGTTACTATGCTATGGACCGTGATAGAAATTGGCAACGCACCAAAGCGACTTATTCTACTTTGGTTGCTGGAAATCATCGAAGCTCCGAAACTCCTGAACAAGCGATTGAAAATGCTTATTCTCAAGGTGACACTGATGAATTTATTAAGCCTACCATAATTGAAAATAAATCCGATAAAGAAAGCTATAACGGAAAAATAAATGAGGACGATGCTGTTATATTCTTTAATTTTCGCGCAGATAGGGCTCGCCAAATAACCAAAGCTTTTGTTTTACCTGAATTTAAGTATTTTGATCGGGATATTTATTTAGAAAATTTACACTTTGTAAGCCTTGTAGAGTACGAGAAAGAAATTCCTGTGAAAGATTCCGCATTTATTCCTCACCTTATCAGGCCAAATCTATCTCAGGTAATTTCTCAACAAGGAGGAAATCAATTTCATATTGCTGAAAGTGAAAAATATGCTTATGTTACCTATTATTTTAACGGAGGAATTGAAAAAGCGTTTCCAGGGGAGGAAAGAAAGATAGTTCCTTCGCCGGATGTTCCTACTTATGAGCAAGCTCCGGAAATGTCGATTAAAGAAGTTTCTCAAATAGCGGAGAAAAAAATCAGATCTCAGCAGTATGACTTTGTCTTAATTAATTTTGCCAATCCCGATATGCTGGGACACACAGGTATTATTCCCGCTGCCATTGAGGGAATAGAAGCTACCGATAAGGCCCTTAAACGAGTGGTTGAGGCAACTTTTTCCGCAGGTGGCGCTTGCGTGGTAACTTCTGACCACGGGAATGTAGAGGAGATGATTAATCCCGCTACCGGGGAAGTGTCCACTTCGCATTCCAACAATCGAGTTCCGCTAATAATAGCTGCGAAACAGAACCATTTACAGTCACGGGAATTGCAAAGTGGAATACTGGCAGACATAGCCCCCACAGTTCTGAAGTTAATGGGTGTTCCCAAACCTAACGCAATGGCAGGACACAGCTTAATATAAATTTATGTGGCGGGTGGTAGACCTATTAAGGTAGGAAAATTTCTTTTGTAAAGAAGATTAAAATGCTATTATGGAAAGTAATAAAATGACAGTACCTATTGAAATTTCTGCTCGTCATATTCATTTAACTGAGGAAGATTTCCATCAGTTGTTTGGTGAAAAAGCTGAATTGGCTAGATTGAAAAAGCTTTCCCAGCCAAAAAATTTTGCTGCAAAACAAACTGTGGCTATTAAGACCTCAGCGGGTAAGTTTGCTGCGGTACGAATTGTAGGTTCGTTTAGGAAATATACCCAGATAGAAATTTCCAAAACAGATGCTTATAACCTAGATATTGATCCCCCTGTGAGGGATAGTCATGAATTGGAGCATGCGGGAACGCCGGGTGTAACTGTAGTCGGTCCGGAAGGGAAAGTGGAACTAGAGAAGGGCGTAATTATTCCTTGGCGACACATTCATATGCATCCTAGTGATGCAGCAGAGGCAGGAGTGGAGGACGGAGATTTGGTAATGGTGGACATAGACAACGACCCCCGTAGTGTTATTTTTGAAAATGTTTTAATTAGAATTTCCCCTGCCTATAGATTAGCAATGCAAATAGATACGGATGAAGCAAATGCTGCAGGGATCAGCGGTGGTGAAGTAGGAACCTTACTTAAGCAGGAGTAAAGAAGCCTTTTTCTATTTATCCGCTGTCTAGTAACTATGTTTTTAATCTTTAATGTAGGCAGTGCTTCTATAAAGTGGGCATTGTTTAACAACAACTTGGAAAAGCAACAAGAAGAGTCAATCGAATTTCCAAATTTTGACGAACTGTCAAAAATAATTAATAAGATCCTGGAAAAAAATAAAACCAAAGATATTGCCAAAATTGGTCACCGTGTTGTTCATGGAGGCCATGTTTTCAAACAGCCGACAAGGATAACTGAGAACACCTTTGAGAAGCTAGAGGAAATTAATAAACTTGCTCCTTTACACAACCCATTGGCTCTACAAGTCATAAGAAATTGCCAACGGAAATTACCTAAAATTGACAATTTTGCTTGCTTTGACACCAGCTTTTATAAGGATCTTCCTCAGTACGCAGCTAACTATGCTTTGCCCACAGAACTTGCGGAAGAACACAAAATCTTTCGCTACGGTTTTCACGGCATTTCTCACCAGTACGTAGCTAACCAGGTAGCGCAGCAACTAAAACAACCATTAGAAAATCTCAAACTAATTACAGCTCATCTTGGTTCTGGCGCATCCCTCACTGCAATTGAAGATGCCCAGCCCATTGATACTACTATGGGGTTTACACCTTTAGAAGGCATAATCATGAGTACTCGGTCAGGAAACATTGATCCTTCAATACCTATTTTCCTTGCCCAAAACTCAGAATATTCACTAGAAAAGATCCACTCAATACTAAATAAAGAGTCCGGACTGTTAGGAATTTCCGGAATTAGTGAAGATGTGCGTGACATAATTACAGCTGCTGAAGATCCGGACCATCCGCGGAAAAAACAAGCAGGCTTAGCTCTCCAAATGTTTGCGTACCAGATTAAAAAGCAGATTGGTGCCTATACAGTAGCCCTAGGAGGACTAGACGTACTTGTTTTGACTGGAGCTGTTTCTCAATCCGACTTTATTTGTGACATGATTACTCATAGTCTACACAAAGTTTTGGGGAAGTTTGCAGTACTAAAAATTGATACTGACGAAGAACTTGCAATAGCAAAGAAAATAAAAAATCTTTAGCCTGTCGTTTATTTAATTTATACTTAGCAAAGACACTATATAGTTCTAAAGATTACATATTGGTAGGAGAAACGCTCAACCAAGAGGACGGATAACCAAGGTAACTTCCCCTTTAGGTTGATTATTTAAAAAATGTTCCTGCGCTTCTGTAACCCGTCCGCGATAAATTTCCTCGTGCATCTTGGTCATTTCTCTGCAGACAGTTACCCAACAATTGCCAAACACTTTTTCTACATCCCCCAATGAATCGCTTAGTCTGTAAGGAGACTCATAAGCTATAATACTAAATTTGAGCTTCTCGAAAAAACTTTTTACCATTTCCAGAAGTTCAAGGCGCCCTTTTTCCTTTTTGGGGAGAAACCCTAAAAAGAAAAATTTGTCTGGAGGTAAACCGGAAAGTTGTAAAGCAGGTAATAAAGAATTTGCCCCAGGGATAGAAGTTACTTTAACATCAAAATTTTCCGATATTTCAATTACTTCTTGTACTAATTTAAATCCGGGATCAGAGAGTAGGGGAGTACCAGCATTGGAAACTAAGGCAACTTCTTGGCCCTTAGCGAGACGGGCGAGAATCTCATCCATATGCTGATTCCTACTTTGATCTGTGTAGGAAAGCAGATCCGGACGCGTTTGTTCCGACAGGTTGGGAAAATTTCTTGAGCTTTGGATCCACTCTAAAAGTCTTCCTGTACGACGCGTATCTTCACAAAGAATAAGCTTTACAGAAAATAGTGTTTTGGCTGCTCTGAGACTGATGTCCTCTAAATTCCCAATAGGGGTAGAAATAAGGTATAAAATTCCCATGCTCATATGTTATCATAGATGTAATGCCTAGCAACAAACTCCTGGAGGTAAAATTTTCTGCTCGGGCTGGGCAAGGTGCAAAAACTGCTGCCCAAATTGTGGCCGAGGCGGGCCTTAAAAACAACTTTTTCGTCCAGGCTTTTCCTCAATACGGGCCAGAAAGGCGAGGAGCTCCAGTGTCCACCTTCGTAAGATTGTCTACGTCACCTATTCTCACTCATGCGCAAATAAAAAAACCAGATATTGTTGCTGTAATTGAACCTGGTTTGGAAGAGTACCCTGAAGCAAGTGTTAAAGTTATTAATACCAAAGAGGCTTCTGTAGACAGTTCTAAAACCTGGTTACTGGATGCTACCCAGATTGCCGAATTTTTTCTAGGAAGGAATCTACCTAACATTGTCATGGTTGGGGCGCTTTTAAAGGTTATTGAAAGTATTTACCCCGTTTATGAAATTCCAATTGAATCTGCTTCGGAGACCATTCGTGAAAGCCTGGGAGAAAAATGGGGTGAGGAATTAGTTAGTAAAAATATTAGTGCTTTAGAAGCTGGTTACAAGGAGGTAAAACAAGATGAAAATTAATCCGGGAGGTAAAATTACTGAGCCGGGGAACAGTAAACAGAAAAATACTGGAAAATGGCGGGAAGGTAAGCGTCCTGAATTTGACAGCGATAAATGTGCCCAATGTTTGCGTTGCGCAGCCTTCTGCCCCGAAGAAGCCATTGTGGTAAAAAACGGGAAAGTTGATCATATCGATTACACAAAGTGCAAAGGGTGTGGAATTTGTGTCGAAGAGTGCCCGGTAAAAGCAATTACCATGGTAGAGGAATAATACAAACTAAACAATGATTAATTCATCCCAAAGTCAACAAAAGACCAAAGCCTTAACCGGAGCGCAAGCTGCTGTGGAAGCAATGCGCCAGATAGACCCTGGCGTAGTAGCTGCTTATCCAATTACTCCTCAGACCCCAATTATGGAAGATTTTTCCAAACTGGTCGCTAACGGAAAAGTAAATACAGAATTGATACGTGTTGAATCAGAACATTCTGCTATGTCGTCTGTCATTGGTGCCCAAGCAGCGGGAGTTCGCGCCATGACAGCTAGTTCTTCTGCGGGGCTAGCTTTGATGTTTGAAATGCTGGGTGTAGCTTCCGGCTTGCGTCTTCCTATTGTGATGCACGTAGCTAACAGAGCTTTATCTAGCCCAATAAACATCCACTGTGATCATTCTGATACCATGGGGGTAAGGGAACAAGGGTGGATTCAGCTCTATGCAGAAAATCCGCAAGAAGTATACGATCTAACATTTCTTGCCTTAAATTTGGCTGAAGATCTCAAAGTCCAACTTCCAGCTCTTATTGCCCAAGATGGTTTTATTATTAGCCATGCAGTAGAGAAGGTTAATATACTAAATAATAATGTTGCAGAAAAATTAATTGGTAAGTACCATGCTGAAACAAACCTCCTAAATCACAAGAAATCAGAAACTGTAGGCTCACTAGCCTTGCCCAACTTTCAAATGGAGATAAAGCAGTTGCAAATGGAAGCAACAGAAAATGTTTTAGATATTTATCCTCAAATGGAAGCAAAAGTAGAAAAAGCAACGGGGAAAAGTTACCCAATGGTGGAAAAATACTCATTAAAGAACGCGAATATTGCATTGGTAGCATTGGGATCTTCTACCGGAACAATTAGGCACACCCTTAAAGAAAACCCGGAAACTGCCCAATCAGTGGGTTTATTAAAAATTAGACTTTTTCGTCCTTTTCCTTATCAAAAAGTAGGAGAGCTTTTAGAACAAGTGGAAAAGGTAATTGTTTTAGACCGTACACCCACCTACGGTAGCGGGGCACCCCTATATTTGGATGTTAAAAATTCTTTGTACACTTTTGAAAATAAACCTGAAGTCGAAAGCGTAATTTACGGAATCGGGGGCAGAGATTTTAGTAGCGAAGATGTGTTAAATATAATAAACGAGATAAAATGAAAATAAAGGAACTAGCTCAAAAAGAAAGTAAATTAGCTTCGGGGCACTTAACTTGTACCGGTTGCGGAATCCCGCTAATTGTTCGCACCGTGCTGAAAAGTATAGATACACCTGTAATTACTGTAGTAGCTACTGGTTGTTTAGAAGTAACCACAACTATTTTCCCGCAAACCGCATGGAAAGTTCCGTTTATCCACTCTGCTTTTGAAAACGCAGCTGCAACAGCCGCCGGTATTGATGCAGCAATTAATAATCTAGAAAAAACTGATCAATTAGAAGGTGAAAAACCAACAATTGTTGCTTTTGCCGGAGACGGGGGCACCTACGATATTGGCTTGCAAAGTCTTTCCGGAGCTTTAGAAAGAGGGCATAATTTTCTCTACATCTGTTATGATAACGAAGCTTATATGAACACCGGTGTTCAACGTTCGTCAGCCACACCTTTGGGTGCTTGGACTACCACTTCGGAAACTGGTACTAAACAATTAGGTAAGAATATACACAAAAAAAACATTACCCGTATTGTTGCTGCTCACCAAATCCCCTATGTCGCTCAAGCAACTATTTCTCATTTAGAAGATTTATCGGCTAAAGTTGAAAAAGCACTTAACTACAAAGGTCCTAAGTTCATAAATGTTTTACAACCCTGTGTACCTGGCTGGAAGATCCAGCCTTCACAAACAATTAATGTTGCTCGCCTAGCTGTGGAAACACGTTTTTGGCCGCTTTATGAGATTGAGAAAGGTAAGCTAAACCTTAACGTAGAAGTAGATGACCCGAAACCAATTGAAGAATTTTTACAAGTGCAAGGAAGGTTTAAGCATCTGTTTAAACCCGAAAAACAAGAAAAAGTTATAAGCAAGCTTCAGGAAAACGTTGATAAAGAATGGGAAAGACTGAAGAAAAAGGAAAAGATCGACAGTGATTAAGGATTTTTAAAACACAGTTTCTTCTTAATCTGATAACAACCGTCTGAGCTGATTGTCAGAAAACTGCTCAACATTTCTGAAAATAATGACTTTGGGATGATCATAAACTTGAAAAGTTTCCTCAACTGTGGAGGTTTTGATTGTTACACCAAAAATCTGTGGGTAAGAAGCGAATTCAGCCACTTTTTCATATCCTAACTCACCAGAAAACAGTAAATAATAATATCTAGAAGTAAGTGGGTATTTTTCTGGTAATTGCGTTAATGTACCGTAAAGTCTTCGACTACTTAAAACAAGATAATCGGCTGTGGACAATTTTTCAGCAAGGTAAGATAATTTATCTACGCTATCTTGGGCATACATCTCTAAATCTTCCACCCTATAAACTCTCGCATTCCGGCCTTTTAAATTTACAGGTAAGCTATCATCCCAATGTTCAGTAAGTATTTTTGCCTGGGGAAATATGTTCTCGTACATCCACCTAGAAGCTATTATTCTTGTATTTTCTTGACTGTAAATTGAGACAAACGCGGAAGCATAAAGAAAAGTCGTTGCGACGATAATACATATTAGCGTTCTCCCCCAAAATTTAAATCTTTTTACCACCCACCAAGACACCCAAGCAGCAAAGATGCAAAAGAAGGGCAGCAGCGGAACTGTGTACCGGACAAATTTGGCAAACCAAGATCCAATAATTAAGAAATAAGCAACTGGCCAAGATATTAAAAGTAGACGCTTTCTCTTAATAGTTTTGCAGGAAAATATGCTAACAGCTGATTGGAGACTCAACACAAAAAATCCCAGTAAAGAAGAAAAAGCTAAAAATGGACCCATGGTCCAGAAAAGATTCTTAATTTGGTATATATATGGATACGTGTTGTAAAACTGGTATACATAACAAACTTTTCTCTGACCAGAAACAACGCTTCCTTCGTACCCTATTGATTTTCTAAAAGAACTAAAATCAAGAAAAGTGTAAGGCGAAGAAAGAAAGAAGAAAAACACAAGCACGCCAAAAAAAGAGAACAAATACTTAGCTTGTTTCCATAAATTTTCTTCACTTGCAAAAAGATGGGCTACGACTGGAAAAATCAAAAAACTCAAAGCAGAAAACTTGGTACCTGCTGCTAAACCTAGTACTGCTCCGGCAGCTAAATAATTAGCTAAAGTGGGCTTCTGCAGAATTTTCAAACTGAACAAAGCTATTATTAGTCCCCAAAAGCATAACATGCTTTCAGTTACTCCAAAGTGACCAGTCTGAATTAGTAAGGGGACAAAAGCTGTAAAGCAGGCAGCAAGTACACCAACTTTATTATTGAAAACCCATTTAGCGACCATAAAGACGAGGAGAATTGCTAGTGAAGAGAAGGTGGCGGAAAAGGTTCTCCCAATTAGATTAATTTTTCCCCAAGAGGATACCCAAGACGAGTTAGCTGTTATTGTTTTAACAACTTCTCCAGCAATACGGTATAAATAAATAGGAAAGCCCCCATAGGCAAAAAAATGAGGATTAAGTTGTCCAAAGAAGTTAATTTCGGAAACAGCTTTGGAAATATTTCGCTCGTCAGGATGAAAAAAATTTCCTTGATCCCAATTCAGGTTATAGAAACGGAAAAATAGACCAATGACAAAAACAAACAAAAGAAGAACTTTGCGAATAACTTTTCCCTGCTCCGGATTTAACTTCATTTCTGCAAAATTTGTTCTGCAAGAGTTGATCCCCATTGAACGGCGTAGTTCATCCCCCGATCCCAAGGATAGACGGTCTGCATATTAACTAAATACACATTTGGCAATGGTGTTTTTACTTGTGGGATTTTATTCAGAAATTTGGTAGTTACGATGGGTTGAGCTCGCAAAGAAGTTGTAAGGTGATAATCTTCCGTTGATTGAGGAGACTTAAAGTTAGGATTAATTTTTCTTAAATACGGGCTGAAATGCGCAAGTACTTGTTTTTTCTCCATTCTAAAGTATTTGTGTTCCGGAGGATAGTACCCACCAACATAAAGTAGATTTTTTTGGCCATACTTTTCCGAACTAACAAAATTTGTGTGTTCCACTAAAGCGACAAAAGGAAAGTCACTTTCATTAATATTCAACCAGTAGGTCCCGTCAGTAAGAAAGGATTTATTCAATTCAAGAATTAAACACAAAGCACCCATCATCTTGGGTTTTTTCAATTTATTTTTGTATTTTCTTGGCAAATTATGCGCAATCTCAGCCAATTGATCCGCTGAACCAGTAAAAACAACGGCATCAAAACGATCACGCAAATATTCCCAATCTTTTATTTTCTTACCTAATTTAACAGTGCCACCTTGTTTCTCTATCTTGCTAGCAAGTGCATCAATTAACACCTGAAACCCGCCTTTTAAATAACCTAAGGAGGAACTTCTCTTCTTAATCCGTGCCCAAATCCAGCTAGCAGAGACTTGTTTGTAATATTGTCCAAACTTTCCCCTAAGCAAAGGCTTCCATAAAAGTTCATAGACTTTTCTACCGTACAAAGCGCGCAAAAAATTCTCAGCAGTCTTGTTTGTAAGCTTAGCAATTCTTTCTCTGTCTGTTTGCAAAGGCAAAGTTTTTTTATTGAATTGTCTCAAAAGATAATAGTCATCTTTTTTTTGATTAAATAACGGCGATTTTAAGTAAGCTGTTGCTAAGCCCACTCTAATTCGTTCTAAAATCGAAAGTGGTGTAAACTGTAAAACAGAAGAAGGAGAATCAAAGCGAAAAATTTTTTTCTTACTTTCATCTGTTTCCAAGTACAAAGCTGTTTTGGGCTGGGTAAAAAAAAGTTTGTCACCAAGACCTAACTCAGTAATAAGATCAATGATCGCTTTATCGGAGGTGAAGATATGGTGAAAAAATACTTCTAATCCCCACTCCCAATTTTGTTTCTTTAATCCTCGAGCTAAACCTCCCAGATAATTTTCTTTTTCAAAGATAACAACCTTACACCCTTCTTTACTAAGTCGGTAAGCAGTTGTAAGTCCAGTCATTCCTGCTCCAACAATAGCAATTTTCATAAGTAAATTTTAACATGCCACGAAATTATAAGCTTAGCGGACTATTTAAATTCCTAAACACTAGATTATTCAGTGTTATAATGAACTAACTACTGTATGACCTTTCTAATTCAAACATTAACATGGTGGGGGAGCTTATTTTTATTGGGATTAATCTTCCTCCCGACTACGTTTTATTTTTTTAGAGACAACTTCGACTCCGGTTATGCTTTTTCCAAGATAATTGGAATAGCCTCTTTATCCTTTCTTACCTGGTTAGCGGGCAGTTTGTATCTTCTCCCTTTCGGAAGAGGCACAATTTTCTTATTACTTAGCTTTTTTGCGGCGCTAAACATAGTCCTTCTCCAAAAGATAAACATTTCCCAGGTAAGAAAAAAGATCCATTTGCTTATCATTGAAGAAATAATTTTCCTCCTTGCATTTATCAGTTGGGCATTAATTAGAAGCTACCAACCCAAAATTTATGGCCTAGAAAAATTTATGGATTTTGGCTTTCTAAATGCTATTTTGCGCACTAAGTTCTTCCCCTCTAAAGATATGTGGCTTGCTGGAGAAACAATAAATTACTACTATTTCGGACATTTAATTTGTGCAGTACTTAGTAAGTTAACAAATTTTAAATCTGCAATAAGCTATAATTTAATGATTGCCACTATCTTTGCTCTCTCTTTTTTGGAATCTTTTTCCTTTACCGGTAATTTAATCCACTTCTTTTGTTCCGCACAAAACAGGAAAAAACTAAGCATTTACTTTGCCGGATTATTAAGTGCGTTATGCTTGACTTTGGGAGGAAATTTACAAATTTTTTGGTACGGGCTTAAAAATAAAACACTAAAAAACTATTGGTACCCAACTGCTACCAGGTTTATAGTGCAGAAATTCGGAGCAGCGGATAATACTATTCATGAATTTCCTAACTACTCCTTTGTGGTTGCGGATTTACACGGGCATCTATCTAACATCCCTCTTGTTTTACTTTTTCTAATGATTAGCCTTAAGAGTTTTCAAACTTTCTCTCAAAGCGGAACCGAAAAAGTAACTCAAAAAATATTTGCCTCCTTAATTTTAGGAATCATGTTGATAACTAACCCTTGGGATTTTCCAATCTATGGTTTGTTTTTAGGCTTAATGCTACTGATGAAAAAAAGCGAAAGAATAAAGTTACACAATCTAGCAAAAACAGTTCTCGAGGGCTTACCTTATCTTTTTGGAGCATTTCTATTTACCCTTCCTTTTTATTTACATTTTGATCAAATTGCAAAAGGAATAAAGCTTGTGGACAAACGCTCTCCTTTATGGCAGTTACTTTTTCTTTGGGGTTTTCCATTATTAAATTTTACTATCTTCTGTGTGTCAATAGTAGTAACAAAAATTAGAAAACGCTTAAAATTAAATAGAGGAGATCTGTTTGTTCTTCTAATGAATTCCTTAGCAATTTTTCTCATAATTATTCCGGAAGTGGTTTATATAAAAGATATTTACGTCGAATCTCACCAGCGAGCTAACACCATGTTTAAATTTACCTACCAAGCATTTATTCTTTTTTCCCTTACAACTGGCTACATCGTCACTACAAAAATTTTTAATAAATTAAACAAAATAGCGGTAAAAGCTGTTCTCCCATTCTGGCTCTTTTTCTTTTTTTTCATTGCAATTTACCCATACAAGGCGGTAAATTCCTACTACAATTTTCAGGATGATATTTCCTTAGACGGCACCGAATGGATGAGAACAAAGCATTTCGGGGACTATCAAGTAATTCAGTGGTTAAACACAAATCAAAAACAGAAGGCAACAATTTTAGAAGCTGTTGGCGATTCTTATTCCTATTACGGGAGAATATCTGCCTATACAGGATTACCTACTGTTTTAGGGTGGCCCGTACACGAGTGGCTTTGGCGTGGCAGTTACGAAGCACCGGGAGAAAGATCTGCCGAAGTCGCAACCATCTACCAAACACAAAGCCCAGCCACAGCTAAACGTCTATTGGGAAATTATGGTGTTGACTATGTAATTGTTGGACAACTGGAAAGAGAAAAATACAAAAATGTACAGGAAGGAAAATTTGCTATTTTAGGGAGGAAAATATTTAGTGCAGACGGAACAACTATTTACAAGCTCGAATAAGTTGCAAATTAAAAACGGCGAATTACTCCCACTACCTTACCTTGTATCTGCACATTCGTTGCGTAGATGGGATCCATGGAAGAGTTTGCGGGTTCCAAACGAATACGGTCTTCTTCTTTAAAAAATTGCTTCAAAGTTGCAAAACCATTTTCCAGTAAAGCAACCACAATGTCTCCGTTTTCTGCCGTATCCTGCTGCTCAACTACCACGTAATCGCGGTCTAAAATACCTTCTTCAATCATTGAATCTCCTTTTACTTGTAGAACAAAAGATCGCTTCTTACCTGTGACCAGGCTAGGGGATATGGTTATAGTTTCTGTAGGATCTTCAATTGCCTCAATAGGTTCACCAGCAGCAATCATTCCTACAAGAGGAACTTCAATTCCTTCTAATGATTCTTCTATCCCACCTCCAATAACCTCAATTCCCCGCACTGCTCCTTTATACCGTTTTATTACGCTTTTATCTTCTAAAGTTTCAAGGTGTTCATGCACAGTGGCTAGTGAGGATAGATCCATAGCATCCGCAATTTCCTGCAAAGTAGGTGAGGTTCCGTGTTTTTGGATATATTGGGAAATGAAGTCCAAGATTTCCTTTTGTCTTTTGTAAAGGGTAACGGGCATAATTCAACCCTACCCAAACTTTACCCGAATGTCAAGGATCGGTTTACGGTTAACGCACAGAAGTTTATTTTTTCTAATTAAGACACTAAAAATTATGAAGAGCGCAAATCTTTGACACCAAGGAAAAACCAGCGCACTCCCGCAAGTAGCAAACCTAAACCAAGCGGGAAGAGAAAATAAGGAGTTGTCAAAAAGTACCAAAAGGGTTGCAACGTAATATCCTTCTTTAGTACTTTACCTGTTACTTCTTTCGAGTAATTTTCGAAACCAATTCCTACCTCAACTTGACCTGCCGATTCTTTATACCAAGGAGCAACAATCTTAAAATCTATTTTTTTCTCCGACCAGGGCGGTATAGTGCCTAATGTAAATTCCCTATTATCTGTTACCTTAATATCCTTTCCAACTAAACGTACTGTAGTCGAAAAACTACTCTGCGGACCAGGGTTTCTAATAATTACCTCTCCAGATAAAGGCCAACCTGCCAAATGTTTACTCGGTAAGTCAATAGAAACATCCAGATTAGGAAATTCTTCTACCTGGGTGTTTTCCTCTGAAAGGAAATTCACGTTGATAGTGTCATTTTGATCGGGAGAAAATTTGTACGTTCCTGCAGGATTAGGTGTTTCCGAGCTAAGACCTTTGTAGGCAAAAACTATATGAGAAAAATCAAAGGCAGAGAAGTACTCCGCACCTCCTGTGGTTGAGCCCCAAGTAGGGTCGACTGCCCACCAGCCAACATCGGGGATATAAACCTCAACCCATGAATGTAAAACATCACTTTGCTCTGTTCCTAGACGTCTATCCTCGAAATAAGCATACCCCTCTACTAACCTTGCCGGAATTCCAGCTGCTCTACAAAGTGTCACTAACAAATCTGCGTATTCAGAACACAAAGCAGTATTTTCTTGTTCCAAAGCAGCCGTAGCTCCCAAGCGTTCGTAGGGTTGGCCAACTTTTTCCTCAGCATAACTTAAATGAGAAACAACAAAGTTGTATAAGGCGTAGGCATTCTCTGTAACTGAGTTTTGTCTACTAGTCACTCGGCGAACAATTTCTTGAATTCTACTATTTTCCGTTTCCCAAAACTCCTTTGCTTGTGTATATTGTCTTGTAATTTCTTGGGGTATAGAATTGAGATCAGCCCCATTAAAAATTTCTTTTTTCTTATAAGTAACAAATGCTTTGCCCTTAAAATTAACCTTTAACTGTTCTTCTTCAGCTAGAAAATATTTAGCTAAATAGTTACCATCTTGATCAACGCGTACCTCTTCAGGATGAGGATCAATCGATTCGTAAAAAATTTTTTGTCTTTCCGGAACATCGGGAACCAAAGCAATTTCTGTATATGCCCGTTGAGTAGTGTCATTCTTTAAATAATAAGTTAAATCTAAAGAATACTCTTGATGATCACCAAAACCTGCTCTAACACCTTGATCTTGGATATCTTTATAAAGGAAAATCAAAGTTTGGTAATCGGATCCTTTTTCTTTCTTGGAAGGAGAAGGGGAAACATAAGCAACTTTTCCATAGCTTTCTGAGACGCGTAAATTTATTTGGTAATCTTTTATACCTGTTTGTTGACGGACACCAGGCAGCAACACTTCTAAAACACTTCCGTGGAGAGTCGCTACATCAGTCTCAAAACCAAGCTCCCAGTTTAAGGTATTACCTTTACCAGCAACAGGTCGGTCAAAAGATGTCTCAATCACCTTGGATTCTTTCTTTTCCACCAAATTTACACTTAAAGAGCCACGGGAATCCCTTGCCCACAAATTTTCTACTGCAATATTACCAACATTTAAGGAATGTTCCGAAGCATAGTACTCATCTGTTAAGTTGGTTAAAGAAATCTTCTGAACAACTTCGCAAGAACCGTCTTTCTTTATTGTATAAGTAACATTGTAAGAAGTTTCAAAATCACCTTTAGCATTAGAAAGGCGGGGAAAAAGAATCCAGGGCAAGAAAGACACCAGCAGTGCAATTTTTAATTTACCCATCGTAGATTAATATTAGCAAGTTTCCGTAAATTGAAAAACAGCTAAAAAGAAATTTACTTTCTGCTTAATTTGCACCAATACCCCTTTTCATGGTAAATTTTAGAAGGATGAAAATACTATTTCGACACCTTCTGATCACAGGAGCGGTATTTTGGGCACTTAGTACCTATACGCCCTTAGTCACCGCTGAAGATACACAAAGTCTACTTATTTTCGTGGTCGTCCTAACTTTATTGAACGTAATTGTTAAGCCGGTATTGAAACTGGTTACTTTACCATTAACAATTGTAACCCTAGGTTTGTTCAGAGGTCTATTAAATTTGGCAATATTATACTTTACAATCTGGGCTATTCCTGGTGTTTATCTTAACGAGTTTTATTTCCCGGGTTGGCAGCAAGGAGGTTTTTCACTCCCTGCTTGTCACGTTCCGCGCATAGGAACTTTTTTGCTTGTTTCCTTTTCTCTATCTCTTGCTTTTGATTTATTAGGAAAATTACTTGACTAATGAACACTGTATTACAGACCTTACACATAATTACTACTTTACTATTAATTGGTTTAATCTTAATCCAATCAAAAAGTCTTGGGCTCTCTCCTGCTTTTGGTGGAGATAGGGAATACCACACCAAAAGAGGGGTTGAAAAATCTGTTTTTATTATGACCATAGTGTTTAGTGTTATTTTTCTTCTTCTCTCACTCGTAGCAATAATAATCTAACTAGTAACAATGAATATAGGTAGAATTATCTTGACCGCAATAACAACCCTGTTAGCGTCT
Organism: Patescibacteria group bacterium; assembly: GCA_048621635.1. GTDB lineage: Bacteria > Patescibacteriota > WWE3 > JAUXAW01 > JAYEID01 > JBMCWH01. The sequence goes on from JBMCWH010000002.1 coordinate 64,093, forward strand.
TTTTCTAACCAAACTTCTCATGTAGAAGGTGTTGTTGGCCAACCACAAAACCTGCATCCATTAACCATCCAGAAAAACACCTTCGACAGAGATTTGGGAACCTTAGTCTTTTCCGGTCTTACCAAAATTGCCCCCGACGGCACAGTTAATCCAGATTTGGCACATACTTGGGAAATTTCCGAAGACGAGAAAGAATACACATTTTATCTAGATCCAGAAAGAAAATGGCATGACGGAAAGCCCGTAACTGCAGATGATGTTATCTTTACTGTAGAAAACCATACTACTTTCCGAGAGCTGGAAGTGGAGAAAATCGACAATCGGACAGTGAAATTCAAGCTAGAAGAACCATTTTCTCCCTTTCTTCACCTTCTTAACATTGGAGTTGCTCCAAAACATATCGACTATGAGCAGGAAGGATACAAATTTATAGGGAGCGGACCTTATAAAATAATCAATGTCAAAAAAGGAATTCGCAAAATAGATGAACTAAAACTTAAGAAATTTAACGCTTCCAGTAAGGGACCGGCAAAGATTATTTTCAGATTTTACGAAACGAAGGACGAACTTTTAGAAGCAGCAAAGTTAGGGGAACTGGATGGCTTTGCGCATGGTCAGATTGATTGTAAAACTTACCATTCTGTGGAAACGCCACTCTTGGGAAGATATTTCGCTCTATTCTTTAATCTTAGAGATAAAGACTTACTGAAAGAAAAAGAAACGCGACGCATTTTAGCAGAAGCAACACCAAAGGAAATGATAATTGATAAATTAGAGCAGGTAGCAGAGATAAAACAAGGTTCTTACCCTCTTCCAGAGGAAATTGAACTACCACAGACAAGCAGTACAGAAACAACCTTAACAGGTAACATAAGTCTGACTTATCCAAAAAAAGAAAAATATGAACAAATTGTGGAACTGCTTAAAAGATCTTGGGAGGAGCTGGGAATTGAGGTAACACTAGAAGCTAAAGACGCAAGTATCTTAAAAGAGACAGTTGTTCCAGAGCGAGATTTCGATGTTTTGCTAATGGGACAGGAAGTTTCTAAAGACCCGGACCGTTATACCCTTTGGCATTCAACTCAAGCATCTTACCCTGGTTTGAATCTGACGGGTTTGGAAAATGTACGAGCAGATAGAGCCTTGGAAGAAGCAAGAAGAACAAGCGACGGTGAGGAAAGAAAAGAGCATTATCAAAACTTAAAAAATGTTACAGAAGAAGAAATTCCCGCAATATTTCTTTACCGTCCTACCTATATCTATCATATTAGAAAACGCCTTGGGAAACCAGACTTGGAAGGTATATATACACCAGAAGATCGCTGGGAACGTATTTTCGAACTGTATTAAAATCCTTTTAGGAGCTCTTCTAGAGCCTCACCCGGCTCGTTTGAGGTAACTATTGCTGAAGACACTAACACTCCACCTGCATCTAGCTCTAGGGCGGTGGATACATCTTCCTCTGAACAAACCCCCGCTCCTGCTAGCAAAGGAACGTTTCCTGCCGCGGAGGCCACTTCTTTAATGATTTCCGGTTCCGAAGAGGTTACAGAAACATCGCCGCCGATTAGTTCTGGTGGTTCATAGGCAATAACGTCTGCAAAAGTTACTAGTTGCATAACCATTAATGGAGAGTCGGTACAGACAACTGTCTTGAGATCTTGATCTTTACAACGCTCTGCAGCAGCTTCGACCATATCTGCACTTAATGGGTGTTCAGAATGGTTAATTAACGATCCCTCTGCACCGGCAGCTTTAACAGCCTCACAAGTAACAAAGCCAGTTGTTTGCTCAGCTTCAAAAGGATCAACGTGCTGAGAGTAGACAGGAAGATCAACTGCAGAAGAGATTCGGAAAATTTCAACAGGAGAGACGGTAAGCACAACTTCAACATCGGAAAAATCAGCAGCAGTTTCCTCTAATTCCTTAGCCAACTCAACACCCGCTTCTCCAAGAGACTGTTTATAATTTTTGAAATTAACAATTATCATAAATTTATTATCTGTCACCCTTCGCTAAACTCACTACTAGGTCCCGACCAGTCGGGACCTAAGCTCGGAGAGCGTAAGGTGGTGCCTCCGAGAGGATTCGAACCTCTAACCTTGGGCTTAGAACACCCTTGCTCTAATCCATTGAGCTACGGAGGCAAATTAGCCACATTTAAATTATAACAAATATCGGAAAATAAACAAACTCTCTTGCGTATTCTAATCTTTTATTAATAAAAACAATAAATTTCTTATTAAATAGCTATATCCTAAAATCTCTCGCGAGAAAAGTAAAACCTTATTAAATCAACTCTCTCCAACGCAATGCGTTGGAGAGCCTCATTCTGACAACGTTTTGGTAAATTCTCTACGTAGAGCCTCCTTTCTTTGTTTGTCTAGCTGCCTAAAATGAGAAAACCAACCGAAATCATCGTCAAGAGCTACGCTTTCTAGACGGAAGGGTTCAAATTGATCAATTTCGGCGGAAATAAACTGAGCATATTCTTCAAAATCGGAAAAAAGAGAAAGTATGGGCTCGGGATTCACATAGGATAGGTCCTCAATTCCGAGATAAGAAGATAGAGAAGACCATGGATAAGCAATAAGTTCATCTATCGAATTTAATCCAAGCGCTCTAGGATTTATATGTTGGTAGCGACTAAGGTGAATCAACTGCTCATCTGTATTCACTTCCACAGATTTAAATGTAGATTCAAATAAAGATCCTTTCCGTTCCTGTCGAATATTAAAATAGCGAGAATAAGATGTGAAAACGCGGTGCATATAATCAGATACCCCACCCCTCTTCAACTGTTTTACTGTTAAATGTGGATGGGTCGGCATTATACAGAACGATATTAAATCTATCGGTGAAGATATACGTTTCTCCTCTAATTGAACATATATTTCTCTCTTTTCTTCAGCACTACTGGATTCACGCAGTCGTTTTCTAAATGTGCTCAATGGATACTCATAATTTAGACAATGCTCAAGAAGGGAAAGAAAGTACTGGTAGTAGCTATTTAGGGGAAAGATCTCCTTCCCGTCAATGCCGCGGGTGTAGATATGATAGAATCTGCCAATTGCAAACGAAGTATGGCGGTGCACTGGTTACTTAACGTCTAAAAAATTAAACCGCATAAAATAGCCCCCGCTCCAACGCAATGCGTTGGAGAGTCGCATACTAACAGGAAAAGTTCAAAAAGCTTAACGAGGAAGCAAAGTTTCCCCAGCAATCCCCAGTAAGCTTAATAAATTTAACCAATCACTTCTTTGAGTTGACTATACCATAACATAGTGTTGGCTTGTTAGTGAAACAAGGCTTTATATTGAAAAAGAAGCGGTTTCG
>JBMCWH010000003.1:0-63760 GCA_048621635.1 Patescibacteria group bacterium
GAAAGCTGATTGTCGAGAGCTGTAATGTGTTAAAATTAAGTACGTATGGCAGGTGATCCTGTTCGCGAAATAAAGGAAAAGATTGACATTGTGGATTTTATTTCTCAGTATGTGGATTTGAAAAAATCTGGTAAGAATTATAAGGCTTTGTGTCCTTTCCATAACGAGAAAACTCCTTCCTTCATGGTTTCTCCTGATTTGCAAATTTGGAAATGTTTTGGGTGTGGTAAAGCTGGTGATATTTTTTCCTTCCTTATGGAGTTTGAAGGTATTGACTTCCGAGAAGCTTTGGAATCTTTAGCTGAAAAAGCTGATGTTGAACTGACTTCTTATACTCCGTCCCCCCGTGAGGAGCGACGCAAAAAGCTTTATGAGTTAAATGACTTAGCTATGCGTTTTTTTCATTACTTATTAACTGAACACAAACTTGGAGAGAATGCTTTAGAATACGCTTTATCGGAGCGCGGTTTATCTGAGGAACTTGTCAGAACTTTTCAGCTTGGTTATGCTCCTGATTCTTGGTCTAGTCTGTCCGAATTTCTTTTGAGTAAGGATTATACTCGTTCAGATATCGTAAGTGCTGGTTTGGCTATTTCCAAGGAGGACGGGAAGAAATTTTACGATCGCTTTCGGGGTAGGTTAATATTTCCTTTGCGTGATGTACGTGGTCGCTGTGTAGGGTTTTCTGGGCGTGTTATTAACAAGGATACTGGTCCTAAATATCTTAACATTCCGGAAACCCCTGTGTTTAAGAAACGTGCTTTCTTGTACGGTCTTTACGAGGCAAGAAAGTATATTCGTCGTGAAGAACATGCACTGGTCGTGGAAGGGCCTACGGATTTGCTTTCTCCTTTTGATCAGGGTTATAAAAATATAGTTGCTGCACAAGGCACTTCGTTAACTTCTGGGCAAATTAGACTTTTGAAGCGATACACTGATGATGTTTTAATTTGTTTCGATACGGATTTAGCCGGCAACGAAGCTGCCCGGAGAGGTATAACTCTTGCGGAAAAAGGTGATCTAAATGTTCACGTGATTTTGTTACCTGACAAATATAAAGATCCGGATGAATGTGTTCGCAACGATTTGCAAGCTTGGGAAGAGGTACTTGCTAATCCTGTTTCTGTTTACGATTTTTACTTTCGCTTAGCGCAGGATAAATATGATCAATACGATCCTGTGGGAAAGAAAAAAATTTCTCAGGAGCTTTTACCAATTATTAGAGATATTCCTGATGCTATTGAGCAGGCACATTATATTGAAAAATTGGCTAAATTACTTTCTGTTGATAAAACCGTTGTCCGCCAAGCGTTGGAAAAACGTAACCAACCCTCTGGTCAGGCGGATCGTGGGCGGCAAGACCCTGTTGACCGTGTGTTAAATGCATCTGCTAACCACGGATATCCGGAGAAGGAATACTATATGCTAAGGCTTCTGCTTCTCGGTTCCTTGAGTCATGTTAAATCTATAGTGCATAGATTAGGACGAAAGGACTTTTCTCATCGTGCTCTTCGTGAATTTTTTAGTATTCTGAAAAAGTATATCCAAGCTACTGAAGACTTTCAGATTAGTGAGTTTCGTGATAAAATAGAAAACAACGAGGATTTGTTAAACATTTTGGAAAGGCTTGTCTTTTTTGAACTTCCTCTGTCCCGCAGTCAGATTGAAGATGAGTTGGAAGGCACGTTGCAGAAATTAAAGGTGGGGCGGACAAAGAGACGTCTTAATGAGATTCAGAAAGAGATAAAGAGGAGGGAGCAGGAAGGCGACCTTGAAGAAGTAAAGGAACTTCAAAAGAAGTTTCAGGACCTGTCTAGAAAGTTATAAGTTATGAATGACCTTCGAGAACACCCTGGTGTACAAGATTTAATTGAAAAAGGCCGCAAAGATGGTTATGTTACTCAGGAGGAGATTTTGGCTGTTTTTCCGGAAGCGGAAAAGGATTTAGAGCTTTTGGATGAGATTTATACCCTTTTTGTAGAGGAAGAGATCGATGTTTTGGACGAGCCAGATGAGGGGAAGACAAAGGAAGAAATTGAAGATGAATTAAATTTGGATGAGAAAAGAGATGTCTCTGATCCTGTGCGCATGTATTTTAAGGAAATTGGTAAGGTCTCTCTTTTAACTGCGGAGGAAGAAGTAGAATTGGCTAAACGGATTGAAAAAGGTGAGGAGGAAGCAAGACAAAAACTTACCCAGGCTAATTTGCGCTTGGTGGTTTCTATTGCCAAAAAGTATACAGGGCGGGGTTTGTCTTTTCTTGATCTTATTCAGGAAGGTAATATCGGGTTGATGCGGGCAGTAGAGAAATTTGATTGGCGACGGGGTTATAAATTCTCTACCTATGCAACCTGGTGGATTCGCCAAGGCGTAACCCGCGCAATTGCAGACCAGGCTCGCACTATTCGTATTCCTGTTCATATGACAGAAACTATGAACAAGTATAAGCGGGTTGCTAGAGAATTGGAACAAGAGTTAGGACGTGAACCTGAACCAGAGGAGGTAGCGGAGGAGTTGGAGGATGTTGATTTGGAGAAGGCGCGGCAAATTGTGAGAATTCGTAGGAAACCAGCTTCTATTGAAGCGCCGGTAGGTGAGGAGAAGGATTCTCGCTTGAAAGACTTCCTTCCGGATGAGGAAACTGCTTCTCCTGAGGAGATTGCGTTTACTACATCTTTGCGTGATCGCATTAGAGAGGTTCTTTCCTCTCTAGATCCTCGCGAACGCAAAGTTTTGGAATTGCGCTTTGGCTTGGAAGATGGGCGTATGCGAACTTTGGAGGAGGTAGGTAAGGAATTTAATGTTACTCGTGAACGAATTAGACAGATTGAGGCTAAAGCACTGCGCCGTCTTCGCCATCCTTCTCGAGCCAAGAAACTCAAGGGCTTTTCTCACTAACTAAAATTTAGTTTAGCTCTTTCCTGTGTCAAGTTAGTTTTGGTGGAAAAAGTGCTGTTTTTGATGTATACTATTAACATAATCCGGGGTGGCGCAGCGGTAGCGCGCGGGCCTGTTAAGCCCTAGGTCGTGGGTTCGAATCCCACCCCCGGAGCCATGAACCCGACGTGGTTCATGCAGTGTACCCCACGTGGTACACTGCAGTGAACTCAACGTAGTTCACTGCATAAACAACTGCCATTCTTCATGTTAAACTCAAGTAATGTTTTACGTTTACGTTCTTCTAAGTTTAAAAATCTACAAGTTTTTACATTAGTTTTGCTACTAGATTAAAAAAACGTGTTAAAAAATATAGCCGGAGTGAAAGTACTTCTGTGTCTAAAAGACTGTTGCCGGAATTGATTTAGTGTGGAATCCAAGGTGTTTAGGGACTTTACGTTTTTCATTTTTTTGTTAAATTTAAACAGTAAGCAATTGATAAATTAGTAAAAAATTTTTATGAATAAAAAAATAATAATTCTTGTTATTGCAGCGCTATTAATAGGTGCAGCGGGAGGGTATTTTGTGTCCGACACGCTGAAAGAAATGGGTGAGGATATTACTGACGAAGAAGCTCTTGTGAAAGAAGAACCGGAGGAAATTGAAGAAGCGGAAGAGGTTGAAGAAGAAGCAACTTCTGAAAAAGATCAAGAAGTCACTGATTTATATGAAGAGGATGAGGAAATTACTCCCATTTCTGACAAGATTGTTGAATTTGACGAAGACATGAGGAAAGTTCTCGCGGAAATGGATTTCGAAAATGAACCTAAATTGGTAAGTTCCAGTGGTATTACTCCTATTACTTATGTTGTAGATCGACCTCTTACAGTTGAAGATGCACAGATAGCTTACGATACGTTCAAAAATATGGAGAACTACGAAATAGAAAACACAGACTCCGATGCTGAAAGATACGAAATATCGCTTTCCGGAGAGGTTGCTGGCGAGGAATACACAGGCAATCTTTATGTAAACTTCTGGTTTACAAAAGAAGGAGAAGAGAATGCTCAAAAAATTGTGGTCAAGACATTATAGACTTGTTTTGGTTTGAGTAAGGATTTTATAAGGTCACCTCGCTTTTATTAAGAATAAGGAAAATCGATTATAATAGCTAAGTCTTCAGATGGGTGTGGGGCAGGATTTAATGTCTTTTTGGCGGCAAAGAAAGTCGGGAAGAAGGGTAGGGTAATTGGTGTTGATATCACAATTCATAAAACAACCCCAGGGTTTCTTAAAGACTTTACTAAAAGTATTACTTTTTCAGCATTCAAAAGATACTTTTATGGAAACAAAAAAAGGCCGATTTTTTTTGAGCAGAACAAAATTTTTCGTGCCCCTTTGGCTGTGGGCGGAATTGGCAGTTGGTGTGTTTACAAACTGGGGTAGTTGAATAGAACAGTTTTTATTTATAAATTTAACAGATTACTGCTTTCTCTTGCCACATATTCCGAATATTCCGGACATGCCCTGAACCCAATGTGGTTTGGGGTGATCAATCCAGTTAATATTTCGTATTTCCGCCAGAGGCGGACACGTATACCATTGTTGGAGCTAAATAGCTGATGTATAATAACTAAATGGAGATAGAAGAATATGTATTTCCTAAAGTATCTGCTCTCTATTGCTATAGGTTTTTGCTCCTTTTTCTTTTTTTGATTTTATTACCAATAATAGATGGATTGGAATATTTGATCATTATTAAAGTTTTGATTTTGATAGGGGTTTTACTCGTTTTTGATTTTTTGATGAGGGAGATTATTATTTCTAAATTTTCTCCCACACTTTTGTATTTGTTTTCCGTAATAATTCCTTCAGCTATGATAGGTTATACTTCGGCTGATTTTTTGTTAAATACAACTGAACTAAATTTTGTTAATTTATTGAAGGGGTATTTTGCTTTTGTTAATTATATATCAGCAATTCCGGACATTATGGCGTTAATTGGAATTGTTTCGGGTGGATTAATGTTAGCCCCTTTTTTTGAAAAGTTTTTTAAGGATTTTGTTAAGCCGAAGAAAATAAAATATATCTTAAATAATGATATTAAATTTATCTTAATATTGGCAGCTAGCCTTTTGTTTTACTTCTATTCTGGTAATTGGAGCCAAACTTATTTTTTAAGTTATGGAATTTTAAACACTATTTATTCTCGAATAACAATTGGATTGTGGAAAAAGGTTTTTTCAGGGGTTCAAACCTGACTTTTTAGAAAGCCTGGTGAGCGTAATTAGTTCGAACTTCGTTTAGTATGAGGTCCTAAAATGACATAAAACTTATGGGTATTATTGCTTGGGTATTCCGTATGATTATGATTCTGCAATAGTGTTTTAAACCTTATTTTATCGGAGGGTATTGTAATTACGGAATGTAATATAGTGAGTTGAAGGGGGAACTTAAGCATTTAAATGCACTTCATTTTAGTTGCCCAAGTAATCTTCTAACAATTTTTTTGTTCGAGCATGCCATGTGCTAAATGGTGCTGTGGTAGTGTCCAAGCGGGGAAGTTTTAGATTTGCTACAATGAGACTACAAAACTTTATTTTTTTTAATAAAGCCTGATAGATTAATGAATAATAAGCCCAAATTTTCAAAAATTTTATTATTATTAAGTTTATATTATTTTCTTGGTTTTTTTATTTTAATGTATTTTGTTTATACATCCTCTTGTGATTGTCCTTATATTATTGATTATGCTCCTGATTGCTATTGTCCAGATAAAAAAACTATTTTCATTCATCTATTAAAATTACCGATATCGTCTGTTGAATTTTGGCTTTGGCAACACATTTGGCCTTTTCTTTTGTTTCAAAATGAAGTAAATACTTTTATTAATTATTTGTAATTATAACTAGTCCGAACTTCGTGCCGCAGTACCATTCGGTGCACGGTAAAGCACTAAGGGGGAGCTGGTCGGCTATTAATTGAATTGAGCTATCCTCTAACAGTGTTTTAAGAGTTTCTTTTAATTTTTGGTATCATTAAAAATATGAAACAACTTCTTGATTCTAGAAGGATTCTAAAGATTACAGCAATAACTTTAGTTTCTTTTGCTTTAATGATTCTTTTAGGCTATTTGTTTATAATAAGCTGCAGATTACATTTTCTTCCTTGGTGTGTGTATACAACTAATTGCTATGGTCGGCGTTCTTGCATAGGAAATTCTTGTATAATGTGGTCCTGCCCGCATTATGAAAATGTAGTGGTGAGGAATGTTCTTCAATGGATGGGCCGCTGGTAAGTTTTGGTTAAATTTCAAATTTCGTTTACTAAAGGCAGCAAGGGGATTTTTATTGTAGTAATTAATGGTCCATCTGCTCCCATTCCAAATTCTTCCTGCCAAAATGGCCATTCTTAGCTAGGTCGGTGTAAATTGGGTTTCGTAAATTAAAACGTTCTATGATAGCAAGGGGACGGCAGTCATAGTCGAAAGCTACTTCCTTGCCGTCTGCATAAGCACTTTTAATAAGGGGCTTGTCATGGCCGATAACATAACCAAGTTTTATAATTACTTCATCGGCACTGTATTTGTTTAAAAGTTGTAGTGTAATCCAACGGGCCATGTATGCGGCCGACCTATCTACTTTCGTTGGGTCTTTACCTGAAAATGCACCGCCGCCAATCGGCGTTAAAACAAATATTTTAAATATTGAATAGATATATTTCGATATATGCTATAATTCTCGGGTTATTATTGAACCCAGTTATTGATTTATTAGTTAGATGTTGGATAGATATCTAACTGCAATTTTTACTAATGACAAAAAAATTTAAAACAATTTTATACTTAGCCGCATTATGTTTATTAGGATTTGTTGGTGTGGTTTTCTTTATGTCATATGGAAATATTTTTACAGATACCCCTGATATAACCCCTGTACCGGAATCTTCAACATCAACTCCATTACCTAGTGAGGAAGATTCCCCAGAACCGCTTAACCCCCTACCTTCAGAAGATTCGGAAACGCTTCCCGATAAACCTGATGATCAGTTACCTAAGGTAGCAATAATTATTGATGACCTGGGGAATAGTGCAACTATTAATAAATCAATAAATGAAATTTCTGTCCCTTTGACGCTGGCTATTCTTCCTTTTAGATTACATACGGGGGATGCCGTGAATTATTTTTCGGGAACTAATAGATTTGAACTAATACTTCACATGCCAATGGAACCATTATCAGAAGAAGAGAAGGAAGAAAATATGCTAATGGAAAATATGAGTGAAGCACAAATCGAGGCAATGCTTGATGAGGCATTTTCACAAATGGGTAATTCTATTTTGGGGATGAACAATCACAAAGGATCATTTTTTACTTCTGATAGAGAAAAGATGAGCATAATACTAAATGTGTTGAAAAAAAGGAATCTTTACTTCCTTGATAGTTATACTTCGTCTGAGTCTGTTGGATATTCATTAGCAATGGAGATAGGAGTAAAAACGACAAGGCGACATGTGTTTCTTGATGGACAAAATAATGAGGAATACATAAGAGAAAAGTTGTATGAAACTGTTCGTCAGGCTGAAGAAGATGGTTACGCAGTTGCTATTGGACATGCCAAGGAAAATACAATCAAAGTTCTGAGAGAAGAAGAACCGTATTTGCTAAGCAGAGTTAATTTCGTAAAAACTTCTCAAGTTGTTAGGTAGACTAGTCCGAATTCTTTGTCTCCAGAATCAGCCAGTTAGCAGAGCAACCTACCTTGGCGGTTATTGATAATTCTATTAGTTTTTTTTAAAATTTCCTGCTTTGCTTAGGAATTCAATACAAGGGGAAAGCCAATTCCCTTCCGTCTTTAATTTAGGTGTTTTTTTTATCTTTTTCTGTAGGCTGGCACAGAAAAAGACCTGATGAAGGGTTTTGAGTTTCCCTTGCTACCTATTTTGTATATTTTAGGTATGTCCTAAACTGTACTTTTATCGTGTCCCAAACCTTGTTCTGGTAATGCGATGTTCTAGTTTGGATGGTAATCCTTTGTATGTACTTCGACAGGCTCAGGGCAAAGATACCATTACTGGCGTAAGGTATTTTTTGATATACTAAGATGTATGAGTAGCTATTCTTTTATCTCTGTAGATTTACAAAATGTCTTTGCTTCTGAAGGTGGTAAGGGTTACACACCCAAATCTTCGGTTGGATTTCTAAAAAGCAAGCTTTTTCCTTATTTTGAAAAAAAGAATATAAAAATTAATGAGATTGTGTCTGATTATAGACAGCCGCGACCTGGTGATAAGGGAGATTTATGCCATCCTGGTACTTGGGGATACCAATCGATTGTACCGGAAAAATTGAGAAGATCTTTGTGGGTAAAATGCATGAATTCTCCAATTTGGGTAAGAGAAAATATCGGAAATGAAGATGCAGAACCTGGTCTTCCTTACCAAGATACAGCAAAGTTTGGTAAATGGTTAGAAAAAAATGTTGGGGATAGGGAAAAAGTTATTCCGGTGGTTTTTGGCCTAACTGTTGATTGTTGTGTCCTTTCCACTTTACAAGAATTGAATTGGCGAGGGTATTACCCTTTACTTATTGAAGAAGGAACAGATCATAGAACTGGGGAAAAAGCAGACAAGCAAAAGGTTTTGGATGCTGCTATTGGGAATTGGGCTTCTGTTATAGGCTGGAAAAAATTGAAATTGACGCTTTCGTGAATAGTCTCGGAGCTAATATTTTCTGAGAGGTTTCGATGAAAAAAAAGGATTTAAGAAAGTTTTTACTAACTTCAAACAAAGTTGGCTATGCTAGCGGAGATGAGGCAAAACAGATTGAAGAAGAGGATGGCTCGACGACAATTGTTTTTGAACAAGGAGGTTGGAAATCCCATGATAATTACTTTGGAGGAGAGCCTTACGGTGGAAGAATAGTTGTTTTTTATAAGGATAATCCAATTTGGATAATGGTTTATTATGGTTGGGTAAAAAAGAATGCGGAAGCGGATCTTGTTTATGAATTTTTAAGGGAATCTTTGCTACAAATGCCAGAAGATTACCCGTTTCGAGGACCGCAGAAATATGAAAAAGGCAAATTTGTTTACTTAAACACTTGGCAAGGCGAGGTAGATAGATTGTCTGGTGAGGAAGAAATTAGACAGGACAAGGAAGTTGTCTATAAGGCTAGTTATTTAGGAGGGTTTATAGACCGAAGATAGAGAAATTAACTAAGTATGAAAATTAAGAAAAAAAATTGCTCCGAATATTTTGACAAGGAGTTTTTAGCTCTGTAATTTTAACTTTAATTTTTGATGGGAAAATCCCTTGTTGTTTTTCAATCGGAGGAAAGTAGAAGTTTCGCAATTAGCTCGAAGTAAAATTTTCTAGCAGTGCTTCTGTTTGAGAGGTAGGTTAGTGCCAGAAGATTAGAAGCGAAAGGTGTCTATTAAGAAAAGTAAATCACTTTGCAACAGTTGCAGTAGTTCCATGCCCGTGAAAATCATTAAACTTCCGATTGTGAACCATTTAATTGTTGGCTTGTTGATTTTTCTTGCGAGGTAGGTAAAAATTGGTCCGAGTATAATGCCGGGCAGAGGTGTCCAGAGTAGAAACTCGAATATTTCAATAATAGAAACAACATGTGTTTTTATATTGGAACTTATAGTGGATAGTTTTTGGGAGATGGGATTACGAGGCTGTGTTTTGGAAGGGATTGTGCTTATTAGGGAGACAGGTTTGGCATGTACACAGCGGTATCCTGAGTAAAGATCGAATTTTGTATAGCGGTAGCCGGGTTTGAGGGAACAAAGAAGACCTTCTACGTAGAAGGTTGGGTGGATGTATGTTTTCCAGGGTGTCTCTTCTTCGTTGGATTCAGCGATGGGTAGAAAAGACATGTCCCCAGAGTATTTATGTCTTAGATATTTTGATAGGATTAACTGGTCGAAAACAATCAAAAAGTGTAGTAAAAATATTCCCAAAGCAAACACAAATAAAGCTTTTCTTATTAATTTCATCTGTTCTTATTCTAGTATAACTTGTTTGTCTTGCTTTGTTGAGCAGTTGTTCTTTCCAGGTACTTTTTACCTTTGGTTACTTACCAATGGAATCTCTAATCAGGTTATATCTTTTTTCTTGGCAACTTATCTTGAGTTTTCTGTTATACTGTAAGGTACAAAGAAATGACCGACAATACAGTTTTCTTCGACCAACCAGGATCCCAAAATACTGAAGAAGTTTTAGAAGTGGTAGAGAAGCAAGCACAGAAATTAGGAATTTCCACTCTGGTTATCGCTTCTACTAGCGGTTCTACTGCTTTAAAAGCATGGGAAAAGTTAGGAGATAAGTTGGAAATAATTGCTGTTGGTACCTACTACCGACGCTGTGAACCTGAAAAAGTTGAGAAATTTGAGAACAAGGACGGTAAGTTTATCTTTGCCTTTGAAGATCTAGACTATGATTATCCCGAGTTTTTGCAGAAGGAGTTACGGCAAGAAATAGGGCAGGGTGGAAAGGTAGCTTTAGAAGTTGTGGTGGCTGCAACTCAGGCAGGTCTAATTGATGAGGGGGAGAAGGCTATTGGTGTTGGTGGTGCTTATCCAGGAGCGGATACCGCTTTCTTGGTTAAGGCTACGGAAGAATTTGATCGTTCTAAGGTGGAAAAGATTCTTTGCTGCCCTAAGCATTAGATTATCTGCATGATTGTTGCTTTTTTGCTTTTATCATTTAGGGGGGAATTAAGCTTTAATTGCAATTCCCCTGGTTGCGTTAGGTTACTTGATGCGTTATAGTGTGGGAAGTAGGCAGTATTTATGGCCCAGGAACTTTTTGTTGGCAATTTGGATTATGGTATTGATAGTGAGCAGCTTAAAAAGATTTTTGAAGCTGTAGGGGAAGTTACGAATGCTAAAGTTGTTACTGATAAAGAGACAGGGAAAAGTAAAGGTTTTGGCTTTATTAGTATGGGTTCCGAGGAAAGTGCGCAAAAAGCTATTGAGGTGTTGAATGAGAAGGAATTTGCTGGGAGAGCAATAGCTGTGGAGGAAGCAAAGTCTTCTCAGGATAGTGAACCTTCTACAGAACCAGAAGAAGCTTCTGATGATTCGGAGTCCTATAATCGTACTTTTCCTGGACCTAACGATCTCCGCTAAGTTTTTATTTTTCTCGAGTAGGAAAACGTTTGTGATACTCTTCTTGTGCTTCTCTTATTAATTTTTTTGCTTTCTTTGCTTGTCCCCAAGAGCCTACGTTGATTTCTTTTTCTGGCTGTAAGGCTGCGTATGTTTCCCAAAAACTTTCAATTTCTTTTTTGACGTGATCACTTATTTTGGAAAGTTTGTCCATTTCTTCAAAGCGCGGGTCGTTGCTAGGAATAGCAATTATCTTGCTGTCTTTTTTCCCACTATCAATTACTTCCAACATTCCTATAGGATTAGTTGTTAGTAAACATCCCGGAAAGGTAGTAAAGGTGGAAAGTACCATTATGTCCAAAGGATCCCCATCTTCTTTGCTGAATGTTTGGGGAATGAATCCGTATTCGGTAGGATAAAAAACGGAACTGTACAAGGCACGATCTAATTTAAAAACACCAAGATCTTTGTTGTATTCATATTTATTACTTTTCCCACGGGGTATTTCTACTACACAGAATACTTTATTTGGGGGGTTAGGTCCTGCAGGCAGATTGTGGAAGAGATTGTTTGTAGTTTGGTCTTCCATAATTGTAAAAATCATAGCATAGATTGCACGCTTCTTTAAAGAGGCTGCGATACTTGTTTGCACAATTGTTATGGTTTATAATTCTAGGGTAGAAAATGGAAGCAAAGCAACTTAGAGAACATACTTGGGCTATCCGAATTGCACGGGGGGAAAGGTTGGTTTCTAGTTTGGAGGATTTTTGTCAGCAAAAGGATATAGCTGGGGGCTTTTTCTTTGGCGTGGGGGCAGTAGGTTTTGTGGAGCTGGCTCATTACGATGTTGGAGAGAAGAATTATCAATCTCAGGAGTTCGAAGAACCTTTAGAACTGGTTAGTTTGGAAGGGAGTATAGGGTGCAAAAAAGATAGCCTTATTGTTCATGCCCATGCTGTTTTGTCTCGCCCCGATATGGAGACAATTGGAGGGCATTTGGTAGAAGGTGTTGTTTCGGGGACAGCAGAAATTTATCTGATTACATCTTCTCCTTTGGAGAAAGAACCGGATGAGATAACAGGCTTGGACCTTTTCTCCTTTTCCTCTTGAATTAATTTAGATGATACCTTTAGGTGACGACAATTTAGCACGCATTACTCCTGTTGTTACTTATTTACTTATTGGTCTTAATACTTTAGTTTTTGGTTATATTCTTTACTCACAGATCTTTTTGCCAGCCGGGTCGTTATTGACTACGTACGCACTAGTTCCGAGAAGAATTTCTTCTGGTCAAGGATATTACAGTTTCTTTACCTCTTTGTTTCTTCATGCTGATTTAGCACACCTTATTGGGAATATGCTGTTTTTGCATATTTTTGGAGATAATGTGGAAGATGCTCTAGGTCACATTAAGTTTGCTTTGTTTTACTTACTATGTGGTTTAGGGGGTTCTTTGTTGCAGTTTTTTATTTCCTCTACTTCTTCTGTTCCTGTTGTTGGTGCTTCTGGGGCAATTGCCGGTGTGATGGGGGCTTATCTAGTTCTCTATCCACAAGCACGTGTCCGCGTTCTAATTCCTGGTTTCTTCTTTTACCGGCAAGTTATGCTTCCTGCTCAGTTTATGCTTTTTTACTGGATTTTGATACAAGTTCTTTTTGGTCTTAGCAGTTTAGGTATTAATGGGGGAGGGGTAGCTTATTTTTCTCACATCGGAGGCTTTTTAACTGGTTGGTTTTTGGTTCGGCAAAGTTTTTCCTCGGGTAGTTGATTTGTGATGTAGTTTATCTGTTCTGGTTGTACTATAATGTTGGTAGAAGTTGTTTTGGGGTTGTAAGGAGGTCTGCTGTGGATATTCTTTGTGCTTGTGGGGATGGGGAAGAAGCTAAATCGGATGGTTTTAAGGGTGTTGAGTGTTCCTATACAGCGGACAGCATCCCTTTGCATGGGGAGTTGGTTTCCGAGTGTGTTGTTTTACATTTGGGAGACTTGCGATTCCCTTATGTAGGAGAGTTAACAAATTTTTTGAGAGAGCGAATTGACCAGATTTTGTTTGTGGCGCAAGTGGATAGGGTAGTTATCCATGCCGAATCAGCATTGGGTTGGCTGGATGGGGAAAGGCAGGCTAGGAAGGAGTTTTGGAATAGACTTTCTGACTTACCTGTGGATGTGGTGATTGAGAATAACGTGGTTAAAGCACCAAATAAGCGTTATGATTTTATTCGCGATCCGCTTTTGCTGCTCCAGGAGGTTTCAGAGGCGGGACTAGGTTTAGCTCTGGATGTCTCTCATGCTGCCTGGTTTTACAAAGGTTGGCCGGAGGCTGTTTTTTCTGTAGTGAGAGCCGCCCGACACTTACATTTAAGTGATTGGCGAAAAGGAGAGCAACACCTGCCTTTAGGAGAGGGGCTTTTGCCCATTGAACAAATACTTTCCAATTATACCGGAAAGTATACTACGTTAGAGGTTCGTGACAAGGTGAGTGATTCTCTCCATTATTTGCAAGCGAAAAGCGTTCCGTTTTGAATTTTGCGCCCGTAAAGCTTTAGTTAAGGCTTTACGGGCCTTTTTCATTAGAGGTTTTGCGGTAATGTTCTTTTTGCATTTTTTAACCGTTGAGGTGTGCCTAGGTCTTCCCAGTAAGTTTCTTGGGGGTAAATAAAAGGATTTATTTGTACCCCGTTTCCTATTAGATTTGGGTACAAATCGTTATCTCCGAAAAACCCCCAAAATTTGTTTTCGGGAATATATTCTAGGAATTCCCGGAGGAGAATATGTTGCCCGGCAAAAGTGTAAGTTTTCTTACTTTCTTGGTATCTATTACGGACCAATTTGCTTATTCTCCCGGTTTTTCCAATTCCAATTGATTGGGGGTAGTTCTTCTTTTTTATAAGGGCTATAGTTGCCGCTTTCTTATTTTTCGGATGGGTTTCTGTTATTTTTTTGAAATTTAGATTTGTAATTATGTCGGAGTTACAGACCAAGAAAGGAGTGTTAGTAGGGAGGCGTTCTTCTACAGTTTTAAGGTCACCTGCTGTTCCTAGGATTGGTTCTGTAGGTAGATGTTTATAGGTGATAGTGATGTTTTTGTAGCGGGTTCCCAATTTTTGTTGGAATTGTTTTTTAAAAGGGCGGGTAGTGATTATAGCCTTAGTAATATGAGCTTCTGCTAAGTTATCTAGTGTGTAAGTGATTAAAGGACGACCCTTTATCTCGATTAAAGGTTTGGGAATTTTGTTTGTTAGTGGCTTCAGGCGGGTGCCTAAACCGCTGGCTAAGATTACAGCTGTTTTAATTTCCATAAATTAATAATAACATTTGACAAATGAATAATTATTCAATATAATACTTGTTGGAGGTTTTCCCATTATGACTAAAACGAAGAAAAAGCGCGTTGTTCGCTTTGATCCGAAAGTAACATATTTTAAGCCTCGTGGGGTTCCGCTGGCGGAATTAGAGGAAGTGGTGCTTAATGTTGAAGAATTGGAGGCGGTAAGATTGGCAAATGTCGAAGAATTTACTCAGACAGAAGCTGCGGGACAGATGGAGGTTTCCCAAAGTACGTTTCATCGTATTATTTCAACAGCTCATCAGAAGCTAGGAAAGGCTTTAATTAATGGTTGCTCTATAAAAGTGGAAGGGGGTGACTACAGAATGCCAAACGGAAGAGGACGCGGTGCTGGCCGCGGCGGTCGTGGGCGCCAAGGTGGGCCCTACTCTGCTGGTCCTGGCGGCACGTGCGTTTGTACAAACTGCGGACATAAGGAGCCGCACCGGGCTGGAGAACCTTGCTATAAGCGAGAGTGTCCTGAGTGCGGTAGTGCTATGGTTAGGAAACGAGAGGATAATTGAGTTTTTGGCTAGTAATTTTTAACCTGGTAGTGGCGGTCGAGTTTTTAGATTTGTTTCGAAGGGGGGTGTTTTTAATTAAGTTATGAAAATTTGTATTACATCTACCGGTAAAGATTTGCAATCTTTGGTTAGTTCCCGTTTTGGGAGATGTTCTTATTTTTTAATTATTGATGCCGAGACCAAAGATGTTGAAGTAGTAGAAAATACTAATGTGCAAGCTTCAAGAGGTGCAGGTGTTGCCGCTTCTCAGGATATAGTTAATTCTGGTTGTGATGTTGTAATTTCAGGAAATATTGGTCCAAATGCTTTTTCCGTTTTGAACCAATCAGGGGTTGATGTGTTTATGGCTAGAAAAAATGTTAGTTGCGAGGAAAATTTGCAAGCGTATAATCAAGATTCGCTAGAAAGGGCAACGGCAGAGTCAGCCCGTGGAGATGGTTTTGGTCGTGGTAGGAGGCAAGGCCGTGGTGGCGGGCGGAGAGGAGGACGTAGCTGATGGCGAAAATTGCACTACCAGTAAATGGTGATGATATAGAAAAATTGGTAGCTAAACATTTTGGTTGGGCAAAAAATTATTTAATTTATGACACTGTTAGTGATGGTTTTGAGGTTGTTGCTAATCCCGAGGCAGAAGGAAAGAAGACATTACCACCAAAATTTTTGGATCAGCACGGTGTAGATGCTGTTATCTGTTTTGATCTTGGTTCCCGCGCCGTTAATTTTTTTAATCAATTAGGTATTGATGTATTTAAGGCTGTTGGGAGTAGTTTGAAGGAGAATATCGGTAGATTTAAGAAAGGTCAGCTGGTTGTTTATTAATATGGAAACCATTGCAATAACTGGAGGTAAAGGTGGTGTTGGTAAATCAACAGTTTCTGTTCTTCTTGCCAACAAGTTTAGGCGAGAAGGGAAGAAAGTGATGCTGGTTGATTTGGATGTGGAGTGTCCTAATGATCACCTTTTGTTAGGTAGAGAATTAGCTAGTGTTGGGGAAAAAGTTTATGCTAAATTTCCTAAGCTGAACAAAGAGAAATGCACTAAGTGCTTGCATCGTGGGAGCGGAGCGACTTTACGGGGTGGTTTGTGTGTTGAAAAATGTCCTAACAATGCAATTTTCCAACCACCCGGAGAATATCCTCTCTTTATGCATGACCTTTGTTCGGGTTGTGGTCTTTGTTGGAATTTGTGTCCTTTTGGAGCTATTGAGATTGAGGAGAAGATTACGGGGGAGATATTTGTGAATCAGTTGGGTACACCCGCTGCAGGAAAAACTTCCCCCGACGAGTCGGGAGAGGTTGGGGAGTGTGGTGAGGATTTCCCGTCGGCTTGGCTGGTGTCGGGAAGGTCAGTAGGTGTTGTGGAAGAAACAGGGCCTGTTGTTGCTGAAGTAAAAAAGTTTGCGTACCAATTGGCAGAAGAAAAAGGTGTCGATGTTATTTTGCTGGATACAGCGCCGGGGTTGCATTGTGCAGTTATCCGAGCACTTTGGGAAGTTGATAAAGCTTACGCAGTTACGGAGCCGACTCCGTTAGGCGCACATGATTTGAGACTTATTCTTAAGCTTTTGAAGAAGTTGAGGATACCAGCAAAAATAATTTTAAATCAAGCAGATTTAGGGGATCGAGATTCTGTTGATAATATTGCCCATAATTTAAATACTGAGATTGCGTACGAGATTCCTTACTCTAAAGAAATTGTAAACGCTTATTCTAAAGGTAGGCTTTATGATTTTTCATTACAGCACTTCTAAATAGAAGTTTGGATTTGCGCTGATATTTTTAACAATTTTGCAATTGAACAATCGAACCATGTTAAGTAAACAACAAGTTTCCATAATTAGTACTGTTGCCAACGCGACACTAGGTTTAGCAAAGGTGGTTGTGGGTATGGCTGCAAGCAGTTCAGCCCTAGTTGCTGAAGGTTTGCATTCTACTATTGATTTTGTTTCTTCAGGAATAACTTTTTTAGGAATTCGTGTTGCTGAAAAGGAGCCGACTGAGAGACATCCCTATGGTTGGGGGAGAGCAGAGGTTTTGGCTAGTTTGGTGGTTGTGGTGTTTATTGGTTTAGCTGGTGTGGAAATTGTTCAGGAGGCAGTTACCTCTTTGCTTTCAGGTGACTATCTTCCCGTTAGCGGAGTGCTTTCCGTGGTTGTGATGGTTGTGTCTGTAGTTGTTAATGAATTGATGGCCCGACTTAAAGTTAGGGTTGGTCAAAAACAAGAATCTTTAGCGCTCATTGCTGATGGAAAGCATTCTCGCGTTGATGTATATTCCTCTGGGGCCGCGCTGGTGGGAATCTTTTTAGCGCGATTTTTTCCTGTGCTAGATAGTGTTACTGCTTTTGGCGTAGGGATTTATATTCTCTACGAAGCTATAGATTTAGGCAAAGAAGTAGGGGAAAATCTATTAGACATTGCAGATTTGGAGGCGGAGGAAGCTATTCGTGAGATTTGTGAGAAAGAACAAGTCGATTTGGCTGATTTACGGACTAGGAAGATTGGTTCCCTGACCCATGCGGAATTGGAGATAGTTATTCCTAAAGATGTGACAGCTGGGAAGGTGGACGATTTAGTTACTGATCTGCAAGAAACACTAGTTGAGAAAGTTCCTCATTTAGAATATGCAGTTGTTCAGATTCATGGGCATGGCAAACGGTCGAGAATGTTTCGTGGTGAGTGTGAAACTATTGAACGGGTTGGCCCAAAGAAGAAGGGCTACAGGGTGATTACTCCTTATCGTAATGGTTGTTTTTACGAGGATTTTGGAGCTCCGGAGTATTTAGTTACTGATTATAGGGGTGAAAGAGATGTACAAAGAGAAATTGTTGAAAATCCTTACTTTAAAGTGGGCCGCGGTCACGGAGTTCGT
Source organism: Patescibacteria group bacterium (assembly GCA_048621635.1). Classification (GTDB taxonomy): domain Bacteria; phylum Patescibacteriota; class WWE3; order JAUXAW01; family JAYEID01; genus JBMCWH01. The sequence goes on from JBMCWH010000003.1 coordinate 17,715, forward strand.
TTTTCTCAGGCTGTTCAGGCAGATGAAGTGAGGACGGAAAATATAGGCGAGAACGCAAAAAGAGCACTCAAAGATTTGGGTGTGAGTATTTTAATTTTGAAATAACTTTTTCCAAAGAAGGTTGGACAGTTATTTTTAGTATATCTGTTGGTGGACAGATTTTTCTTACTTCATTGTAGCGGATTACGGCTTGACAAATTTTTGCCTTCCTTCTAACATAGTTAAAGTGTCATTCAACTATTTAATTTTAATTAATTTTAATGAAAGAACCACAGCATTTGTTTTTGTTTGAAAGAACCCGCTTACTTATTTTAAGAGCTTTGTTTAGGTGTAGCGAGGATGTCTGCGGTTGCGACCTTGTAGATAATTTGGGTGTTTCTAAATACTTGGTCTCCTACCATATTAAAAAGTTGCGGGAGAAGGGTTTTGTAGATGAAGTTAAATGTGGGAACAGAAAGGAATACATTGTGGCTGAAGGTAAAAGGAAATTAGTTAAAAATGTACTAAGAATAACTGGTCTCTTGGATGATGAATAAGCTTTCTGAAAAATATGACCTTGTAATTGTTGGTTCCGGTCCCGCTGGGTATACTGCCGGAATATACGCAAGGCGGTTTAAATTAAAGACTTTGATTGTTGGTAAATCCCCGGGGGGGACAATTGCTGATGCTCATAAAGTGTGTAATTTTCCCACTTTTGGGGAGATAGCAGGGGAGGAGTTAACTCGCAGGATGCATGATGTGGCGAAAGATCTTGGGGTTAAGTCGGTGACGGCTAGGGTAGAAAAGATAGGAAGGAAGGATTACGGCTTTCTTTTAGAAACGACATCTTCGGGGGAGGTTAAGGGGGACGCTGTGCTTTTAGCTACTGGGACAAAGCGAAGAAAGCTTAATTTGGAGCACGAGGATTATTTTTTGGGAAGGGGTGTTTCCTATTGCGCCACCTGTGATGGGCCGTTTTTCCAGGATAAGATTGTAGCAGTGGTGGGGGGCTCTAATGCAGCAACAACAGCGGCATTGTATCTTTCTGAAATTGCTAAAAGAGTTTATCTTATCTATCGAAAAGATGAGCTTAGAGGAGAGGAGATGTGGAAAGATCAGGTAGAGGAGAATCCTAAAATAGAGGTGGTTTATAATACCAATGTTGTTTCCCTGGGCGGGGAGAATAAGCTGGAGCGAATAGGCTTAGATAACGAGTTTGCTGGTAAGGATTTTATTAGAGTTGATGGGCTTTTTGTTGAGATCGGCTCCGTTCCGGCTAATGCTTTAGCCAAGAAGATTGGTCTGGATTTGAGTGAAGAGGGGTATCTTCGGGTGGGAGAGGATCAGTCTACTAACCTGCCCGGCTTTTACGGTGCGGGTGATATCACCACCGGTTCGGGAGGTCTGAAGCAAGTTATTACCGCTTGCAGTGAGGGAGCAATAGCGGCAACAAATATTTATAAATTTTTGAAATCGAAAGGTCCGTGATAGATGTCTCACATAATTGCTACTGACAAAAACTTTAAACAGGAAGTTCTTGAAGAGGAAAAGCCGGTGTTGGTTGATTTTTGGGCTCCTTGGTGCCGGCCCTGTCTTATTCTTTCTCCCATGATTGAGGAGCTTGAGGAGGAACTAGAGGGAAAAGTTTTGGTGGCGAAGCTTAATGTGGATGAGAATCGAGAGACTGCGATGCGCTATCGAATTCAGGGTATTCCGACGGTGCTGGTTTTTAAAGATGGGAAACTTCGGCAAAGGTTGGTCGGGGTGCGTTCGAAACAGGCTTATCGAAAGGCTTTGGAGCAGTAGTATGCCGATTTATAATTTCCAATGTATAGAATGCGAACATGAATTTTCTGGTATTTTTCCGATGCGCTCTTCTGGGGGAGAAGAGGTTAGCTGCCCAGAATGTGGAAATGGGGATGTGAAACGGGTGTATAAAAGTGGTGCTACGTTGATTTCTAATTCGGACTCAAGAACTGAAGATTCGAATTGCCCAACTTGTCCTGTCTGTTCGGGCGGGGCTTGTGATTTTTAGGATAATATTATGTCGGATCCATTTGAAGATTATCTTGGACAAGTTAATAATGCATTGGAACTTCTGGATTTTGATGGGTGCGCTAATACTTTGTTGAGCACTCCACAGAAAACAGTTGAAGTGAATTTCCCAGTGGAAATGGATAGCGGTGAGGTACAGAACTTTCACGGGTTCAGGGTGCAGTTTAACAATTCTCGTGGCCCTTATAAAGGAGGAGTTAGGTTTCATCCTGAAGTTGATTTGGCAGAAGTTAAAGCTTTGGCGGCTTGGATGACTATTAAGTGTGCAGTGGCCGATATTCCTTTTGGTGGTGCAAAAGGGGGGGTGATTGTTAATCCCAAAGAATTTTCAGAGACCGAGTTGGAGAGACTTTCCCGGGCTTACGTTAGGTCTATTTATAGAGATATCGGTCCGGATACAGATGTTCCTGCTCCTGATGTTAATACCAATTCTCAGATTATGGCTTGGATGTTTGAAGAGTACGAAAATTTGAGGGGTGAAGGATCTCCCGCCGCCTTTACGGGAAAGCCTTTAAAGTTGGGAGGTTCGGAAGGAAGGGTGGCGGCAACAGGACGAGGAGGGGTTTATGTTTTGGAAAAAATTGCGAGAACCCTAGGTCTCATCCCTTCTCAAACAACCGTTGCTGTGCAGGGTTTTGGTAATGTCGGCTATCATTTTGCCAAATTTGCAGCGAAGGTGGGCTTTAAAGTAATTGCTGTTTCTGATTCTACAGGTGCAGTTTTGGTTTCCAAAGGCTTAGATCCTGAGGAGACGCTAAACTGTAAAAAAGGTGAAGGAACAGTTGCCGGTTGTTACTGTGTTGGTTCTGTTTGTGATTCTTCTTATGGACAGAAAATAACTAATGAGGAGCTGCTCCAGTTGCCTGTAGATGTTTTGGTCCCTGCTGCCTTGGGGAGTGTTATTACTGGGGACAACGCAAAGGATGTTAGGGCCAAGATAATTATTGAAATGGCTAATGGCCCCGTTACTGCTGAAGGCGCTAAAGGATTACAAAATAGAAGTATAACATCTATCCCTGATGTTCTTGCCAATTCTGGTGGTGTAATTGTTTCTTATTTTGAGTGGCTCCAGAATAGGCAAGAAACCCATTGGGGTAGGGAGAAGGTTTTTTCCATGTTGAAGAAAAAGATTACTGGTTCTTTTGAAATTATTTGGAACTTCTCTAAGGAGCGGGAAATTTCTCTCCGAGAAGCAGCTTATGTTTTGGCTGTATCTAGGATTACAGAAGATTTAGGAAGGGAATAGGGTATGAACAGTGGGGTAGAGAAGATTACAATTTTTCCTGGTTTTGATAAATTTGGTGAGAGAGAAAAGTTCGGCCGGCTTGAAATAGCTAGGGGAGAAATTGTGTCTATAGTTGGGCCTACTGGTGCCGGAAAGAGCCAACTTCTTTATGATATTGAGAAATTAGCCCAGGGGGATACTAAGAGTAAAAGAAAAGTGTTGATTAATAATGTTTCTCCTGGCAAGAAATGGAAGTCTGATCCGCGGAGGAAGATTGTGGCATCTTTGTCGCAAAGTATGGATTTTTTGACAGACACTTCTGTTGGGGAATTTTTGGATATGCACCTTAAAGCGCGGGGACGGGAAACGGAAGCTAGTTTGATAAAGGAGGTAATTGATGAGGCTAATGAGATTACCGGCGAGCCCATTTCTGCAAAAATGAATCTATTGAGCTTGTCCGGAGGTCAAAGTAGGGCTTTGATGGTTTCCGATATTGCAAATATAACTGTCTCTCCAATTATTTTAATTGACGAGATTGAGAATGCAGGTATTAAGAAAAGTAAAGCTCTTCAGATTTTGATTGAGGAAGAGAAGATTGTCTTAATTGTTACCCATGATCCTTCTCTTGCTTTGAGTGCGGATAAACGCCTTGTTGTTGAAAATGGCGGAATTGTTAGAGTTTTGGATACTGCTCCCCAGGAAAAAGATATTGCCCATTACCTTAATTGGATAGAGGAACATAATTTGCGAATTAGAGAAAAAGTTCGCCAAGGTGAAGTGGTAGAAGAGCCCGGGATTTATTGTGTGGAGCCGACTAAATTTAGAAATATTGAATTGAAAAATTAACTATGAAATTTGTTATCTTTGCTGGTACCCCCGGTGCGGGGAAAACTAGTATTATTAAGTTTGTCGTTGAGAACTTAGTTGGGAAGTTTGATGTCTTCTTTGCCAAGTTTGACTGTTTGCAAACTCCGGATGCTGATTTTATTTCCGAAAAATACGGAATTCCCGCCGTAAAGAAATTGGCCGGGGATCTTTGTCCCGATCACTTTACTGCGCTTGAAATTCCCAAAATTATTGAGAACAACAAAGATAAGGATCTTATTATTTTGGAAACGGCAGGCCTATGTTTGCGGTGTTCTCCTTATGTTGAAGAGGGTTTAGGTATTAATATTTTGGATGTCACTTCGGGGAGTCCTGATCGGTATGGTCCGATCCTGACACAGGCCGATATTGTGGGAATTACTAAAGGAGACTTAATCTCTCAAGCGGAGCGGGAGATTTTCAGAGCGAAAGTGTTGGAAGTTAATCCCACAGCCAAAATTGTAGAAGCGAATGGCTTGACTGGCGAAGGCGCTGTTGATATTGGTAATTATATAAAACAGTCTTCTGATGTTGATGACCATCAGCTCACATTGAAACATTCCATGCCTTCTGCAGTGTGTGGTTATTGTTACGGTAATAAAATTATAGATGAAGAAAAGGCGCACGAAAGGTATTTGGAAGGTAAAAAACTGAAAGCTTTAATTCCGAATTTGAATTGTGGGAAGTGTGGATTTAAGTCCTGTAACGAGTTTATTCGCGCTGTTTTGGATGGGGAGGTTGAAAAGGAGCGTTGTCCATTTATTAGAAAATCTAGTGGGGAGTGACGGTTTTTGAATTCTTGAAAGTATAGATTTCTCGAGTTATAATCGCAATTGCAATGGAGTATGTTTTCACTGACGACAATTTTGAAGAGGAAGTTCTAGAAGAGGAACTTACTGTGTTAGTAGATTTTTGGGCACCCTGGTGTGGCCCGTGTAGAGTGATAGGCCCTGTAATTGAGGAATTAGCAGAAGAGTTTGAAGGAAAGGTTAAGGTCGGGAAGTTGAATGTTGATGAGAATCCAGGTGTTGCGCAAAAATATTCAGTTATGAGTATACCGACGATTCTTATTTTCCAAGAGGGGGAGCAAGCTAGGCAGTTAGTTGGGGTACGTTCTAAGGAGCAACTTTCCCAGGAACTTGAATCTCTTCTTGCTGCGTAAGCCCTTTAGCTTCCTTCGTTAGGTAATTTTTACTAACTCTCGGGCAAATTTGTGTTCTAGGAAAGGATCTTTTTTTATGGTTAAAATTGCTGTTGCTTCAGGAAAAGGCGGGGTGGGGAAAAGTATGCTTGCTTCTTCTCTAGCGATCCTTTTTTCCCAAGAAAAAAATATAGTGGCTTTAGATACTGATGTGGATGCTCCCAATTTGCATTTGTGGTTGGGGGAGGAAGAGAATTGGGATAAAGTAGAGAAATTGTCAACTAACCAGCGGCCAGTCATTGATCAAGAGGAGTGTACCGATTGTGGTAAGTGCGTTGATGTTTGTCAGTTTGGTGCGCTTTCCATGGAAGGTGGTAGATTGAAAGTGAACAGTTATTTTTGCGAAGGATGTGGTGCATGTGCAATAGTATGTTCGGACGCTATCCGGATGAATTCTGTGGACAATGCGGAAATAAGAATAAAGGAAAGAACGGATTATGATTTTCCTTTGATTTCTGCCCAGCTTAAGCCGGGAGAGACTGGTTCGGGCAAGATCGTGGACGAAATAAAACTTCGTGCAGAGCAACTCGAATCAGATTTGGTTCTAATGGATGTTCCTGCCGGTACCGGTTGCCCGGTGATTTCTGCACTCAAAGATGTGGATTTTGCGGTTCTTATTACCGAACCAACACTATCTGGTTTAAGCGATCTCCGTAGGGTTTTAGAAATTGTTGATCATTTTCATATCACCTTTGGAGTAGTGATTAATAAGTGGGATATTAACCAAAGCCTGAGTAAGCAGATTGAGAAAGAGTTTGGGGAGCAGCTGCTTGGGAAAATCTCTTACGAAAAAGGGATTTTTCAGTCTATTGCCGATCTGACTCCTGTTATGGAATCAGATCTTCCTGCTGTAGGTGAGATTGAGAAGATTTTCGCCCAGTTGAAAGACGTTTCTTCCATTTAAGCAAGATATTTCTATTGTATTGTCTTTGGATTCTATTCTTTTCTCCTCATCTAGGACTGTTTGATGTATAATAAACAGCACAATGAGCAAGATCTTTTCTTCGTTTTTTATCTTGTTAATTTTTTTTTGTTTGTTCTTGGTTACTCCTTTCCTTCTGTTGGCTCAAGGCCAACAGGCAAGCGAAAGCGCTGTTTTGCAACCTTCTGAAACGACTTTTTTTGAAGGCACAGTTGTAGCAGTTGAAGAAACGGATTTCTTACAAAACTTACAAGTTGCTATTAGTAGTGGGGAGCTTGCGGGCGAAACCGTGCTAGTTTCTGTTGGAGGTATGGAAGGAAAAGTTAGTGAGAGCGAAATTTCTGTTGGGGACCGGGTTCTTCTGGGGAAGGTGGGCGAAACTTTTTATGTGCATGACTTCCTTCGTAAGAAGGCTTTGTTTTGGTTATTTATGCTTTTCCTCGGTGTTGGAGTTTTGGTTGCTGGCAGGGCAGGTATAAGTTCTTTTGTTGGATTAGCAATGTCTTTCTTGGTGATCTTGAAATTTATTCTCCCCCGCATATTAGTGGGTTGTGATCCGGTAGGAACAGTTGTTTTAGCTTCTTTTCTTCTTGTTCCTTTTAATTTTTATCTATCTCACGGTTTTAATCGAAAGACAACTGTGGCTATTGGAAGTACCTTGGTAGCTATATTGTTGGGGGGTTTGTTGGCGCAAGGGTTTACAGAATTTGCTAATCTCACGGGTTTTGCTAGTGAAGCTACTAGTTTTCTTAAGGCGTCAGGCGCAGATATACCAGATATGCGGGGTTTGGTTTTAGCAGGTATTATTATTGGTTTTTTTGGTATTTTGGATGATGTAACAATTGCGCAAGCAAGTCTTGTTGTTCAATTAAAGGAGGCAAAGCCTTCGGCCACTTTTGGTGAACTTTTTTCCCGGGGACTTCGGGTGGGTAAAGATCACATTGCTTCTGTAATCAACACTTTGTTTTTGGTTTATGCTGGAGCTGCTTTACCTTTGCTGTTGCTTTTTGTTTATACAGAACAGCCTTTGGGGCTTATTTTGAATACAGAGCCGGTTGCGGAAGAGATAGTTCGTACTTTGGTAGGAAGTATTGCATTAATCTCAGCCGTACCTTTGACTACTTTTCTAGCTTGTGCATTTGCAACTGAAGGCTCTTCTTGAATTGTGTTAGAGAGGGATTAGGGTTGCGTCTTTTTGTTCTTTGTGGTTATACTGAAGACAGCTAGTTTCTCGAAAGGGGTGATAATCCATGGTTACGTGTGTGCCTGATTTTTTAATGTTTCTTGCTGTAACAGCAGTTATCTTAGCTACTTTTGGCGCCTTTGTTAACGATATTTGGCTTGCTTCTACTCAATGGCTTCTTGTTGCTGCTGTGTTTGCTATCTTTGCAATTTATCTAAAGGTTCGCTAAAGATAGGGGGTGAATATTAATGAATGATCTTAGAAATATTCGACAAGATTTAGTAGCTGAGTTGCAAGGTATTAGTGAATACCAGGATCACATAGATGCAGCAGAGAACGACGAAGTTAGAGAAATATTAGCTACTATTCGCGACGAAGAAAAGAAACACGTAGCTATTTTAATGAGTTTGATCAATCGCCTGGATGAGGTTCAGGCAGCTCATTTTAATACGGAAAGTTGGGCTTAATTTTTTATTTATCTTGTTCTTGTGCTATAAAAAGGCTTATGTCTAGGGCAGTTACTTCTCCATCCCCGTCCAGATCGTAGCTTTCGTTTGTAGTACCTAATGCTTCTTCAAATCCTTCAAGTGTTAACTCTGTTTGGTCATCTTCTTCTTTTTGGTCATCTTTTTCTTTCTCTTCTTCAAATCCGCTGCTTTCTGTGGCCTGCTTTGTTGGTGGTTCTTGAGTTGTCGTTGTTTTTTCCTTTTCCTCTTTTTCTGTTTCTTGGGTAGCTGTCTTTTTTGGCGTGGTGAATGAATAGGGGACACCGTTGTTGTCAAATAATTGCTCTCCTACACCTACTTTGTAGTAGTAAGTGGTATTGGGTTTAAGATTGTAGAGTGTTACTCGGTGTGCTTCTGTTTTTGTTTCTTCTTGCGCAGTTCGTCCTAACTCCGCAGTTTCTCCGTAAGAGACGAATCCATAAGCAGACTCGCTAGTTACCCAGGTTATGGCAGCGCTTTCTGAAGTTACTTCAGCCTCTCTTACAAGTTGTGGTTTGTTTTCTGGGGACGCTTTAGAAGTCGGTTCGCGGAATTGTTTCAGTCCTAGAATTCCTAAAGGAATTCCCAAGGATAAAAGTAAGATTCCGATAACTATTAACAGTTTCTTTTTGTTCATTGTTTGTTAGTTAGATAAATACCCATAAAAACCCGACGAAAATCATGCTTATGGCTAGTACTGTTGTGAGGAGTGCGGTTTCTGTTCCTGTAGCTGTTTCCAGATCGCTTTCGGTTTGTGCTGTTGTGGACTCTTCCTCTGTGGTTATGTCTGTGTCTCCACCTGTTTGGTTGGGTTCTTCCGTTGTAGAATTTTTCTCTTCTTCTTCTTCTTCTTCTTCTTCTTCTTCTTCCGAAGTAGTGGTTTCCTCTTCTGAGGTAGCAGTAAGCGTGTAGGTTCCTCCCGATGTTGTGTCTAAAATGTTTTCACCTTCTAAGGCAACTTGGCTTTCTTCGTTGAAGCTTATTTCTGTGGTTGTTTTATTGGTAATGGTAGGAGTGAACTGCAGTGTTGCTAAATGTACTGCCTCTCCAGATATAGGTTCTGCATCGTTAGAATCAAAAACTGTGAAACGGATTAGCTTTTCGTCTGCATTTACAGATACACCAGCAAGAGTTAAGTTATTTGCTGCGGAAATATCGTCAGTGGTAATTGCCAGATTATCGGGTTCCCAATCCAAGGCTACCCCCACAGCGCCGGCTTCTGTGTTCGCGGTATCTAACATTACTTTAACTGGAAATTCTTCTGTGTAGGATCCTGTGGAAGGGGAAAGGTATAATCTAACTTCCTCTGCTGCATAAGTTTTAGAAACTCCAACATTTGTTAAAGCGCTACATGAAATTGCGCCGGCGAGTAGTAGTTTAAAAATTATGTTTTTTTTCGGCAGGTAAGGCATATTTATGCTTAAATCTATTCTACAATAGTTACGGTTGCTTTTCCAGCACTTGTGAGAATGTTTGTCGTGTTATCCCATTGGATAACTTTGCTGAAATGCCTGGATTCCTGATCTGTTACCAAAGCTATTTCTGCTTTTCCTGGCTTGAGAGCAGTAAATTGAATTGTTCCTATTTTAGTTTCTTTATCAATTAATTTTTCTTCTTTTTGGTAGGCAGTTATTGCTAATTCTCCTTCCTTTTTAATCGTGTGGTGAAAATTAAACTGCGAGGACTTATTATTAAAAGGATTGTCCTTATCAGCTAGCCGCAGTTTTTGTGAATCGTATTTTAAAACAATATCCATAGCCGAGATTGCTTCTTCTTGATTAAGGTTAAGATTAATTGTGATTGGAATTATCTCTCCCTTTTGAATGTCGTCTTCAGGTTTTATTAGCTCTAGTTTTGCCGAGGTGTGTGTTAGTTCGGAAAGTTCGAGAGAAGATTGTTTTGGCTGGTTTTTTCCGGCGGTAAGAGTGTAACCATAGATGCCGGCTCCCACAATTTCTAAGAAAATTAATGCTATTAGGATTTTCACCATGATATTGTTCTGGTTATTTTGTTTTGTGTTCTTTTTAGAACTTTGCTTACTGATCATTGTGCTCCTTTCCTATTTAATCGCGGAAGAATTAGGGAAAGGTCTAGTGCATCAACAATCCTATCACGGTTTATGTCTGCTGTTAAAGCTTCCCCTTCTTGGTATGCTTGTTGAATCCAAATGCTTATATCTAAGGAATCTACCTTGTTGTCCTCATTTATGTCTCCGGCCGGAGCTTCGGGGAAAGTAATGTTATAAACACCGGGGCTACTCAATTTTACTGTGTTTGTGCTTTTTATTTGTAAGTGCTGTTTTGGCTTGAGGAGGAATTCGTAAGTTTTTCCCGCGTAAGTATCTAAAGAACCAAGTGCCAGTTCTTGGATAATTCCAGTACCATAGGCGCTGCTTGTGCTAAGTTCTTTTTTCCACGCAGCTGTTTCGTAATTTTTATTAGAGCCTGCCTGACGAGCGAATATTTTTATGTTTTCTGCAGTTGGTTGAGACCTGTTCTTACGTCCCGTCAAACTAAAGTTGAAATTTAGTATTGCTGTTTCCTTTTTTATTGTTGCTGTGACAGTGTCTGTGCAGGTATTGTTTTTACTGTCAGTTACCGTTAAGCTGATGTTTATTTTTTCGTTATTGTTAACATCTTCACTTGCTATTTCCAATCTAGCAATTGCGCTATCCTTTGCGGTTAGGGTCCCTTTGTCGGCAGACCAGTTGTAGTTGTAAGGTGTTGTCCCCCCACTTACAGAGCTGGACAATGCTTTTTCAGTTTTGGGTTCGATAGTAAAGCTTTTTTCTATTATTTTGCAAGTTAGGGGTTGGGCATTTTCGGTAACAGTGATAGAAGTAGTTTTTTCTTTAGAAATATTATTGTGGCTTAGCGAAACAGTTATGGTTCCGGAACCTTCTTTTGTGTTGGTTATTCGAACTCTGCTTTGACCCTTTGGTGTGTTATCGCTGTCATAGTTAGTTTCTAATGTTCCAATATCCTCTGATAGAGACCAGGAGAAGTCTGTATCTGTTGCCTCCTCGAAAATTGTTCCGTCATTACGGTAGGCAGTAGCAGTGATTATCTGCGGTTCCCCTGTTTGGAGAGTTACTTCGGTGGGGGAGATTGTTAAAGTTTCTAATTGCGCTTCCTCTGTTATTGTTAGGTTAATGCTATCTGTTCCTGTTTTTCCCGAGCTATCCATAGCAGTTAAGGTTATTGTGTGTTCTCCAATACTAAGACTACTTGTTTGGTAGTTTGTTCCTGTGCCTAACTCCCCGTCGATACTCGAGTGCCAGGTAAGCCTGTCACCGGAAAGGTTACCGTCTTCGCGATCTACACCTGTTCCTTGGAAGTTGATTGTTTCTTTTTCTTGGAAGGATGTTTCGTCCTGGGGAGCGGTTATGCTAGCAGTGGGTGCTGCATTTTCTCCTTCAATAGTGTAGGCTGTCCCTTTAGCTTCTCCCAGCACGTCTTCGATGTTTTTGTTGTAGACAGTACAGGTTATATCTCCCGCAGTGACGAAGGACAGGTTACTATCTCCTTGTGGTGCTGATTCTCTAACCCTGAGTTTAAAGGTTCCTATTGAGCCGGCAGAGGATACGAGATTTGTTCCCGGGTTTATAGAACGCACAAATTGTATTGTTCCATTTTCAATTTGGTTCTTTACATTTAAAGGAAAATCTAGATCGGTTTGATCTGTGTTTACCTCTGAACTGATTGCTTCAAATATTGCTGTATCGTAACTGATCGTAGTTTCGAATCCGTACAGATCTTCTCCACCCGGATCAAGGTTAATAGTTACAGTAAGTTCTTCTCCGGGTAGTAAGGTGCTTTCTGTTGGTGGTGTGGAGGTTAGTGATAAGGATGCTGGACCTTTTGATACCAAAGCCCTTTTTCGGGGTTCGTAAGAATATTGTAAGTTAAGTACAACTAAGGGAATAGTTATGGCTATAGTTAAGAGGCCGATCCTGGTTAGTATTTTTTTGGCAGGCATATATTTTGTTTCTCCTTTTTTTGTTTTTATACTTAAATTTTTTGCTACTTTCCACCGCAGTTTTGTCTGTAAAATAAATAGACAACCCTTAGTTGTGGTCTAAGTTACGGCTGGAACTAATTTTAACCCTAGCAGTTTTGGGAGCTAGATGCAAGCGTGGTTTTCAACTTATTTTCTCTAGCTTTATGGCTGACAGGGAAGGTCTTTTTTGGTAGGATAATAAAAGGAGTTAAGGAGTTTTATGGTTGAATCGATAGATAAAAATAAAATACGCAATTTTTGTATTATTGCTCATATCAATCACGGAAAGTCAACATTGGCAGATCGATTGTTGGAAGAAACCGGTACAGTTTCTTCTCGAAAAATGAGTAACAGATTGTTGGATAAGATGGACTTGGAAAAAGAAAAAGGAATAACTATTAAGTTGAAGCCTGTAAGAATGTCTTTTTCATATTCCAGGAAGGAATATGTTTTGAATCTCGTAGATACCCCGGGACACGTCGACTTTTCTTATGAAGTGTCGAGATCATTGGCTGCTTGCGAAGGTGCTATTCTGTTGGTGGACGCCGTTTCTGGTATTCAGGCCCAAACTTTAGCTAATTTGGAGAAGGCTAGAAAGCAAGGGTTGAAAATATTACCTGTGGTTAACAAGATAGATTTGCCCGATGCTCAACCAGAGAAGGTTGCTAGAAATTTGGTGAATTCTTTGGGTTTCGATAAGTCTTCTGTATCGTATATTTCGGCTAAAACGGGTAAAAATGTTACTCAATTGTTAAGTCGCATTGTTAAGGAGGTTTCTCCTCCAAAGCGCAATGGTTCTCACTTGCAGGGGTTAGTTTTTGATAGTTTTTATGATCCTCATCGCGGGGCAATAGCGGTGGTTCGATTAATGAATGGCAATTTAGAAAGAGAGGCGGCAGCTTGCTTTTTAGGCACAGATACTACTTTTGTTGCTGAAGAGTTGGGGTATTTTGTTCCTGAGGAGCAGCCTACAGAGAAATTGTCAGTGGGGGAAGTAGGTTATGTTGTTACTGGAATGAAAGATATAAGTAAGATTAGGGTTGGCGATACATTGGTTTCTGGACAGCGACCAAAGATGGAAGCTTTACCCGGCTATCGGGAGCCAAAGCCAATGGTTTTCCAAAGTGTTTTTCCCTTGTCAGCTAATGGTTACACGCCGTTGAAGAAAGCTCTTCAATATTTACATTTGTCTGATTCTTCTTTCACGTTTTCTCCTTCGTCATCGGAGTCTTTAGGTAGGGGATTCCAGCTTGGTTTTTTGGGAGCATTGCACGGAGATATAATTTGTGAACGCTTGCGGCGAGAATTTGATTTGGAGATATTAACCACACCTCCGGCTGTTTCCTATAAGATAAAGACAAATGATGGAGAGACGCATATTGCTCGCACTCCTTCCGAGCTTCCTGAGCCTGAGCAAATTAAGGATATTCTTGAACCTTGGTTACGCGTGACCATATACACACCGGAGGAATATTTGGGAGCAGTATTTTCACTTTGTGAGAATAGGCGTGGTGTTCACCAGCAACAGAAGCATTTTGCGGAAAAAGTGAAATTGGTTTATTTGTTACCTATGGCTTCCTTTTTGCAAGGATTTTATAACAAATTGAAATCTGCTTCTTCTGGTTATGCATCTTTGGAATATGTTTTAGACGAATGGCGGTCAGCAGATGTAGTGCGGTTAGATATATTAGTTCATTACGAGATTGTGGAGCCTCTTTCCCAACTAGTTTTACGGAAGAATGCTTATGCTGTTGGAAAGCGAATGGTATCTGATTTGAAAGAATTGTTACCTCCAGCACAGTTTCCACTTGCTTTGCAGGCGGCAATTGGTAGTAATGTTATTGCTAGAGAAACTATTGGCGCACAGAGAAAAAATGTTACGGAAAAATTGTATGGAGGAGATAGGACAAGAAAAGACAAACTTCTTCAACAGCAAAGAGAAGGCAAGAAAGAATTAAGTGCGCGAGGGGATGTCTCAGTGCCTGCAGATGTCTTGCAAAAGCTGTGGCGGAATAGCGAATAGGCTACAAATAGAAATTAGTAGTAAGCATTAAGCAGTAAGCAGGAAGTAGTAAGCAGGAAGTAGTAAGCATTAAGCACCAAGCTCCAAATAACAAGTTCCAAAAAGGATTCGTATTTCGTATCTCGTATTACGTATCAAGAGAAATCAGAGACTAGAGACTGGCGACTAGTACCTGGAGACTGGAGATAGGAAACTAGTAACTGGTATAGCGGGAACGGCGAAAGAAAAAGCCTGGCTTTGGGAAATTCGCCAGCTGAACAACTGTGGGTTTACGGGACTACGAAATGAGGAAAGTCGCCTACAACGGCGACCACGCTGAGCGGGGCGACCCGCCGTCTTAGGAGGGATTCTGAATCCCCCTTCGGGGGTTCAGAATGACGATACACGTGGTTAAGCGATTGAATAGTTTGTATTGAACATTTTGAACAAGTGAGCGAAGCGAACGGTTCAACATTTTCAACAACTTAACCAAGCGTAACGATCCAACACTTTTGACATTTTGTACCGCATGCCGTGTACCGTATTTGGTATAGCAAATTATTACGAAAGGGAACAGTAAGTTCTATTTGTTCCATTTGTCTTATTGCCGGATACTGATGGCGGTTATGTTATAATAATGGCAGTGGAAAAGATTGGTGATATTTTATCGAGGGAGGATCTCGGCCCCTCCAAACATATAAAACATGAATTTCAAGATTTTGGCTATCGGTTGGCTTGTGAGTTGGATGATCTTGAACACCGATCTTTGTATATGAAACTTGCCAAAGAAGAACCACGCGGTAGGCTGGAGCGTGCACTGGAGTTTGTTAAAGGTAGAGATAATTTAGAAGGTGAGAAAGGAAAAGCAAAGCTTTTTATGTGGAAACTAAAAGATTTGCGGGAGAAGAAAGAGACGGAAGATTAGAAACCGGTATAGCGAATTACTACGAATTATAAGTAGCTAATTTATGCGAATGGAAAGGAGTAAAAGATAGGTAACAGGTAACGAGCAGTTCGTTGACAGATTGAACAACTTCAACACTTTTGACATTTGGATTTTGAAATTTGTTATTTTACTATTATGGACGCAGTTTCTTTTGCGGAATTCAAAAAGTTAGATTTGCGGATAGGCGAGGTGGTGGAGGTGTTAGAAGTAGAGAGTTTGGACAAGGTACTGAAGCTTCGGGTTGATTTAGGTGAGTTAGGAATTAAGACTATTTTGGCCGGTGTTAAGGAGACTCATAGTAAGGAAGATCTAGTTAGAAAGCAGATTGTGGTGGTTGCCAATCTTGCTCCTAAGAAGATTGGAGGGGAGGTTTCGGAAGGTATGCTTTTAGCTGTGGATACTGATAAAGAACCTGTCTTGCTAACTCCAAATAGAAAAGTGGCAGTAGGCGCGAAAGTTGTTTAATCTGTGTAAGGGCCTGTAGCTCAGTGGTTTAGAGCGCCATCCTTATAAGATGGATGTCCCTGGTTCGAATCCAGGCAGGCCCACCATCCTCCTTCGCCGCGCCTGCCTGCCGGCAAGGCAGGGCTTCGGAGGACCTTCGGTCCGAACGAAACCCGTGCAGGGGAGATGCCCCTCGTAGTTCCGATTAGTCGGAACGAAGTGAGGCAAAGTACACCTTACGGCCCTTTGCTAAAGCTATGGACGACAGGCCAGGTGGCCTACGGGCATCCGGACGCGAGTTTAGACGAAGGAGTGTCGTTTCCGTAGCCTTGTGCGAAAGGGCACATCAATGTAGGTTTATGCGGAAAGAAATAAGCAAAGAGGTCTGTATGTGTTGACTTTCCTTTGATACTCAGCAGTTTGTATTTTGGAAGACGAAGATATTTAACAATTGAGGAAAGTTGCTTCCAAATTATTAACTACTCACACCCTAACTACTTTCGTTTACGTCGGGCTCTAAAAGCCCATTTAATTAATTCAATACCTACAATATCAATAGTTCCTAAAAGCATAATTAAGCCTATATCCATTGTTCGAAGAGGATTCAGTCTTAAGAAATTACGCAAGGGATGTATTAAGAAAGAGGATGTTAATAGAATAAGACCAGAGCCAATTGTTGCCAATAACATCCGATTTTTAATCGGCGGTGAATGGATAATACTCTTACTGAGGCTACGACAAGAGAAAACGTAAAGAAGCGAGTCCAAACCAAGAGTTCCGAATGTAATTGTTCTAATGTGGTCTATTGATGTTCCTCTGTTAAACAACCATAAAGTTACTGTTAGCAAAATAGCATCTGTCATTAATCCTACAGCAAAGATTATTGATTTTACCTCCTTATCCAACAGTGGTACGTCTGTAGGTATAGGTGCTTGCTGTAACAATCCTGGTTCTTTTCCTTCGAATGCTAACGCAACGCCTGGTAGACCGTCTTCTACTAAGTTTATCCATAAGATTTGGAACGGCAATATTGGTAGAGGAATTCCGGTTAATAGTGAACCTCCTATTAATACAACAGTAGTGAAGCTGTCAGAGAGAAGATATGCTAGTATTTTGCGTATATTTTTGTAAATACCGCGTCCCTCTTCAATTGCGTGTACTATAGAGCTGAAACTTGATTTTACTAAAGCCATGTCTGCAGTTTCTTTAGCTACCTCTGATCCTGTGCCCATAACTATCCCTATTTCCGCACGTTTTAAAGCTAGTGAATCATTTACCCCATCACCGGTCATAGCTACAACCTCTTTTCTTTTTTGCAGTGCTTCGACAATGCGCAGCTTCTGGTGGGGGGCTGTTCTGCAGAAGAGCTTGATGTTCGGTATTTTGTTATTCAGTTGCTTGTCGTTAAGTTGGTGAAGCTCCGTACCAGTGATAATTTCTTTTTCTTTCAGTTGAATATCCAGCTGTTTTAGAACAGCAACTGCCGTTTCCTTTATGTCTCCTGTTACTACCTTAGTTTCCACTCCTGCTGTTTGACAGTCCTTCAAAGCTTTTTTGACTTCTTCTCGGACCGGATCTTCTGCGTAAAGTACTCCCAGCCACTTTAATGATTTTTCCTTATTTAAATTAGTTTCTTTTTCAATTCCGGCCTGTTTTCTGTAAGCATAACCGACCGCTCTCAATCCCGTTCCTGCTTTTTCCTTGATTTTCTGTAGCTGTTTTGATTTTTCTTCTTCACTTATTCCGCATTTTTCCAAAACGACTTCTGGAGCACCTGCTATGAATAGGTGTTTTTTTGTAAGGGCGGACGCTAGCTTGGTCTCTGATTCAAAAGGGTCATCATCAATAATTGTACTTTCTTTAACAATTTGTTCTGGGTCCTTTGCTCCGTTGTTTTTTAGCCATTCCCAAATTGCTTTTTCTAAAGGATCTGTTCTTGCGTTGCACAAGGCAGCTGCGTAACTGATTAAATTTAAGTTAGTTTCTTCATGTTTTGTTACTTGCATGTCTCCCAGTGTTAGGGTTCCTGTTTTGTCAACACAAATTACTGTAGTGGATCCTAAAGTCTCAGTTACTGTAAGTTTTTTAATTAATGCCCCGCGATTTAGAATGCGTTTCATTCCTAAGGCAAGCACAACAGTTAGAGATACGGCTAAGCCTTCGGGAACCGCAGCTACCGCTATAGCTACGCTGGTAATAAACATTTGGTAAGGATCTCTCCCTGTTAAAATACCTTCAATAAAGATTAATGTGGCGAGGATACCTACTACCATGGCAATGGTTTTGCTTAACCTGTTGAGCTTTTTCTGAAGAGGAGTTTTTTCTGCTTCAGTGAGACTTAGTTTATGAGCAATTTGGCCGATTTTAGTATCTTTACCAGTCTTTTTTACAATCATCTGCCCTTTGCCTGCTCCAATTAAGGTGCCCTTATAAGCGTTATCATCTTTTTCTTTCTCAACTAGTGTTGATTCACCCGTTAAAGTAGCCTCATTTATTGCTAGGTTAGCAGGTTTTACTATTGTGCCGTCTGCAGGAACCTTACCACCCGCTTTTAAAAAAACGAGGTCACCAACTACAACATCCTGAGTCGGAATTTCTTTTCTTTTTCCGTTCCGCAAAACTTCTGCTTTGAGGGTTTGTGCCTGGGCTAACTTTTCTAATACTTTTAGAGATTTTCTTTCTTGGATATAGCCTAAAATAATGTTTAAAAGGGCGGCAGCAGCTATAGTTATTGCATCTAGCTGTTCGTTTAGGAGGAAAGCGGTGGTTGCTGCGGTTATTAAAATATACATTAACGGATTTTTGAACTGTTCTAGAAAAAGCTCGAGTTGTGATGTTGGTTTTTTTCGAGGAATTAGGTTAGGGCCGTTTTTTTCTCTGCGCCTTTTTGCTTCTTCTTTAGTTAGACCGTTGTAGTTTTCTGGAAGCATATTTCTTGAAGTATAGCATTTACGGAGAATTATAAATAACAAATTTTAAATGACGAATCAGCTTTCGGCTATCAGCATTCAACCAGAAACATGAATACTGATTAAATGATTTTTGGTTTTTGAATTATATAGTATTAAAACTTATTTGATCGTTTAATCATTTACTAATGATACGGTATACGACATACGGTATATGGAATTAGGACCTTGTTATAGTATTGAGTTGGAGGGGATTAGAGTTCTTCCAGTTCTTTAGTTTCTTTTTCTGGTCTATCTACGTATTGAAGATATTTTTCTGTGGAGGTTAGTCTTTTGTGCCCGATTAGGTTGGAAATGTATGTAACATCTGCTCCGCGGCTAAGATGGTGGGCGACAAAAGTATGTCTTAGGGAACTGACTGTTGCATCTTCAATTCCTGCTTTTTCAAAGTATCGATTGAGGGAAGCACGGATATTACGGATTAGAAACGGGTTTCCTGTTTTGGTAATAAATAAGATATCGGAGTCACTTTCTGGGCGTACTTCTAGGTAATCCTTTATCGCTTCTTGTGCCGCTTTGTTTAGCGGTACAGCTCGTCCTGGGCGGCGGTGGGAGGGACGGACGTATAGCTCACCTGGGCCATTGTCGGAAAAGGTAATGTCCTCGATACGTACTTCGCGGAGTTCCCCAATGCGGATTCCAGTTTGCAAAAGAAGTTCTACAACTGCGTACATTCTTTTATCATCGCGAACTACGTCGCGCAGGGCTCGATATTCCATTTCTAATAGTATTCGGGGGGGTTTAATTTCAAATTGAGGATGTTTTAAGCGTGATGCGGGGTTTTCGCTTATTTCTCCTTCTTCTTTGAGATGGCGAAAGAATGTGCGGATAGAATTTATTTTTCTGGAAATAGATTTCTTTGTGTAGCCAGAATCTTCTAAGTCATCGAGGAAAGAGGCAAGGTCTCCATATTTTATCTCGTCTGCCTCTGGGTCATCTAAAAATTCTATAAGTTGTCTTATATCCGTTCCATAGGCTAGTACTGTTGATTCTGCCCTGTTTTTTTCTTCCAGATCTTCTATGAAACCGTCATAATTTTCGCGTAATGTAGCCATTATAGCCTTAAAAATATCAGACATGTTTATATCTGTCAATAGTTTATTCTATGAGGCCCCTGTTATAGACATTAGCGAGAGTATTTTCTGTCCTTTTGTTGCAGTATTTCTTTTCCGTTGGTACTCTTCAAGTATGGCGTATAAATTTCTAAATATATTTTCCGGAGACGTGAGTGGAAATAAGTTTTTTAATATAGCTGGAAAATTATTGCTATTACTTTGTATTGTTCTGCTTTTAATGTCTTTATGGAGGGCTTTGTGGGGAAGTTTGTCGTCATTAGGGCGAGTGCGCCAGTTGAGAAAAGAGGTGGGTCTATTGCAAGAGCGGAATGAAGAGTTAAAGAGCGAGTTAGAAGAGAAGAAAACATTGCACTTTGTTGAGGAAGTTGCGAGAAGAGATTTAGGTATGGTGAAGGAATCCGAACAAGTGGTAGTTGTTCCTGGAGAAGACTCTCGGATGAAGCATGATCCAGTTGGTGATAGTGCTCTTTCTCTGAAAACGTGGAAAGAATGGCTTTTCGTTTTTGGATGGTGATATAGCGAATAGTTATTCCGCTCACCGCGTGCCGCTTTCCGTCCTCAGCTACAAATTTGTAGCCGATTCTCAAGCGAGCAACTGACAACTATCTCTCTTTGCACCCTGCACCCCGTACCCTGTTATCACGGATTAAACGAGTTAAACCTTAAAGGGTTCTCCGGTTATAAGATACAAAATACGATATACGAAATACGGTATATACTGTATTGCCCATTAGCATTTGATATTAGGCTTCCACTAAAGCTACTTCCTACTAGTTATAGCTTGAGTGCTTTGTCTATATTTGCTATAATAGTAAGCACGACGCGGGGTGGTGTAGCGGACTGCATGCGAGGCCCATAACCTCGAGGTAGGAGGGTTCGACTCCCTCCCCCCGCAACCATCACGACATCCAAAGTTGCCGAAGGCAACTTCCGCCGGGATGCCCCGTTGGAAACGAGCGTTAGCGAGTTTTGGATAACGGGGCAGCGATTTTACGGCAGGGTAGCTCAGGTGGCAGATAATAATTTGACAGACTTTTAAGATGGCTAAGTCAAAAGAACGTTTAAAAGCTAGAAAATTAAGGAGAGCAGGAAGTAGTATTAACGAGATAGCTGAAAAGGTTAATGCGTCAAAAAGCAGTATAAGTAGGTGGTGTAGAGATGTTGAGTTAATCGAAGAGCAAAGAAGAGACTTGCTTAAGAGAGCAGAAGACGGGGCGGCCAAAGGCCGATTGAAATGGGCAAAAATACAGAAGCAACGGCGGTTGACAGAGATTAGAACTTTATGTAAAGAGGGAATTGAAGAAGTGGGAGATTTGAACAGAAGAGATTTTTTTCTGACCGGGGTAGGTCTCTATTGGACGGAAGGATTTAAATCCAATGACAGATGCGGTTTTATAAACTCCGATCCGGAAATGGTCTGTTTCTTAATCCTTTGGATGAAGACCTTTTTTGATCTGGAAGACGAAGATTTTTATGTTAACGTAGATATAAATATTGCTCATAAGGAGAGAATTGAAGAAGTAGAGAAGTTCTGGTCTGATGTTACAGGGATTCCGGTTGAACGCTTTCGAAACCCCAGTTATAAGCGTTATAAATTAAAGAAGAAATTCGAAAATTTTGAAAATCACTACGGTTCCTTGCGAGTATATGCAAAGAAAGGAACCAAGAAATTCAGGAAAATAAGAGGCTGGATTGAGGGTTTGAAAGGTAATTTTGATAAAAAGGCTATTGACTATTAGGGCAGGGTAGCTTAACGGTAGAGCAGAGCTCTCATAAGGCTCCGGAGAGGGTTCGATTCCCTCCCCTGCCACCATTTTTTTTACCAACTTTGAGTTTTAGGACAAGAATTTGTTGTCCGTAGCTTTGTGTTGGGGAACAGTCAACGCGTATCTCTCCAAAACTACGAAAATATCCCCCAGTCATAAAATTAGTGACCCCTGACAGACTCTTTAGTTATACATGGTGTATGAAACAAATAGGGATCTTGCTAGGTGGTGTTTCTTCAGAACATAGAGTATCTCTCAAATCTGGGCAGGCAGTGTTGGATAATATTAATCGCAGGAAGTATAAGCCTTGTAAACTTAAAATAAGGGAAGACGGTAGGTGGTGTTTTTCCATTAAAGAACTGAAAGGAATGGATTGTGTTTTTATTGCTTTACACGGGAAGGGTGGGGAGGACGGTACAATACAGGGTTTTTTAGAAACATTGGGTGTAAATTACACTGGACCGGGGGTGTTTTCATCTGCTCTAGGAATGGATAAATACAGTTGTAAAGAGCTATGGAAAGGGCATGATTTGCCAACAATACCGCATCAGATTGTTGAAACACCGCAAGAATGTCTTAGTAATCATTTTCCTTTTGTTCTTAAACCTCGGAAGGAAGGTTCTTCTCTAGGCATATCGATTGTGAGAAAAGAAGCAGAAGTTGGAGAATGCTTTGAAAATGCCCGTCATTATGACGAAGATGTTTTGTTAGAGCCTTATATAAAAGGAAGAGAGTTGACTGTAGGCGTGTTAAATATTTCCGGACAGCTAAAAGCTTTGCCTATAGTTGAGATTATACCGGCTACAGAATTTTATAATTATGAAGCTAAGTACAACCGTAGTGATACGGAATATATTGTTCCTGCAAACCTTTCGGCGAAGGTAACACGGAAAATACAAGAAATTGCTGTGAGAGCCTGTAAGATAATTAAAATAAATTCTTTCTCCCGTGTAGATTTCTTGTTAGAGACTACGCACCCTTACTTGTTGGAAGTGAATACTATACCAGGTCTTACTTCCCATTCTCTTCTTCCCAAAGCCGCCCAAGCTAATGGTATTTCTTTTACTGAATTGATTAGTAGAATGATCGAAGGGGGCTTTAACAATCGAACAACCCGTCTGCCGACCCGTTTCGATGCGAGGCGCGCGGGGCAGGTTTAACCTTTGCGGTTTTCCTTGGCTGGCTTTTTTCCTTCCTCGGCTCTCTCCCGTTCCCGATTTTAGGTCGGAAAACCAGCCCACCAGCTAACTAGCTTACTTGACTTTTCTTTATTCTTGAAGCTCTTCTATACGAGATACAAAATACGAGATATACAATCCGGTATACCAGCTGTGTCATAGTTATCATTGCTTAACTTTTGGTTACCTTTTAGAGGCAAATGTTAAAGGGCAGTGGTTAGCTGTCAACCATTGCTGGTCTCTTGTTTTAGTATTCAGTGGCTGAAAATAGCTTGAGGCTGTGGTATAATCTATATGCTGTGGATAATTCATTATTAGACAAATCGAAAAAGCAAGGCATTCCTACTCCTCAAGAAAATAAAAATAATTTAGTAAAAAATTTTATTCTTTACGGTTTTCTTGCCTTGGCAGCTTTTGTTGTGCTTATGGCTTTTGGTTCATTAGGTGAGTCTGTAGAGGAAAAGTCAATCACCGAGGTGTTGTCATATATTCGGAAAGGGTCGGTTCAGGAAGTGGTTGTTTCTGGGGATGACCTACGTGTTACTTTGGACGATGGGAAAAAAGTGCGTGCTGTTAAGGAGCCAGACCAAAGTTTTATTTCCCTGCTTACGGAACAAGGTCTAAGTGTTGATGATATTGCGGAAAGCATAAAGGTAGAGGAGCCAACAGATATTTCTTGGGTAGATATTGTAATCAACTTTTTGCCCCTTGTCTTAATGGTGGTCTTTTTTGTTATGTTATTCAAACGTGCTGGTGGGAATGGGGGACCAGGTGGAGGATTGCTTAGTTTTGGGAAAAGTAAAGCACAACGGTTTGGTAAAGAACAGCCACAAGTCAGTTTTGATGATGCTGCCGGTTTAGATACTGCTAAAAAAGAGTTACGAGAGGTAGTTGATTTTTTGAAAAATCCGGGCAAATATCGAAAATTGGGGGCTAGAATTCCGAAAGGTGTTTTGTTAGTCGGTCCAGCAGGTACTGGTAAAACTCTCCTTGCACGCGCAGTAGCTTCAGAGGCGAATGTTCCTTTCTTTTCAGTAGCCGGTTCAGAGTTTATGGAAATGTTGGTTGGTGTAGGATCTGCACGCGTGCGAGATTTGTTTAAAACTGCTAAGCAAAATGCTCCTAGCTTGGTGTTTATTGACGAGATAGAAACTATTGGCCGGCATCGTGGTGCTTCTATGATGTCTCAAGGTGAACAGGAGCAGACTCTTAATCAAATTTTAACAGAAATGGATGGTTTTGAACCTAATGCAGGGGTAGTGGTTATTGGTGCGACTAATCGACCACAACTTTTGGATCCTGCTCTGGTTCGTCCTGGTCGGTTTGATCGCCGTATTGTGCTGAATCTTCCTGATATTGAAGGGCGGGAGGGGATTATTAAGATCCATATGAAGGGAAAACCTTTTACTGATGATGTGGATGTGGAACGGCTGGCGCGGAGAACTGCAGGGTTTTCTGGGGCAGATATTGAAAATATGCTGAATGAGGCTGCTATTCTTGCTGCTCGGGAAGGAAAAAAGAAAATAGGCAAAGAGGAGCTGGAAGAAGCTGCAACTAAAGTAAAGTTGGGTCCAGCCAAGAAACGGTTGCAAACAGAAGAGGAACGGCGTTTAACAGCTTTTCATGAAGCGGGGCACGCAGTTGTGTCTTACAGTCTTCCCAACACAGATCCTGTCCACCGAGTTTCTATTGTTTCCCGCGGCCTAGCTCTTGGATTTACGATGATCCCTCCTACTGTAGATCGTTATAACCAAACCCAGACTAGGCTTGAGGAACAGATAGTAGCTCTTCTTGGTGGGCGTGCTGCGGAAAGTATGGCCTTAGGTGAGTTTAGTATTGGAGCCTCTTCGGATATTCAGGAGGCAACTAAGATTGCTCGCAAAATGGTTACGGAATACGGAATGAGTTCTTTGGGTCCTATTTCTTTGGTTTCTTACGACCGTGGAGGGTCCGATGATAATTTCTCTTGGAGAGGGGGCTTATCAGAAAAGATAGAATATTCGGAGGAAATGGAAAAGAAAATAGATCGGGAGGTTAAGAAAATTATCGATCAAAGTTTTGAACGGGCGAGAAAAGAGCTAGAAAATCGGCAGGATGTGTTGGAAAGGGTGGCGGAGAAACTTATGGAACAAGAAACAATTGGTGGAGATGAGTTTAGGAAATTGATGGAGGGAGATCTTTCTGAGGAGTAGCTTTGCATTATGGTATCTTCTACCACCAATAATAAGCTGATTTTAGTTGATGGCCATTCTGTTCTGCACCGTGCTTATCACGCTTTTCCTAAATCCTTATCTACTTCGGAAGGCGAGCTTACTAATGCTGTCTACGGATTTACCCGCGGTCTTCTTTCTGTTTTGGGAAAATTTGGACCCCAGTGGATTGCTGTTTGTTTTGACACCGCTGGCCCAACTTTTCGCCATGAGGAATACAAACCGTACAAAGAACATCGTCCAGAAATGGAGGAAGAATTAAAAGTTCAATTAGACAGAGTTCACCAGGTAGTAGAAACTTTTGATTTTCCTACTTTTGAAATGGAAGGCTATGAGGCAGATGACCTAATTGGTACTTTGTGTTTGCAAGCAGAAAAGAAGGATCAAATTAGCGAGATAGTTGTGGTTACGGATGATCGTGATTTGCTACAGTTAGTTAATGAAAAAATAAAAGTTTATCTTGCTCGCAGAGATGAAGTTTGGGACAAAGATAAAGTTCGGAAGGAATACGGTTTTGAGCCGAAGAAGATAGTTGACTACAAGGCTTTACGCGGTGACCCTTCTGACAATATTCCTGGTGTTCGGGGTGTAGGTCCCCAAAGAGCCAAAGATTTGTTGGCAAATTTTTCTAGTTTGGAGGATATTTATCAGCATCTGGAGGAAGTTGATCCGAAGATTTCAAAGCTATTAACTGCTTCCGAAGACAATGCCCGCGTTTCTAAAAGACTAGCTGATGTTTTACGTAATTTACCTATTGAACTTGATTTGGAAAAGTGTCGTACTTCGACGTTGGATAGAGAGGAACTGAAGAGTCTTTTTATGGAGTTAGAATTTAATTCTTTACTGAAAAAGCTTCCGGAAAAAAATCCGCAAATGCCACTTCTGTAAACAGGTTCTTATATACCCAACTACTAGCTACTAACTGCTCCTAATTACTATTTACTACTAATCAGCAAATTTGTTTGCTAAACTTGGTATATGAAAGTTGCTTTAGTACACGATTATCTTACCCGGTTAGGGGGTGCGGAGCGTGTGTTAGCTGCTTTTTCTGAGCTTTGGCCTGATGCGAAGTTATTTACCTTGTTGAAGAAGCCTTTTACTCGAGAGTCTTTTTCTCAGGAAATTAGCACTTCCTTTTTAGATCAATTTCCTGCCAAGATAAAAACTTCCAAATTTTTTGTTCCTTTGTATCCTTTTTTAGTAGAGAGATTTGATTTGTCCCCTTTCGATGTGGTTGTTTCCTCAGGTTATTTTTCTAAGGCGGTACTAACCTATCCTGATCAATTACATATTAATTATTGTCATACCCCCCCACGTTTTCTTTATCACTATTCGACAGAGGCCCCAATCCGCAAAAGTTTACTAGGTAAAATTTCCTTGCCTCTGCTTGATCATAAATTACGTGTTTGGGATTTTCTCTCTGCACAGAGGCCAGATACTATTGTTGCTAACTCAGAAACAGTAGCTTCCAGAATTAGAAGTATTTGGCGGCGCAATGTGGAAGTTGTTTACCCCCCTGTGGAAATTGACCCCGTTGACAATAATCCGTTAAGGAGTGGTAAGAATTCCCCGATTGGCAAGCAGCGGAACCATCAGGTTGGGTATTTTCTTGTTGTTTCCCGTTTAGAAACCTACAAAAATGTTGATGTCGTTATTGAAGCGTGTAACAGGTTACAGGTGCCATTGAAGATTGTGGGGACTGGTTCTGAGCAAAAGGATCTTGAAAGTTTGGCAGGGCCGACAACCAAATTTTTAGGGCGCGTTTCGGATCAAGAACTAAATTCCCTTTATAGACGGGCAGGCGCATTGATTGTTGCTGCTTCTGAAGAGGATTTTGGCATTACTCCTGTAGAAGCAATGAGCAAGGGAACACCAGTGGTTGCTTTGCGAAGCGGGGGTTTCCAAGAAACTGTAGTGGAAGGAAAGACAGGCCTTTTCTTTGAGCAGCCAGAAGTTACTATTTTGGTTAAAGTCTTGCAACAAATGGATACCTTTTATTGTCGGGAAAAAGATTGTTATAAACAAGCGGAAAAGTTCTCCAAGCGCCGCTTTAAAGCAAGGTTTCATACTCTTGTGCAACGTTGGTGGCAGGATAAGCGCGAATCCTTGGCGTAGTTGTTTTTCCTCTTTGTGTTAGAATAGTCCTCAGATATGCCGGAATTACCGGAAGTAGAGACAATTAAGAGACAGCTTGCGGATGAGTTAGTGGGGCTGGAGATTAAAGGTGTAGTTTGCAAAGATGAACGATTGCTTCAACCTGATACGCAGACAGTGGGACGGGCCGTTGTTGAAGCTGTTTTTAAAGATGTTGATAGGACAGCTAAGCTCCTTATTTTTACTTTAGCAAAAGAAGGAGAAACGTTTTACCTGTTGTGCCATTTGCGCATGTCGGGGAGATTATTTTTTCGTAACCAATCTGATCCAGAAGATGATTATGTGGGAGTGACAATCAAGCTGTCCCAAGGAAAAGAGTTGCGTTTTGCTAGTGCGCGTAAGTTTGGGTATATCCGTTTGGCAGATGAGCAGGAAATGCAGGAAACCTTGAAAAAATACGGTCCAGAGCCTTTAGACGATTTAACTTTTGAAAAATTTAAGAATATTCTTGCTGATACAAGGGCGATGGTTAAGACAGTTTTGATGGATCAAAAAAGAATTGCGGGAGTAGGTAATATTTATGCTAACGACGCCTTGTTTTTGGCAGAAATAAACCCAGAGACTCCGGCAAATAAACTTTCGGCTGGAGAAAAAGAAACTCTTTACAATGCCTTAGAACAGGTGCTTAAGGAAGGTTTGGATACAGAAGGAGCATCGGATCAGTGGTACCGAAACGCTTACGGTGGGAAAGGATCTTATCAAGAGCATTTTAAAGTTTACGGCAAAGCTGGAGAGTCTTGCCCGGAATGTGGCGGAACTATTAAAAGGATAAAGGTGGGTGGGCGAGGTACCTTCATCTGTCCCAATTGCCAGAAAAAAAGTACTTAAAGAATAAGTGCTAGATAATAAAGAAAAAGAGACTAGGGACTGATATAGCGAATTATTACGACTAGGAAAGGAAAGAGGTCCACACAGTTTATCGGCAATAAGCAATTGAATACTATAACTATTTAATT
This sequence comes from Patescibacteria group bacterium, assembly GCA_048621635.1. Taxonomy (GTDB): domain Bacteria; phylum Patescibacteriota; class WWE3; order JAUXAW01; family JAYEID01; genus JBMCWH01. The sequence continues at coordinate 45,329 of JBMCWH010000003.1, forward strand.
ATTGAACCATGATTTTAAAAGAATTATCTTTAACTAATTTTAGGAATTACGTTTCCAAAACTTTTTCTTTTTCTCCGCAAACAACTTTGATTGTTGGTCCTAATACTGCAGGTAAAACCAATTTGTTGGAAGCTATTTATTTACTTTCCGTAGGCGACTCTCTAGCTGCTTCTTCTGATGCGGAACTGATTCTGCTTGATAAGGCTTGGGGAAGAGTGGAGTTGGTAGCAGAACAGAAAGATGTTGTTCAGGATGACCTTCCTGATGTGGATTTGTCTGTGGCTGAACAGCCTGTTGATAAAGACGATCAAATGAATTTTGAAGTTTTTATTAAAAGAGAAGGGAAAACGCGCGCGCAAAAAATTTTCAAGATCAATGGTGTGGAAATAAGTAAGCGGGATTTCCAAGGCCAGTTTAAGATTGTTATTTTTTCCCCAACCACCCTGGATCTGGTTTTAGGAAGTCCTTCCGGGCGGAGATCTTATTTGGATAGGGTGCTTTCTTCTATAAAAGATACTTACTACCAAAACCTGCAAGATTACAAGAAAGTAGTTCGGAACAGGAATAAATTATTGTGGATGATTAGAGAGAACAATGTTTCTGAACAACGCTTGTCTTATTGGAATACTCAGCTTTTTGAATTGGGAGGGGAGATTCACAAACATAGAAAGACGTTGGTTACTAGACTTAACAATGAGTTAGCAGATTTGGGTTGGGGGATACGGTTGCAGTATACTCCTAGTAGATTGGTTAAGGAACGTTATAAGGAAAGATTATCTGAGGAAGTTGAAAAAGCTACTACGTGTTTTGGACCGCACAGGGATGATTTTCAATTTTTGGGTTTAGTTAATGATGTGAGAAAAAGACAGTCGGAAACTACTGGGAATGGTAAAGAGGGGATTAACAGAGACTTAGCTGTTTTTGGGTCGCGAGGGGAGCAGCGGGAAGCAGTTTTAGCACTTTGTCTGGCGGAGTTAGAAGTTGTCACTGATTTTTCCAATCAGCGTCCTCTTCTTCTCTTGGATGATATTTTTTCTGAACTGGATCAGAAACACCGGGAAAAAATTTGTTCTACTCTTTCTCGTCAACAAACTATAATTACTTCTGCTGAGCCTGAATTGTTGAATTCCGGCTTAATGGATAATGCGCACTTAGTTAATTTGGATTAGAGAAAGAAATTGGAGACTAGAGACTAGTAACTGGTAATTAGAATTTCGTATACCGTTATTATTTGTAGTAATTCGCCATATCAACAAATGCGTGTTTTCTTAGCAATTCATTTACCAGTAGCAGTTAAAGAAAGCTTGGCCCAGATGCAAGCTTGTTTGGCAAGAGATCTCTCCGGTGTCCGTTGGGTTGATCCGGAAAAGATGCATCTAACTTTGTTTTTTTGGGCTGATTTTCCTTGCGAAGCTGTTTCTAAGTTGAAGAAAGTAGTTTCCTCTGTAGCTATTGAAAAAGAACCTTTTGAAGTATCTTTGGGTTCTTGGGGGGTTTTTCCTCACAAGGAAAATCCCCGCGTGCTTTGGGTTGGGTTGCAGAAAGGTAAGGAGCAAATGCTGTTGTTTCACAAATCTTTGAAAAAGGAGTTGCTTTGTCTTGATATTGAGTTTGCGGATAAGCACTTTGTCCCGCATATAACTTTGGGGCGGGTAAAAAAGATTCAGTTGAATAAGTGTAGTTCGCTTTTGGATGAGGCGATTAGTGAGGTGACCTTTTCCGTGAATTCGGTCTCTGCTGTGCACAGCGTACTGAAACCTAGCGGATCGGAATATCGGCAGCTATTTGCTGTTTCTTTTACCTAAATTATTTATTTGCATCTTGTTCTTAGGAAGGTTTTTCCTTAGAATCAAGGTGTGGGTCTATGTTAAACCTGTCTTTCTTGAGTAAAAAAGATTTAAGAAATATTTTCTCTGCTTGTAAGATTGTCTACCAAATTGATCCTCTTGCTGTTGCTGTTGAGTCTTCGATATTTATTTCTAACGCCTTTCTGGTTATGTACAGAATTTCTCTTTTTGGTACTTTTTTAGATCACACTGTTGATTATATTGATTCTGTGGATAGTTTTGTGTTTGTTGAGTATATCTATTCTCCTTCTTTTTATTCTTTTGCTCAGCTTTTTGGTCTGTGGTTTATTACTTCCTTTTTAATGTCGTTAAAAAGATATTTTCAAAGTCGGCTTGAGATTAAATATAAGGAAGAGATGCCGGCCCGAGTCGTAGAAAAGATTGCAGATTTGAATATGGAAGATGTGGAAAGGAAGGAATTTAGGGATTTATTGTCTAATATAAATAATTACGCTTTTAGTCGTATATTAGACACCTATATGCGGGTTCGGCAATTTTTTCACCAGTTGGTAAAGATGGGAAGCGCTGCCTTTTTTGTATTTCGGATAAATCCCTGGTTACCTTTGGGGGCCTTTTTACTAGTACTTCCGGAGATTATTTACAAATTTCGTTCTAAGGTTGCAGAGCGGAAGTTTTTGGATGAGTCTGTTGAACGAAGGAAGTTGGCTGATTACATTTACCGGGAAGCGACGCGTTTGCGTAATTTTCCCGAGCTGAAAGTGGATCGTGTTTTTGATTTTTTCCTTTCCATAAGGGAAAGTGTGACCCAGGAGCTTACCGAAGGTGTAGATAGTAGGCGTTATGACCAGTACGTGAAGAGTTTTGCCTTTTCTGTGTTTGACCAGTTCTTGTTTCGTGGTCTCTTGATCGCTTTGGTGGCAATGGCTGTGGTGCAGAATATAAGCGTAGGAATTTTTCAAGCTTTGTTTAACTATATGCGTAGTCTTTACTCCTCTTCTCTTGCTTTGTGGGACCGTCTTTCTTCTGTCGGAGACAACTCTCAATATATAGAAGATTACCTTAACTTTATTGAATTTACAGGGTTTGGTGATGTCAGTACCGGTTATCTTCATTTGGATGCCGAGGATCCTAGTGTTAGTGTTCAAGACCTTACCTTTACTTATCAAGGGTGGAAAGAGCCTATATTTAAGGATATGAACTTTTTTATTGAGGGTGGGGGTAAAGCTGGTTTTGTAGGGGAAGATGGTGCAGGAGGTACTACTCTAGCTAAGCTTTTGTGTGGTCTGTATCGGATTAGAAAAGGAGATATTTTGTACGATGGTAAGTCTATTAAGGATTTGAAAAGAGGGGAATTGAAGGAGAATATAAGTGCTCATTTTGATGCCTTTGTTAAATATGACCTTAGTTTTTGCGAAAATATCGTTCTAAGTTCCTCTGGTACTTCTGGTTGGGATTTTGATCCCGATCTTTACAAACAAGTTCTTTATGTTACTGGTTTGGACTCTTGGTTGGAGGAGACAGGTCTTGATGATTCGCAAAAATTAGGTAAAAGCTTAGGGCAGGGGGCAGAAATTTCCCAAGGTTATTGGCAAAGGATAGCGTTAGCTCGTACTCTTTATCGGAACAGTTCTGTGTTTATCTTGGATAACCCGTTAGCTTATGTGGATGCTTTTTCTCGCCGGGAAATTTACAAGCGCTTGTTGGCTTTTGTAGGGGACAGGACATTGCTGGTTATGTTGAACACTTTGGAGGTTGCTCGTTATTTTGACTATGCTTTTCTTCTAGAAAATAAGAAAGCTAAAGAGTTACAACTCGGATCTACGCAATGAGAATGTTAAAATACTGATATGCAAGAACCTCGCTTTGAAATTACAAGCCAAATTTTAGAAAACGTGGGAAGGATTGATGCCGCTCGGGAGATGATTGAAAATGCTCCTCTAGTACCTCTTTGGGAAAGGAGATTTAAGAGAGAGGCTATTGAACGGACAGTACATTATGCCACTGCTTTGGAAGGTAATGCTTTGAATTATACAGAAGTTAAGGAAATACTAGACAAGGGTACAGAACATCGAGTGACCGCAGGGCAGCGAGATATTCAGGAAGTAATAAATTATCGTAAGGCAATAGAATATATAGATGAGCTGCTGGAGAAGGACGTGCAAATAATTGATGAAGAAATTGTTAAACACTTAAATTCTCTTATAACAGACGGGCTTATTGATGAGGATTTGCGAGGTAAATATCGGGAAGTGCCCGCCATTAGTAGAAACATGCGAACTATGGAAAAGTCGCTTGATTGGCCAGACCCTCAGAGGGTTCCTTGGTTGATGGGGCAATTATTTGACTGGCTTTCCGGGAAAGGCCGGGAGGTTCACCCTATTTTGCGAGCGGGTGTCATCCATACTTGGCTGGTTTTAATTCATCCTTTTTCTGAGGGTAATGGAAGGACAGCACGAATTCTTTCCACCTTAAGTTTGTGTTTGGATGGCTATGATATTCGCCGGTTCTTTTGTCTTGAGGAATATTATGACCAAGATGCTGCGCGCTATTATCAGGCGATTCGGGCAGTTTTAGACTCGGATGGTAATTATACTGACTGGCTTGAGTATTTTACTACTGGCTTAGCTCTTGAATTTACTCGGGTGGAGAAGAGAGTTCTGGATCTTAGCCGTGATGCCAGCTTGAAATCTTCTGCAGGTCAGGTACGTCTTAATCCGCGACAGGAGAAGATAATTCTGTTTGTTAAAGACTACGGACAAATTAAAAATAGTGATTGGCAGGAACTTTTTCCTGATGTTTCTGACGATACGATTTTGCGGGATATCAAAGAGCTAGTAGAAAAGGGGGTTTTGGTAAAGAGAGGTAAGACTAAAGCTGCCCGCTATGAGTTTCCCTGAATTTGTACAAAAGCTCCTATCAGTTCCTGTCCTGTTTTTCATGGTCGGATATGTGCGAATCGTATTGTAAAAAGTCTCTACCTTTTTGACAGAAGACGGTGGGCCGTTCCCAAAAACGTTCGCCTTGGTTAGTATCTGCCGGAATTTATTTTTTTAGGCTCACTCAGCGAAAAATTTACATCTAGGTTGGCTTTTGTTGACACTTACAGAAAGTAAATTTTTCGGTGTTTTGGTTAATGATCCACCGTCTTCTATTTGACATGTTGGGGTTAGGTTAGCAGTTGCTTATGAAGTTTTCTACTTTATCTACGTACTTGCAAAAAATTGAAAATACTTCTGCCACTTCGGAAGAGATTAAATTGTTGTCCAAACTATTTTTAAAGGCCTCAATTAGAGAAGCTGGTAAGATTGGTTATCTTGTCTTAGGGCGGTTAGGACCTCTTTACAGCAATCCTGGTTTTGGTTTGGGGGAAAAGTTGATGATTAGGGTTATCGCTATCGCTTTTGAAGAAGAAAAGGACATCGTCGGGGAGAAATTTGAGGATTTGGGGGATTTAGGGGAAGTTGTCCAGGAATTAGCAAAAAATAATCAGGAGAAGAATTTGGGTATTTTGGATGTATATGAGAAACTCTTAGCTATTGCGAAGTTGGAAGGATCTGGGTCTCAAAAGAAAAAAGTAGAAAGATTTTCCTCTTTGTTACAATCTTTAGACCCACTTTCGAGTAAATACGCTGTTCGAATTGTCCTGGGAAGTTTGCGGTTGGGTGTAGCGGAAAAAACCTTGTTAGCAGCACTTTCCTGGTTGGAAAAGGAGGATAAATCTTTGTTGAAGGATTTGGAGAAGATTTATTTTGTACATCCGGATGTTGGTGAAATTATTACTAAGTTTAAAGAGGGAAGTGTGGAAGCACTTTCTGACTCGGAGATGGAAATTGGTATACCTGTACGGTTAGCTTTGTGCCAACGGGAAGAAAAAACAGAAAAGATTGTGAAGAGGATGGAGGGGAAAGCTGCTGCTGAGTATAAACTGGACGGCACCCGCTTACAACTTCATTTGGATAAGGGCAAGGAACCTCGTTCAGTTAAAGATGCTCAACGACGGGAAATTGATTTTTTTGTGGCCACCTATACTCGTAATTTGGAAGAAACCACGACTATGTTCCCAGATATTGTTCAAGGTGTGATAGAACAGCTGGATGTACAGTCAGCTATCTTAGATGGTGAAGTGATTGGCTACGACCCAGAAACGGAAGAATTTTTGCCTTTTCAGGTAACTGCTCAGCGAAAAAGGAAATATGGTGTTGCAGAAAAGGCAGAGGAGGTGCCTTTGAAATTTTTTGTTTTTGATCTTCTTTATTTGGATGGGGAGAACCTTCTTTCCAAACCCCTTTCGGAGAGAAGAGCTTTGTTGGAATCTGTAATTAGAAAAGGGGAGAAGATTATACCAATTGAGCAAAAGATAGTGAAAAGTGCTGACCAATTGGCAAATACTTTTGATGAAGCTGTTAACAAAGGTTTGGAGGGATTAGTAGTTAAGGATTTGGATGCTTGTTATCAGGCTGGTTCTCGCGGATATTCTTGGATTAAGTATAAGCATCAGGAAGGAGAGTTGTCGGATACATTGGATTGTGTGGTTCTAGGGTATTATGCGGGACAAGGAAAGCGAGCAGAATTGGGAATTGGTGCCTTTCTAGTAGGAGTTTACAACCAAGAGAGGAATCGTTTCGAAACTGTTGCCAAGATTGGAACTGGACTTACAGATGAGCAGTGGGAGGAGATGCGAAGACGTTGTGATGATTTGACCGTGGAAAAGCAGCCGGCTAATGTTTTTTTGCAATCTGATTTATATCCGGATACATGGGTTAGACCGGAAATGGTTGTGGAAATTTTTGCTGACGAAATTACCCAGAGTCCTGTACATACTGCTGGTGCAGGGGAGACTGGTGCTGGATATGCGCTAAGATTTCCTCGTCTTATTAGTTGGAGGGATGACAAAAACGCGCAGGATGCGACCACAGCTGACGAAATAATTGACCTCTATGAGATGCAGAAATGATTTGCTCGCGGTCAAATAAGGGTATGACAGTGAGGCTGTGTATGTAATTCGGTATGCGATTCTTGGTATACGGTGACAGACGATATCGGTTATATCAAATACTAGTTTCCAGTTTCTAGTCTCTAATTTCCGGTTTTTTTTTCTTTTGTATACTGTTGACAGTTTGGCTCTTTCTCGTTACTCTGAGGGTGTACTAGAGATAAATTTTTTTGGATTAATTTTTTGAAGGGAGGTGAATAACTGATGCCTGAAGAATATGAAACAACTTCGGAAGAGGGAACAGCGCAGGTGGAGAGTTCTGTGTCTGGACAGCCAAGTTCAGGAAGTGTGTCTGGTGGTGGAACTGGTTTAGATTCTAATGTTGCTGGGGCACTTTGTTACGCTTTAGGTTTGATTACTGGTATTATTTTCTTGGTGATGGAGAAAGAAGATGACTTTGTTCGGTTTCATGCTATGCAGTCAATAGTTGTCTCTGTTGCCCTGCTGTTGGTGAGCGTTGTGTTAGGTATTGTTCCTATCCTCGGTTGGATTTTGGCTTTTTTGATCAATATTGGTTCTCTTATTCTCTGGCTACTTTTGATGTACAAAGCTTATCAAGGTGAAGAATGGGAAGTGCCAGTTTTAGGTAAGATTGCTCGTGAGCAGATGAACAAGGTTTGAATTAGGTTTGGTTGAGATCAATTAAAAGGGGACAGCTTTAATTAGCTGTCTTCTTTTTTTTGTTAGGGTTATGTGGTTGTTTTGGCTTGGGGGAGATGCTATCCTAACCGTATGTTCTTTGTTCTGGACAGTTTTTGGAAATTTCTTCCTTTTTTGTATTTTTTGTTGGGAGGGGTTTTGGGTATGTACGTGTTTAAGGTGTGTGTACTAATGAATGTTTCTGCTGCCTTTCGTAATTTTGTTACTTACATTGCTGCGGTTATTTTGCACTTTTATGTTATTTTTAGCACACCTTCTGTATTTGCAGCTAGTTTTCTCTCTGCTCTTGTTTTAAGTATGTTAATTAGACAGTATAAAGCCCATAAAAACGACAATCTTCAACAGTGGTTTTGGGCAGTAGGCCGGGAACCTGAACAGCCTTATTTGCTTTTCTATTATTTGGTTAGTGGCACTATTTATGTATATTCACTAGTAATCTTTTTATTAACCTTTTTTAGCGGAGGGATGCGCAGTTTTTGATGTCTTTGAGAACCACTTTTAAAAAATATAGGAAACAATCAGCTTCTTTGGGTGCTTTCAATCTGTCCACTGTTTCCCAGTTAAAAGCTGCGGTTGCTGCTGCCTGTGATTTACAAACCCCCTTAATTTTGGAACTTTCTCCTGGCGAAGCGGGGTTTTTTGGAATAGAAACTTTGGCAGGAATTCGAGATTCTCTAGTGGAAATAAGAGCTGAATTTTGTTCAACAGTTCGGATAGGTGATGCTGATCTTCCAAATATATATCTTAATTTAGACCACGCTGAGAGTATCAATACTATAAAAAGGGCTTTAGAAGCCGGTTTTGATATGGTTCACTTTGACGGTTCGGAACTTCCTTTTGAAGAAAATATTGCTAAATCCAAGAGCGTGGTTGAGATAGCCCGGAAATATAATGCTTTGGTGGAGGGGGAAATTGATCAAGCCGGAGGGCACTCTACTGTGAAAAGTGAAGTAGGGAAGAAGGTGATGACTGATCCGAAGAAAGCGGCGGACTTTGTCTCCAAAACAGGTGTAGATATTCTTGCTTGTTTCTTTGGCAACCTTCACGGCGTCTATTCCAAGGAACTAGAGCTTGATTTTAACCATTTCCAGAAAATTAAAATGTCTATTGAATCTGCTTGCCCTGGGCGGAGTCGAAGAGTGTTCTTTTCTCTGCACGGAGGATCCGGTGTAAGGGCAGGCGATTTATCGAAGGCCGCAGGACAAGGTATTGCAAAGATGAATTTTAATACCGAGCTTCGCCAAGCTTGGGCCAGTTCCCTACGAGAATCATTGGCGAAAAAAAAGGGTGAAATTGTGCCGTACAAAGTTTTGCCACCAGTAATTGGATCAGTCCGAGAAGTTGTAGAAGAGAAATTGCGGCTTATTAGTAAATAATGAATTTTCCGCGTTCCGCTAACCGTAAACCGCTTTCGGAAGAAGCGGAGGGCGGGTTCGCGGTGTGCTGATCGCTGAGATTTAATTATGTTTGACATAATAACTGTTGGTCACTCTACAATAGATTACTTTCTTAAACTTCGTGAAGCTGATGTGCACTTACATGAAGATGGTGATTCTTTGCTTTGTGTGGATTTTGCCGACAAGATTCCGTTGGAGAGTTTTGAAGAATATGTAGGAGGTAATGCTACCAATACTGCGGTGGGCTGTGCCCGCTTAGGGTTGGATACAGCGATTGTTTCCTGGATAGGTAAGGATTTGGAAGGAGAATTTGTTTTGAAAACATTAAAAGAAGAAGGGGTAGACTCTATGTGGATTCGTATTTCTGAGGAGGATTCTACAGACCAATCTGTTATTTTGAACTTTCAGGGTGAGCGGACAATTTTTTCTTACCATCCTTCCAGAACTCCCCATTTGCCGGAAAATGTTCCCGAGACTAAGTATGTTTATCTTACCTCTTCTGGCGTAGACTTCCAGGAATTACATGTGCAGGTTGCTCATTATGTTGGGCAGGTAGGAGCAAAGCTTGCTTATAACCCGGGGACGCATGAACTAGAGGCAGGGGTGGAAAAAAACCGCGCGGTTTTAGAATGTTGTCAAGTGCTAATTCTTAACAGTGAAGAGGCAGGGGAATTGGCAAGAGGAAAGTTTGTGGATTTTGAAGAAGATAAACGAGCTCAACAGATAGGGGAGCTTATGCAAGAGCTGCGGGACGCAGGACCTGAGATAGTTGCAGTTACAGATGGGGGGCTCGGTTCTTATGTTTTTGATGGTAAGAATATTATTTTTGTTCCGCCAGTGGAAACTGAGGTAGTAGAGATGACAGGGGCAGGGGACAGTTTTTCGGCCGGGTTTCTTTCTGCGCTTGTGCGGGGAAAAGATTTAAAGACAGCGCTTAAGTGGGGGAACACTAATGCAACCTCCGTAATTTCTCAAGTTGGTTCCCAGGCAGGTCTTTTGAGTAGGGAAGATTTAAGAAGCCGGGATTTGTAATTTGAGGTTGGAAAGCAGTAACACTTTGCCTTACGTTGATGTTATCATCCAAATATGAAAACACTAGGAATTGATGAGGCAGGGAGAGGTTGTGCAATTGGTCCCATGGCAGTTGGGGGTGTGCTGGTTAGAGATGGGGATTTAGAATCTCTAAAAAGTTTGGGGGTTAAAGATTCGAAGCATCTTTCTCCGGGAAAACGTGAAGAACTTTTTCCCCAGATTAAAGAAAAAGCTCTTTTTTATGAAGTAAAGTTTATCTCTCCTTCTGATATTGATGAGAGTAATTTAAATCAGATTGATCTTCAGGAAATTATTTCTTTTGTTGCAAAACTAAACCCCAACAAGGTTATTTTTGATGTTCCTACTAACCCTTCCGGTGTAGAGAATTTTGTTAAAGCAGTAAGGTTGGGTTTAGGGGAATCTGTCGATTCCTTATTAAAATCTGTCCAAGGAAAAACTTCGGAGGTTGGATCTACAGAAACCTCCGAGGTTGAGGAATTGGGCAGGGAGAGAAGTAACCAACCGGAGCTAATCGGAGAAAACAAAGCGGATGAAAATTATCCCATTGTTTCTGCCGCCTCTGTTTTGGCAAAAGTAGCGCGTGATCAGGTTATTGAAGAGCTGCATAAACAGTATGGAGATTTTGGTTCAGGGTATATGAGTGATGAGAAAACACAGGTGTTTTTAAGGGACTGCTTTGCAAAGAATGGAGATTTCCCTCCTATTATTCGCCGCAAATGGAGCTCAGTACAAGGATTTTTACAAAAGCAGAGGAAACTTATCTGATTTTGTATATTCCTTCCTACTTGTGATCTTATCCCAATTCTATTTGTTATAATATTTTATAGATGAGTAAAGTTGCTCTGATTGGAAAACAAGGTCGGGGGGAAAATATTACCCAAGCTTTAAGTTTGGTGGGGGATAACTTTATCTCCAAATTCCATGCTGCCAAAAAACCCTTAATAAAAGTTAATTTTGTATCTTCAACCCGACAGTTAGCTGCAACTCATGTGGATGCAGTTCGCACAGTCTTAAATTTCTTGCTTCCTTATACAGATAAAAAAATAACTATTGCGGAAGCGTCTGTCCGAAATACAAAAACCGGGTTTGAAAATTTTGGTTATACAGAATTGCAAAAAGATTATGAACAAATTGAGTTAGTGGATTTGAATGGTACCCAGACAGAAGAGCATGCCGGTTTTTCTTTGTCCAAAATTGTCCTAGATTCGGACTTTCGTATTAGTATTGGTCCTCCTAAGACTCACGACACTACTATAATAACCGCAGCAATGAAAAATATGGCAGTGGGATCTATTATTACCGGAGAAGGTGTTTTAGGCAGGCATCTACGTTCTGGTTTCCATCAAGGAAGTTATCGCGATTCCAATAAAAGGTTAGTTGATATTTATCAATTTGTTTTCCCCCATTTAGCAGTTGTTGACGGGTTTTTGGGTATGCAAGGTTCCGGACCGTCTAGTGGGGACCCTGTGGAATCTGATTGGGCTTTGGTAGGAACAAATGCTGTTGAGGTTGATGCTGTTTGTGCGTATTTGGTGGGATATGCTCCTGAAGATATTGGTTATCTTTGGTTTGCGCAGGAGAAAGGTTTGGGAAAAATTGATCTTTCCGAGATTGAGATTGAGGGGGACGAGCCTGAACAGTTAAGGCGAGAATTTGCGAACCACCCTAACTACGTATCTGAATTATCTTGGCGAGAGCATGCGTAGTTGGTAGAGAAAGTCGTTGTGTCTATGTTAGAATTTAGAAAATGCAAATTTTAGAGGCAATAAAAACAAGGCGAAGTATACGTGCTTTTAAGGAAAAAGATATTTCCGAAGGAGATTTAGATAGGTTGAAAGAAGCTTTGCGTTGGGCACCTAGTGCCCGAAATTTACAGCCGCGTAAATTTTACTTCGTAATGACTGAGGAAAAGCGTAAGCAATTGGATTCTGCTGTTTCCCAATCTTTTGTTTGTCGCGCGCCCCTTGTGGTTGTTGCTTGCAGAGATTTGGAAAAAGCTCGCGGAGAAAAAGGCGAGAATTTATATTCTATTACTGATACCTCTTTTTCTCTTCAAAACCTGGTTTTAGCAGCTTGCGAGCTAGGGCTGGGTACTTGTTATATAGGCGCGTTTAATCGTAAGAAAGTTGCTGAGCTTCTAGATCTTCCTGAAAATCTTAGGCCTATGCTTCTTGTTCCTGTTGGTTATCCTGCGGAGCAACCCTCTCCTACTTCTCGTGTTCCGAAAGAAGACGCGGTTACAGAACTTTAAGTATGTTTGGGTTGTGCTAGAATATTTTCAATGCCGGAAACTTATGATTTGATAATAATTGGAGCTGGTCCAGCTGGTTTGGCTGGTTCATTTTACGCATCTCGTTGTTTTTCCTTAGACACTCTTGTTTTCGATGGCTCTCCGGGAGGACAGATGGCAGAAGCTAGACAACTCGCTAGTTATCCGGGGTTTAAGAACATATCTGGTTGGGAACTTATGGAGAATATGTTGGAGCAAGCAAAATCTTTCGGTGTAGAAATAAAAACTAAGAAAGTTACTACTGTGAGGGAGCGGGAGGGAGTATTTGTTGTTTCTACGGAGGAGGAAACTTATCAGGCGAAAACTGTTTTAGTTGCTATAGGAGCTGGCCCTAGGAAATTGGGTGTTCCTGGGGAGGAAGAGTTTATCGGTAAAGGTATCTCTTATTGTGCGCTTTGTGATGCGCCTTTTTATAAAGACAAGGTAGTGGGTGTTGTGGGGGGAGGGGATAGTGCTCTGGATGGGGCTTTAGAGCTTTTGGAACACGTGAAGAAGATTTTTTTGATCCATCGCCGGGAAGAATTTCGTGCCAAACCTTTGTTTGTCCAAAAGATTAAGGAAGCTGAAAATGTTGAATTAGTTTTAAAAAGAAATGTGGTTAGGGTGGAAGGTGAAGAAATGGTAAACAAATTGATTTTGGATATGCCTTATCAGGGAGCTGACTTCTTGAAGGTGGACGGAGTGTTTATCGAGATCGGTAATGTCCCTGACAGAGAGTTTTTGGAAGATATTGGCTTGGAAACAACTGAGCAGGGATACGTACCTGTTGCTGAGGACATGCGCACTAATATTGAAGGTATATATTCTGCAGGAGATGTAACCACAGCCTCTAATGGGGTTAAGCAGATTGTTACTGCCTGTAGTGAAGGAGTGATAGCTGCAAAAAGTATCTATAATTATCTTCGTAAAGAAGGGAGGTGAAAGATATAATGCCAGAAAAAAGAAACTTAACCATAGATCCTGAGAAGTGTATTGGATGTGGGTTGTGTGCTACTATTGCGGGCGAAACGTTTAAGTTAGGAGAAAGTGGAAAGGCAATTGTAACTGATTCGGAAGGGAATTCGCGCGAGGAAATTGAAAAAGCTATTGAGTCGTGCCCCGTAGATGCAATTAGTTGGTAACTTTCGTCTCTGTATTTGCTAGATTTTGGTTTTGGGCAAATCCGCATATTACAGCTAGTCGTTCGTACTATTAACTGTTGACTGTCAACGGCTGACTGTTATCTGTTACTGATTATTAGTCTCTAATCTCTAATTTTCTAAGTTTCCGTTTTCCCTCTCGTTCAATTAATCAACTAATCATTTTTTGAGTTGATATAGCTTAACTAGCAAATCGACTAATTTTGTATATCAGTCCAGTTTTTGAGGAATGGTAGAATAACCTTGTGATGAGAACTGTTTCCCGAGATTCAAAAATAGCAGTGGCAATGAGTGGGGGAGTGGACAGTGGAACTACCGCCTTTCTTTTAGTAGAAAAAGGATATTCGGTTGCGGGCATATTTATGCAGCACTTAGATGGTATGGAGGAACAGAAGGAAACAGTACAGGCGATGGCGGATAGGTTAGACATACCTTTGCAAGTGGTTGATTACAGGGATAGATTTAGGGATTTAGTTGTTGATTACTTTGTTTCTGAATATGCGGCAGGAAGGACACCAAACCCTTGCGTTGTGTGTAATAGGTATATAAAATTTGGCGATCTTTTACAGGAGACACAACACTTGGGGTGTGATTATCTTGCGACCGGACATTATGCTCGAATCCAAGTTGCCGACGGCTCGGAACTTGATGCCCGCCAATTTAAACTTTTAATGGGGGAGGACAAAAGTAAAGATCAATCCTATTTTTTGTGGCAGTTGGAGCAAGAACAGCTTGAACACATTTTGTTTCCAATTGGTGAGATGAGAAAGAAGAGTATAGTAAATATTGCTAAGAATAATAATTTATCTGTTGCACTTAGATCGGAATCTTTTGAGGTCTGTTTTGTAAAGGATTCCTTGGAAGATTTTTTGAAAGAGCGCATTCCAGAAAAATTTAATCCTGGCCCTGTGTTTGACACTTCGGGCAAAAAAATAGGTCAACATTTTGGTTTACCTCTTTATACTTACGGGCAGCGCCGCGGTTTCGAGCTGACGAAATATAAAGGTATCCCTTTGTACGTGGTAGACAAAAAACCTGAGAAAAATGCTTTGATTGTTGGGCGTGGGGAAGAATCTGAAGTTGCTACATTCAGAGTAGAAGATGTAAACTGGATACGACGATTTGGCAAGGGTGTTGTTAGGAAAGAAAACAAACGTGATATAGGAGGAACGAAATGCGAAATGCAAAATAAAAGATACGATATGCATGGACATATCAGGATAAGACATCAGGGTGAACTTTTGCCGGGGAGTATAAATATATTGGAAGGCAACAACGCTGAAATAAATTTAGATACCCCTACTAGCGGGGTGGCTCCAGGTCAAAGCAGCGTTTTTTATAAGGACGATGAAGTACTAGGTGGAGGTGTTATTACTCAAATTTGCTGAATAACTGCTAATTTTCTCCCCCTTCTAATTTTTCCCCTTATTGATGGGCTGCATTGCGTTTTTTTCTATTTTTGTTCTGTTGACAATTCCCCCGTTAGTTGTTACACTTTTAGTACATGAATAGGAGGTTGCCTATCTAGTAATTATTTAAATATAGATATCCTTCATGGGTTTGTTAAAGCGGCCCTCCTGTTTGTGGGGCCGTTTCTTTTTGCCCTTTAACAGTTAAAAAGTAGAAGGAACCAAAAATTTTCGAGAGTTTGATCCTGGCTCAGGGCAAACGCTGGCGGCGTGCATAAGGTATGCAAGTCGAATGGCCTTGTGCACAGCACAAGGGCACTAATCAACGCGAATGGTAGCTCACTCCGCCCCGCTCAGCGGGGCTGCGTTTCGCACGCGAAAATACGCGAAGTAAAAATTAGCGTAGATTTGCGTAGCGAGCGTTAGCGAGCTTCTGATTAGCGTAAATTTGTGTCCTCGCGCTGTGCGCGAGGTTCATGGCGGACGGGTGCGTAACGCGTGGGAACCTACCCCCGAGAGGTGAATACCCCCGGGAAACCGGGGATAATACACCGTATTAGTTCCGACTTTGTCGGAAGAAAGGTAAAGTTTATCTTTGCCGCTCAGGGATGGGCCCGCGTCCTATCAGCTAGTTGGTAGGGTAATGGCCTACCAAGGCGATGACGGGTAGGGGATGTGAGAGCATGTACCCCCACAATGGCACTGAAACACGGGCCATACTCCTACGGGAGGCAGCAATCAGGAATCTTGCGCAATGGACGAAAGTCTGACGCAGCGACGCCGCGTGGAGGATGAAGGCCTTCGGGTTGTAAACTCCTGTTAAAAAGTCACGGCAAACTACGTGCCAGCAGCAGCGGTCAAACGTAGGTGGCAAGCGTTGCCCGGCGTTATTGGGCGTAAAGGGTGTGTAGGCGTTTTGTTAAGTTCTCAGTGAAAACCCTCCGCTTAACGGAGGACGGGCTGGGAATACTGGCAAAATAGAGGTAAGTAGAGGAAAGCGGAATTTCGGGAGGAGGGGTGAAATCCTATGATCTCCGAGAGAACACCAAAGGCGAAGGCAGCTTTCTGGGCTTTACCTGACGCTGAGGCACGAAAGCGTGGGTAGCCAAAGGGATTAGATACCCCTGCAGTCCACGCCCTAAACGATGCTCGCTGAATGTTGGTCCCGATTTTATCGGGATCAGTGTTGAAGCTAACGCGTTAAGCGAGCCGCCTGGGAATTACGGTCGCAAGGCTAAAACTCAAAGGAATTGGCGGGGACCCGCACAAGCGGTGGAGCGTGTGGTTTAATTCGATGATAACCGAAGAATCTTACCAAGGCTTGACATTCCGGTGACCGCCTCTGAAAGGAGGCTTTCCTTCGGGACAGCGGAAACAGGTGTTGCATGGCTGTCGTCAGCTCGAGTTGTGAAATGTATGGTTAAGTCCCATATCGAGCGAAACCCTTGCGCTGTGTTAGAATCTCGACCTTGCGTCGAGCATGATGTCACAGCGGACTGCCTCGGAAACGGGGAGGAAGGTGAGGATGACGTCAAGTCAGTATTGCCCTTATGCCTTGGGCGACACACGCGCTACAATGGCTGGTACAATGAGCGGCGACTTCGTAAGAAGGAGCAAATCTCTAAAGCCAGTCCCAGTTCGGATTGGGGTCTGAAACTCGACCCTATGAAGTCGGAATCGCTAGTAATCGCCGGTCAGCCATACGGCGGTGAATACGTTCTCGGGTCTTGCACACACCGCCCGTCAATTGGGGAAAGTTGGAAGCACCCGAATTCTCGCTTAGCGGGAATAAGGTGAGTCCAGCAATCAACAATAAGTCGTAACAAGGTGTCCGTAGGGGAATCTGCGGACGGATCACCTCCTTTCTAAAGGAGTACCTTATAATCTCTTATCCAATCTGAGTTAATTCATATAATCGATCATATGTGAGTTACTGGTGAAGAGAATGGTTTCAATTTTTCACAATTGAAACTGGATCGAGTTTGCTAGATTAGCTTAAATCTAGTACTGACCTGTGATTTTTCGCAGGTGGCGTTCCTTCTACTTTTTAGCTGTTAAGGCAGAGATTTTTGTCTTTAGAAGATTGAGTTTGTTGAGACCTCCTTCGCTGAAGCTACGGAGGACCAATTCAACTAACCAGATTCTAGTAAAAATTTGGAGTTTTATTAGGCGCGTGTAGCTCAGCGGCTTAGAGCACTTCTCTGATAAGGAAGGGGTCCGTGGTTCGAGTCCACGCACGCGCACCACTTTTCGCTCTTGACGAGCTACGGATGGCCGTCGGCCACCCCGAAGCGAGTCTAAGCGAAGGAGTGTCACTCATAGCCCTGCCTCGCCGGCAGGTAGGCAGGCTTGGCGAAGGGTGGCAAAGCATAGTTTCTCGGAAAATTGCTAATGAAATCTGGATTGTTACAAAATTTAATATTTACCTTAGCGTTCAGATTCTCCCTAGATTTCCTTTTTTAAGTAATTTTCCGGAACTGAATTCTGATTACCGTTGGGTTGAAGGGTCTCGTTGAGCCTCTTGGCTCCGGCACGCTTAGCGTGCCTTCGCTCGAGACTAATTCCGACCATCCAAATTTGAAGACGAATTTGGGATTTCATTGAGGGGCTGTGGCGCAGTTGGCTAGCGCACCACATTTGCAGTGTGAAGGTCGTGGGTTCGAATCCCACCAGCTCCACCACCCTTCGCTCTTAATGAGCTACGGGTGGCCTTCGGCCATCCCAAGTAGCGAGTTTAGACGAGGGAGTGTCACCCATAGCCTTGCCTCGTCGGCAGGTAGGCTTGGCGACGGGTGACCGAAAATGTTTGTGCGAAACAAGTTGAGTTATTTAAGCAGCACATTTTAGCCTGCGATGTATATCGCTGGTTGAATTTTGCTACTTGTGTGGCAATCTACTTCGCACTTTGAAAACTAAATAGCAGGAACGAATATGCAAAATCCGTATAGAATACTCAATTAAGATAGCTACGGGTATATGATGGATGCCTTGGCACCTAAAAGCCGAAGAAGGACGTGGCATGCTGCGATAAGCCTCGGGAAGCCGCAAACAGGCGTTAACTCGGGGATTTCCGAATGGGGAAACCTATCTGTGTGTAAGCACAGATACCTCTGACTTGTCAGAGGTGGTAAGCCGGCGAAGTGAAGCATCTTAGTAGCCGGAGGAAAAGAAAACAAATCTCGTGCGGAGCACGAGAAATTCCCTTAGTAGCGGCGAGTGAAAAGGGAACAGCCCAAACCTTGTGCGTAGCACAAGGGCACTAATCAACGCGAATAGCAGTTCACTTTGTTCACACGCGAATAGACGCGAAGTAAGAATTAGCGTAGATTTGCGTGGTGAGCATTAGCGAGCTTCTGATTAGCGTAAATTCGTGTCCTCGCGCTGCGCGCGAGGTGTTGTAGGATCGGCATTAACAAAGTTAGAAAACTAGAGCTTAGAAGAAGTCCAC
Source organism: Patescibacteria group bacterium (assembly GCA_048621635.1). GTDB lineage: Bacteria > Patescibacteriota > WWE3 > JAUXAW01 > JAYEID01 > JBMCWH01. The sequence continues at coordinate 63,526 of JBMCWH010000003.1, forward strand.
TGGAAAGGGACGCCATAGAAAGTAATAGCCTTGTATTTGAAAAGCTCTGGACTTTGGCCGACTCCTGAGTACCACGAGTCACGTGTAACCTTGTGGGAACCTGGGAAGACCACTTTCCAAGGCTAAATACTTTAGGTGACCGATAGTGAACAAGTACCGTGAGGGAAAGGTGAAAAGAACCCCGGTAAGGGGAGTGAAATAGAACCTGAAATCATATACTCACAATCTGAGAGAG
>JBMCWH010000004.1:0-42987 GCA_048621635.1 Patescibacteria group bacterium
ATGAATTTATCAAGCTGTGTTTCTGTATTGGAAAATCATGACCTTCTCTCTTCCTTGGAAGAAGATCTCGGTATCGCTGTTGGTACAGTTCGCGCAGATTCAAGAAAAATTAAAGACGGTGATATTTTTGTTGCTATAACTGGGGAGCATGTTGATGGGCATGATTTTATTAATTCCGCTGTTTCCCAAGGTGCGGCTGCAGTGGTAGGAGAAAAAGACTTAGCTTTAGAGATACCTTATTTACAGGTAAAAGATTCGCGGAAAGCTTGGGCGGTGCTTTGTGCGGAGGAAAACAATAACCCCCAAAAGAAGCTGGAGATAATTGGTGTCACTGGTACTGATGGGAAAACTACTACCGCTCATTTGATTCAATCTATGCTTATTGCTGGCGGTTACAGAACTGGTTTGGTGTCTACAGTAACGGCAGATTTAGGTGGAGAAGAAGTTCCCTCTGGGCTACACGTCACCACTCCTGAGCCTCCTCAGTTGTTTACATTTTTGCGTAAGATGGTGGAAAATAACTGTGCTTATGCAGTTTTGGAAACTACATCCCATGGTTTGGATCAAGAGAGAGTTTTTGGTATTCACTTTGCTTTGGGGGTTTTAACCAATATTACTAAGGAGCACTTAGATTATCACCAAACCTTTGAAAATTATAAGAAAGCAAAAGCTAAGCTTTTTCAGCGGTCTGCTATTGCTGTTTTGAATGTGGACGATCCTTCTTACGAGTTTATTGCTGAAAAAGCTAGCGGGAAAGTTGTACCCTATTCCCTGGAGAAAAATTTAGGGTTTAAGGGGGATTTGGACTATGATCAGGCTATTCTTCCGGGGAAATATAACGAGTCCAATGTTTTAGCTGCGGCAACAGCAGTTGGTCTTTTGGGGGTGGAAGAAGGAGAGATAAATGAAGGTCTGGCTAATTTCTCTTCCCCGGAAGGGCGGTTTCAGGAAATTGATTTGGAGCAACCGTTTAAAGTGATAGTTGATTTTGCGCATACGCCTAATGCTTTGGAAAACTTGCTTCGGACAGTCCAATCTGAAATTGATGAGGGTAGATTAATTACTGTCTTTGGTTGTGCTGGAGAGCGTGATTCTGGTAAAAGATTTCTGATGGGTAAAAATTCTGGGAAACTGGCAGACATTTCTATTTTTACTGCAGAAGATCCCCGGGGAGAAGATATTGAGGATATTTTGGAAGAAATGGTTCGCGGTGCGAAGGATTCGGGAGCGGAAGAAGCTGGTTCGAAGAAGCTTAGGAAGAAAATAAGCGAAAACATCTATGTAAAAATCCCCGATCGTGAGGAGGCAATTAGCTTTGCGATTGATAATGCACAGGAAGGCGACTGGGTTTTTATTTTAGGTAAAGGTCATGAGCAGTCGATGAATATTGGTGGTAAGGAATATGAGTGGAGTGATATCGTTGTGGCTAAGGAAGCAATTGAGGATGTTGAATGGAACTAAAGCTCTTGTTGAAAATGTTCAAAATATAGGACATGTTGAACAAGCGGAGCAGTTCGACATCTTCGACTTCTGTGTAAGCGCTGACTTATTATGATCAATTTCAATTCTGTTCACTTTATAGGTATTGGAGGTTCAGGGGCTAGTGGTGTGGCTGAACTGTTGCTTAGGGAAGGAAAAAAAGTTTCCGGTTCTGATGTGCGCATTTCTTCTAGAACTAAGCGCCTTGAGGATTTGGGAGCGGTAGTGTATGAAGGACAAAGAAGGGAAAATGTGAGTGGTGCTGATTTGGTTCTTTACTCGCCAGCTATCCCTGCCCGCGATCCGAATAACCCGGAATTATTGGCAGCTAAAGAAGAGAATATCCCTGCCCAAAGTTGGCAAGAGTTTATTGGTAAATATTTTAAACAAACTGGTCGGAAAGGTTTGCTGGTGGCAGGGGCACATGGGAAAGGATCCACTTGTGCTGTTCTTGCCCAAATTTTAATTACTGCTGGCTTGGATCCCTTTGTTCTTTTGGGTGCGGAAATGGTTTCTTGGGATTCAAACTTGCGAGTAGGGGAGGGAGATTACTATATTTTGGAAGCAGATGAATTTGATCGCAACTTTTTCAACTATTACCCTTACGCAGCTGTCCTTTCTTCTCTAGAATACGAACATCCAGAAACTTATCCTGATTTTTCTTCTTATAAGCAAGCTTTTGTCCAGTTTTTGGGGCGAATTCCGTCTGGAGGATATTTAGCTGCCTACAATTCAGAAAATACAAAGAGGTTTTTTCAGGAGGAGCTAGTGAGTGTTGATTTTTCTGTGGAAACTTTTGGAGTTGCAGCAGATTGGTCTATTGGTAGTTCTACATATCAAAGATTAAAACAAGATTTTTCTGTGGAATATGCCGGTGATCGTTTTGGTGAGTTTACCTTAGGTGTTCCAGCTAAATTTAATTTGGAAAATGCGTTGAGTGCTATTGCTTTAGCACATTTTTTGGGTATTTCTAAGCAAGATATTCGGCAGGCTTTGGAGGATTATCAAGGTTTGCATCGCCGGTTTGAAGTATTGGAAGCAGATGAATGGACTTATGTTTACGATTATGGGCATTCTCCTGAGGCAATTGAAACTGTGATTAGTGAGGCGAGAGAAATATGGCCGCAAAGAAGGATTGTTTTGGTTTTTCAGCCGCATATGTATTCGCGAACAAAAACGTTTTTTGAGAATTTTGTTACTCAGTTTAAAAAGGCAGATCAGTTATATCTTTTGGATATTTATGGGGCAAGAGAGACAGGTACAACTAAAGAAACCTTGGTTAGTTCGCAAGAACTAGCGAAAGCTGCTGAAGAGCAGGGAGTAAAAATAAAGTATGTGCCTAATCCTTTGGAAACAGTTGCGGGGCGAATTGAGCCTGAATTTGCGAAAGATGATGTGGTTATTGTAATGGGAGCGGGTAGTATTTCTGAAGTTTTCCGAGCATTGAAAGATAAGCGCGGATCTTGGGAGGATTCTCGCGGATAGGAGATAGTGAGTTCAATAATTCAGTGAATATTATGGATATTAACAACAAAATTAAGAAAAACATTACCTTGTCTCCGTATACCACCTTTAAAATTGGTGGCCCTGCTGATTATTTTGTTAAAGTTAAATCTGAACAAGAGTTGATAGCTGCTATTTGTTGGGCACAGAGAAAAGGAATTGATTTTTTTCTTCTTGGCGGTGGTTCCAATATTTTAGTTGCGGATGAGGGTTTTTCTGGCTTGGTTATCAAGAATGATTTTGCTCAGTTTACAGTTCTGGAGTGCAATGAAGATTTAAAGGTGCAGGTAAGTTCTGGATTGTCGTTCAGCAAATTTGTGGAGAAGTTGCTTGCTAAAGGTGTAGATATTGTTTGGAAATTTGCAGGAATTCCTGCTTCGGTTGGTGGCGCGATTTTTACCAATACTCATGGTAAAGATGTGTTTATTGGGGATTTTTTGGACGGTGCCCGAGTTTGGCAGCGAGGGGAGATATGTTCGGTGGATAGGGATTGGTTTTCGTTTGGTTATGATTACAGCTATTTACAAGAGGCTGGTGGGGTTTTGCTGACTGCTACTTTTTCTTTTCCCTTATCGGATAACTTGGAGCAGGTTAGGGAAAGCAAAGCTGAATGGTTGTTGCAAAGAAAAGAAAAATTTCCGAAAAAGCCATCTGCTGGTTGTGTTTTTCAAAATTTAACTGCAGAAGAAGTGGATGAACTAGGATTACCTACCAGTTCAGGTGGTTATTTTATTGACAAAGTTTTAGAATTGAAAGGTGAAAGGAGAGGGGGCGCAAAGATTTCGGAGAGGCATGCTAACTTTATTGTGAATACGGGAGGTGCTACTGCGGAGGATGTGATGGCTCTTATTGATTTGGTCAAGTCGCGAGCAAAGGAACACAGGGTTTCTTTGCAGTTGGAAATTGGTTTGGTAGGCATGGATTAAAACCCCCTAGTTTAAGAATGTGAAGTAGCAAGGTTACTTGCGATAGGGGAATCGCGGATAAATCCGCTACTACAAGAGAGATTGCACGGAGTCTCTTTGCAGTTGGAAATTGATTTAGTTGGGTTTTTAGGGGAACGAGAAATGGAAGAAGTGGGGATCATTGTTGTGCTGTTAGTTGTCTTTGTGCTGTTGCTCTTGGTTGATGAGTGAGTTTGTTGTATACGGAGGGAACAGGTTCCTTGTCTATTTAAGGGTCTGTTCCCTGTCTTTCCCGTTTGTCTTACTATAATTGTAATCAGATGAACGAATTTAAAGATAAAAATATTCACGTGGTTGGTTTAGGTGTGGAAGGTGCTGCACTTGCGGATTACTTTTTGTCTCAAAGCGCACGGGTTACTGTTCACCACAAGGCAGAACCAGAGAATTTGGAGCAGGATTCTGATTTAAATAAGTTTAAGGAAAAGGGCGCTAAGTTTAGGTTAGGAAAGGATTATTTGCAAGGTATAGAGAAGGCAAATTTTGTGGGGATAATACAAAGCGCGTTTTCTTATCTTCATCGAGAAAGTAATCAAAGACTATATGATTTGTACCAGCGTAACCCGGAAATTTTCTATACAGACCTTAAGATATTTTTTGCAGAATGTCCAGCTACGATAGTAGGAGTTACGGGTAGCAAAGGGAAAACTACTACTACTGATCTTTTGGGTAAAATTGTTTCAACAGAACGAAGAGCTTGGGCGCTAGGAAACATTGGTAAATCCCCGCTTACCTTGGTTGACGAACTGTCTGCGGAAGATGTTGCAATTCTTGAAATTTCCAACTACCAACTAGAATATCTGAAACAAAGCCCTCATATTGCAGTGCTTTTAAACATTACTCCTGATCATCTAGTGGATTACGGAGGCGATTTTGAAAAGTATCAAAAAGCAAAACAAAGAATTGTTAAATTTCAAAAGCCCGAGGATTTTAAGATTATTAATTTGGATGATCTAGGTGCCCGCTCTGCAATGGAAATAGGGGAAGGGACTTTGTTTGGTTACAGTTTGGAGCTTATTTCCGAAGGCGTTTTTGTTGAAAATGGAGAAGTCAAAATTGCTCGTAAGGGAGAGCTTAAAGAAGTAATTTCTGTTGACCAGCTCCCTTTTCCGGGAAGGCATAATGTAAGCAATTTTCTGGCTGCAACCGCTGCTGCTTGTTTACTTGGTGTTTCTGTGGATAATATCCGTAAAGTTGCTTGGGAGTATGAGCTTCTTCCTCATCGTTTGGAAGAAGTTAAGATTGTTAAGGGTGTAAAATTTGTTAACGATTCCAAAGCTACTACTCCTGCTGCAACAAAGGCGGCCTTGAAAAGTTTTCCTGCGGGGAAGATAATTTTAATTGCTGGGGGTAAAAATAAAGGATTGCCGGTTGAGGAGCTGGGTAAAGTTATTGATGCCCGAGTTAAGAAATTGATTTTACTTGGGGAAACTGCGGATAAGCTAGCAAATTCCGTTTCTACAGTTTCTGTAGCTAAAGTAAACTCTCTGGAGGAGGCTGTTGCCCAAGCTTACTCTGCTGCGGAGCAAGAAGATGTTGTTCTTTTATCTCCTGCCGCAGCTAGTTTTGATATGTTCAAAAACTACAAGGATCGAGGGAACAAATTTAAGGAGATTGTTAACAAGCTCTGAGAGAGAAATGCGCTTAACGTGGTCTAAAGTTCGTTGATTCAAGAGCATTGAAGTAACAAGTTTACTTGCGATAGGGAGTTGCAGATAAGTCTGCTACTATAAGAGAAATCGCGGATAAATTCGCTACTTCAAGGGTGTGGGGGTAAAGATTGCCTACGCCTTTTTAGATCAGGAGGGAGGAAGTCAAGGCAAAGTTTAACTAAGTGTATTATTCTGATAAGAACGGCGATTAATAAAGTCCGAGATTATTAATTGGCTAGATAAAAAGGCACACATGGTTTCATGTGTGCTTTTGGTTTTTTTTACTAGTCAAATTTTGAAGTAATGTGTTAGATTTTCTGTTCGGTAGTACCCACGTCGCCTGTTCCACCCTACAGTATGTTGTACTTTCTGTCCGATCCAGGGGAATTTGCGTTGTTCCCATGTGAGTTCTACTTTGTCAGGGATTTCTAACCTCAAATAGGCTAATGTCTCTTCAGGAATGTGGGAAAACAGCTTTTGTGGGACATCTATTTGGATAAAAACACCCTCTCCTGGGCTGCTATAGTATGCGGTCACTGCGTGGTGTCGAGTTAATCCGGGGTGTGGTAAAGATTCTGGAGTGTGCTTTTTTGCAAGCCGGATCACCACTTCTTGTTTGCCCAGAAGGTTTTCTGATTTTACTAAGTGCAGTTTTAGGCTGTTCTTGTTTCTCGGTGCGCCCTTTCCGATAATTTCTCCTACAGTGTCCCTCAATTTTGAGAGCATCTTTCTAGACATGCCTCTTCCTCCTTTCTTACCCAGCAATCTTGTTGAAACAATTATACCATATAGCTTATTGAGAGTTCGGGGTGGTTTAAGGAGATATGGGTGTAATCTTATTTCGTTTAATTCGTTATTTATTATAAAATAAGATAAATATGCATTTTTCTGAAATTACACGTGTTACCCAAGATAGTAGAGAAGTTAAGAAAGGCGATTATTTTGTCGCTTGTGTAGGCGAGAATGTGGATGGACATGTTTTTATTGATCAAGCCTTGGAGAACGGGGCAGCAGGAGTTTTGGAGGAGGAAGAACTTTATGGATTGGCGAAAGAAAAATTGCAAGCATTTGCCCCTACAGTAGTTGCAATTACTGGTTCGGTAGGAAAGACAACTACTAAAGAAGCAATTACTGCTGTTTTGGGTGAGGAATACACAGTTGTAAAATCGCCTGAAAATATTAACACTAGGCGAGGGCTTTCTTTATTTATCCTCAACAAGTTATCTAAGGATTGCGAAGTATTGGTGGTTGAGATAGGTATGGATAGGTTTGGAGAAATTGCAGAGACCTGCCAAACAATTCCTCCTAATTTTGCTGTGCTTACTTCTATTAGCGAAACGCATTTGGAAAAATTAGGTAGTTTGGAGAGGATTAAAGAAACTAAGGCAGGAATATTGGACGCGTTACCTTTGGAAAGTGTGGCAGTCTTGAATGGGAATGATGAGCAGGTGGTTGATGTTTCTGATCGCGCTCCAGGAAAAATTGTTTGGTTTGGTCTAGTTGCTGAAGAGAGTTTACACCCTTTTTATTCTGCTTGTGAAATAGAGATATCTCGGTCAGGGACAGAGTTTGCTATTTTTGAAAATGGCAGAAAATTAGGTAATGCTACTATGCAGATATTAGGGAAGGCGGCGGTTTATTCTGGTACTGCAGCTGCGGCGATAGGGAAAGAATTAAAGCTATCTTTCAGACAGATTGCTGACGGACTTGTAAGTTTGAAACCTGCACCCCACCGTTTGAACCTTATCCAAACAGGATCAGGAACAACTATTTTGGATGATTCTTATAACGCATCGGATGTATCTACGTTAGCGGCTTTAGATGTTTTTTCTAGGCTAGAAGCTGATAGAAGAATTGCTGTTCTGGGAGATATGTTGGAACTGGGTTCCCATGAACAGCTAGCACATCAGAGAGTGGGCAAGGAAGTGGCAACAGTGGCGGATGTTTTAGTTACAGTAGGTGATTTGGGAGAGATAATTGGTAAGACTGCTGAAAAGCAGGGTTTGGAAAAAGTATTTTATGCACAGGATGCAGGAGCCTCTTTAAAAATTTTGAGGAAGAAAGTTGGGTTAAAGAAAGGTGATTTGGTTTTGGTCAAAGCTTCTCACAGTGTGGGGTTGGATGAGGTTGCGCGCGAGCTGGTAACCTGTTAATTGTTCTTGAAGTGATTTTTTGAGTGGGTAGTTTTTACTGGCGGTTATTCTGAGAAAACTCCTGAGTTGTGGCTGAAATTAGTGCAAGGGCTTGTGTTAGAATAAATCTAGTGCGTGCTGTTATTTGGTTTACAGTTCTGGTTATACTGATTTTGGTTGGTGGTTTGGTTTTTGTTGGGGGAGAGGAATTATTTCATTTGTTTGAACAGAAAAGGATGAGTCCCCGACCTATTCAAGAAATGAATAGTCAAGATGTTGAAAAAATAGACTTACCTGCCCCTAAAAAAGCTAGTAGTACTTCTTTTGAGGAGGTTGTGGCTGGTCGGCGGTCGCGGCGGAGTTTTAAAAGTAAGGAGCTTAGTTTGGAGCATATTTCTCAGCTACTTTGGGTAGCGCAGGGGATTACTGACAAGGAAAAGAGGTACCGAGCAGCTCCTTCAGCGGGGGCACTTTATCCTTTGGAGCTTTATCTTGTGGTAGGCGGTGGCGGGGTTGAGAATCTTGGTTCAGGGGTGTATCACTATATTCCAGAAGCACACAGCTTGGAGAAGTTACTGGCTGATGATTTGGTAAGTAATTTAGCACAAAAATGTTTGGGGCAAAATTTTATTGCTGATGCCCCAGTTTCTTTAGTGATAACTACTGACTATTCGCGAGTTACTGGCAAGTATGGGGAACGGGGCCGTCGTTATGTGCATATGGAAGCAGGACACGCAGCGCAAAATGTTTATCTGCAAGGGGAATCGCTAGGTTTGGGTACTGTTACTGTGGGTGCTTTTGAGGATGAGGAAATTATTGAGCTTCTTCAGTTGCCTTCTGAGCACAAGCCTCTTTATGTTATGCCCATTGGCTACCCTAAGTAACACGAGTGTGATTTTGCCTAAATCTTTTTATCAAAGACCAACAGTAGAAGTTGCTAAGGATCTTTTGGGTAAATTTTTGGTTAGAGAAGTTGAAGATGGTTCAGTAAGGAAGGGAATGATTGTAGAAACAGAGGCTTACTTAGGTCCGGAGGATTTGGCTTGCCATTCTTCTAAAGGTAGGACGGAGAGAACCGAGGTGATGTTTGGACCTGCGGGACATGCGTATATTTACTTGGTTTACGGTATGCATTATATGTTTAATATTGTGACAAAGGCTCCGGGAGAAGCTGTTTTGGTTAGGGCGTTGCAACCTTTGTCTGTTGACTCCGAGCTAAATTCTGAGATTACCAAAGCACCGGAGGATCCAAGAATTGCGGCAGGTCCTGGTAAGTTAACAGCATGGTTGGCTGTTGATAAAAATCTTAACAGTTGTGATTTGGTTCAAAAGGATAAACTTTGGGTTGAGGCTGGTTGCAAGATGAATTTTGAAATTGAAAAGGGAAAAAGGATAGGTGTGGACTATGCAAAGGAATGGGCGGAAAAACCACTTCGTTTCTATATTGAGAATAATCCCGCTGTTTCTAAAGTATCCTAGGATGTTACGTTAGATGATCGAATTCCAAAGTTCTGCTTTGCGTACTGTATTCCAGTAATTCGAAGCTTCCGAGTACGTTTTTCATTTTTCTTTTCCAAAATACGGGTGAGCAACAGCAATGGTTGGTTTCTCCGTAAGTTCTTTTGTGACTCTTTTCTTTTTTGCGTGTTATACTAAAACAGAAAAGATGCTTAGTTTCCTTGTTTTTCTACTTCTTTCCTTTATTGTGTCCATGTTGTGGGCACCGTTATTGATTAGCCTTCTTTTTAAATTTAATTTGCGGAGACGATCGAAAGAAGAGCTGGATGAGAAGGTGGAAAAGCACGCCAAGAAAACCGGTACGCCGGTGATGGGCGGTATTTTGATTGTGGTTACTGTTCTTGTGTTGAATTTACTTTTCAACAATTCTGTTTTGACTTACCCACTCCTGGTAACGCTGTTTATGGGTGGGGTACTGGGTGGGATTGATGATCTTTTTAATACTTTGGGTCACAAGAATGTTCGAGTTGCGGTAAGGAGAGGTATTACTCCTGTAGTTTCATTCTCTGGCATTACCTGGTCACTTTATCAGCTTGTTCTTTTACCTTGGCACGCTTTTAAGGAGGCTTTTCGCGCAATGGGCAGTTACCGTGGCGGGTTTCAGGCCCATGAGAAATTTTTAGCGCAGTGCTTTATTGCTGGTGGGGTTAGTTTCTGGGTTTATTATTTTTTTGAACAATCCGCTCTTTGGTTACCGCTTCTTGGTGTCCTAGAGGTGGGGTTTTTGTACCCTGTTCTTCTTACTTTTTCAATGGTTTTCTTTTCCAATGCCTTTTCTATAACTGATGGGCTGGATGGTCTTTCGGGAGGGACCCATTCTTTGGCCTTTTTGGCTTTGGGTATTATTGGCTTAGTAGTGGATAAACCAGGCTTGGCAATTTTTGCTGCCACTTTGGTTGGCGTTGAGCTAGCCTTTCTTTACTTTAATATCTATCCTGCGCGTTTTCAGATGAGTGATGTAGGGACTCTGCCTTTGGGAATGGTTTTTGCCTTGTTAGCTTTTCTTCTTAATAGGGAACTGATTCTTCCCATAGTTGGGGTAATTTTTGTTGTTGAGCTGCTTTCCAGTTTTTTGCAGGTTTGGTCTGTTAAGTTAAGGGATAAGCGAATATTTAAAATTGCGCCACTTCACCATCATTTCGAAGCCTTGGGTTGGCCGGAAACTAAGATAACAGAGCGAGCTTGGGTGTTGTCGGCAGTATTTGCTGTAATGGGGATACTGGTAGCTTTGTTGTGAGAAATATTAATTGGTTTGGAGAATTTGTCTAGTAGATTTTTTTGACTGTTATTTTTAGCATTGTTTTCAAGAAACGGCAAGCTCACTATTTTTTGACTCGGAAATGTTATCGAAAGATTGAAAATAAGTGTTTGCTAAACTTACGTAATCATGCCTACAGCTTTTTCCCGTAAGCCAGATACAATTTTTTTAGTTATCATCATTGGTCTTCTTACTTTTGGAGTGGTGATGGTTTATGATGCTTCGGTTGTTTACGCTCACGATGTTTTGGGTGGTAAATATCATTTTCTTCTTAAGCAATTAGTGTGGATTTTGCTGGGAAGTTTAGGCGCTTTTGTTGGTTACCTTTTTGATTTGAATAAATTGCGTAAGTTGGCGTTGCCTCTGTTTTTAGTTACGCTAGGAATGCTTTTTTTTCTTTTGCTTCCACGATTGTTTAGTTTTCCTCTTTGTGATAAGTTTGTTCCTGAAGTGAACGGTGCTAGACGATGGATAATTTTAAACCCGCAGGGAGTCCTACCCCAGCTTCCTTTACTAGGTAGTTTGAGTTTTCAACCTTCAGAATTTGCTAAGCTAACGTTGATTATTTATTTAGCTTCTTGGTTAGCACCTGAGAAAAGGAGACTCAATCAGGATGCGTCTCTTCCCGGTTTGGGCTTGGTTTTGATTTTGCTTGCTTTTCTGGGTGGCTTGGTTCTTTTGGAGCCGGATTTTGCTACTGCGGTACTGCTTTGTGGAATCGGGGTTTGGGTTTATTTTGTAGCTGGTGCTCCTTTGTTACCCCTTTTTGCTGCTGGTGCTGTTTTTGTTGCTTTTGCCGGAATTTTTATTTGGTTCTCTCCTTATAGAAGAAAGCGTTTACTTACTTTTCTGGATCCTGGTGCAGCAAATCCTTTGTCTACAGGATATCATTTGCGTCAGATTATGATTGCTTTAGGTTCTGGTGGTCTTTTTGGTTTAGGTTTAGGGAAGTCGCGCCAAAAATATGAATATCTCCCGGAGACTATGGGGGATTCTATTTTTGCTATTGTAGGGGAGGAGTTTGGTTTCTTGGGTACTGCGAGTTTATTATTTGTTTTTTTACTTCTTATTTGGCGAGGGTTTTTGATTATTCGATCTGCCCCGGATAGATTCTCCCGTCTTTTAGCCAGCGGAGTTGTAGCTTGGATAAGTTTGCAAATTCTGATTAATTTAGGAGCAATGGTGGGGGTTATCCCCTTGACAGGAATGACCTTACCCTTTATTTCTTATGGTGGATCATCCATGATATTTTCGTTGGCCGCTGTTGGGCTAATTTTAAACATTTCTTCCCGGAGGAGCAGGAGATGAACATTGCTTTTACAGGGGGACACCACACTTCTGCTTTAGCAGTTATTGATGCTTTGAAAAAAAGGTCTGTGACTAAGCGGGCGGACTTAGAAATGGTGTTTTTTGGCCATCGATGGGCGATTGGTGCACCGGGTGTGGAAAGTAACGAATTTAAGGATGTCCAAGCAAAAGAGATTCCATTTGTGAATATTAATGCCGGAAAGTTAAGTCGTACCTTTAAACCTTTGGATTGGTTGCGAATTCCTTTTGGCTTTGTGCAAGCTTTTTTCCTTCTGTTGAAACATCGCCCCGACTTGATAATTTCTTTTGGAGGGTATTTAGCAGTACCTGTTGTTCTTTCCGGCTGGATTTTAGGAATTCCTTCTGTTACTCACGAGCAAACCGTAGTGTGTGGGTGGGCAAACAAATTTATTGCCCGGTTTGCAAAAAAAATTTTTATTTCCTGGCCGCAATCGAGAGACTATTTCCCGGAAAGTAAGGTTATTCTTACTGGTCTTCCGTTAAGGAAGGAGATTGTTACTTTAGCTGGGGAAAAATCTTCCGGATCTGTAAGGAGGGTAGATAGTGAGACAAAGCAAAAGCTGTCAGGGTTGCCGGAGTGGCCCACTGTGTACATTACTGGGGGTAAGCAGGGATCGCGTGTTATTAATGATGCTGTGGAGGGCTGCGTGGAGAGATTGCTAACTAGACTTTCAGTTATTCACCAGTGCGGGATTCGTGATTTCGAAAAATTTTTGCAGGTAGAAAACCGGCTTCCGGAGAAAAGGAAAGCAAATTATGTGGTGTATGATTATTTTGATCAAGAAGAGATTTCTCGTGTTTTCCGTAGTGCAGATTTTGTAATCGGGCGCTCTGGCGCACATACTGTCTATGAGCTTGCTGCACTTGGTAAACCTGCAATTTTAATTCCTATTCCGTGGGTTTCTCATAACGAACAGAGAAAAAATGCAGAAGTCCTATCCGAAGTAGGCTCAGTTATTATTTTGCCCCAAGAGGAACTAACACCAGAAAGATTGTTAACGGAGTGTAAGAGTATGCTTGATAGTTGGAAGGATTTTAAAAAGGCTGGAAAAAAGGCACGGAGTTTAGTGGTTTATGATGCAGCTGACCGGATAGTTGATCAGATTTTGGAATATGTTCAAGACTAGTTTTTTTTTAAGGATCAAGGATCTTTTTTAAGAGTCTACCTCTTAACATTGTTGTCCTTATGGTCTTCTCGGGAGAACGTATATAAATTTTTTCTTCGGTTTGTGTGCGATACTCTTTCCATGCTGTTAACTCAGCATTTTTAAGAGGTTACCTCTTAAAAATTAATCTGTTTTCTGGCGGCTAATTGTTTTTCTGTGTGTTACAATTCTATTGCTATGAGTATTTGGGAACAGCAACACTCTTCTCGTCGTTCTAAAAACTCCTTTCGCAGCGGTAAATTCAAGAGAAATCATGCCTGGTTGTTTAATTTACGGAGAAATACGCGACGGAAATTAAAAGCTTTACGCAGGCGGTATTCTCCAAAATTATTACTTTATCCTTTAGCTGTTATTTTTCTTTTTTTTCTTTGTTGGTTTGTTTTTTTTAGTTCTTTCCTTGATATTAAACAAATTGAACTTGAGTTAGTTCCCCATGCAGAGGACTTGCGGGAGGAGGCTTTGCAGCAAGAGCTTAACAAAAAGGTTTTGGGTAGTAATTTGTTGTTTTTTACCAAAAAAGATTTGGATTTTTTGAAGCAGGATCTTTCTATTGCAGAGGTGGATGTTAGCAGATTAGGTTTCAATACTGTTGAAGTTACTCTAACTAAGAGAATTCCTGTTGCTATGGTTTCTGATGCACAAGAAAGGCTTTTTCTAGTTGATCGGGAGGGAAAGATATTTTTGCGTAGTAAGCTAGATAATTTTCCCGTGTTGATTGTACAGCGCGATTTGGATTTGGGTGAGGAGATTTCGCAGGAAGGGATGGATTTTTTTCTTGCTATTTCGGATGATGTGGATAGGTTGGGAATGAAAGTTGAGTTTTGTGAGATTAATTCGAGTCTGCGGTTAAAACTTGCTGATGGTCCTATTATCCTTTCTCCGCCTAACTTGGACAAGGTTGAAAAGATTATTGCTGTTTTAGAAAACTACAATGCTCGGGGGGAAGTTTTAAAAAAGGTTGATCTGCGTGCAGAAAATCCAGTGGTGGAAATCGAGTAACCATGGTTTTAGTACTCACTGTTAACTAATATCTGTTAGTTTAGTAATGTTTCAAGAATGTTGACCAGCATATTAGAAGGTGTTAGATTAGAAAAAGAATATTATTTTTACCTGATTTTCTCCGCTTTATAAGTGGTTCCTAATTAGGTGCAAAAAATCAAAATGCCCAAAGAACGTATTGTTAGCGGAATAGATGTAGGTTCCTCAAAAGTAACTAGTGTGATAGCCTCTGTATCTCCGGAGGGTAAGGTTTCTGTTATTGGTGTTTCTACTGTTTCTTCTCAAGGTATTAAAAAAGGTGTAGTAGTAGATATTGATACTGCTGTGGAAACTATTGCAGAATCATTAGATGGTGCGGAGAGGATGGCTGGCTGTGCTGTTTCCTCGGCCTTTATCGGAGTTAATGGTAAGCATATTTCTTCTCTGAATTCACATGGCGTGGTTGCGGTGGCCCATCAGGAAGGGGAAATAACAGAGATGGATGTAGATAGGGTTGTGGAAGCAGCGCAAGCTGTGTCTATACCTTCTTCTCGCGAAATAATCCATGTTATTCCTCGCGGGTTTATTGTTGATAATCAGGATGAGATTCGTGATCCTGTGGGAATGAGCGGTGTTCGTCTGGAAGTTGAGACTAATATTATTTCTGGTGGTGCGACAGTTATGCGGAATTTAAAAAAGTGCGTTCGTCAGATTGGTGTAGATGTAGCTGATTTAGTTTTTTCCGGTGTTGCCTCGGCGGAAGCGATCCTGACCGATACAGAGAAAGAGTTAGGAACTGTTTTGGTGGATATAGGGGGAGGTACTACTAGTATTACTGTTTTTGCTAACGGTAGTCCTGCCTATGCATCTGTCTTGCCTGTAGGTGGGCAAAATATTACTAATGATTTGGCAGTTGGTTTGCGGTTGAGTTTGGAGGATGCGGAAAAGATAAAAGTTCGTCTTTCAGAGGAAGATGCGCAACCTATTCAGCCCGAACAGGAAGAAAAGGAAGAATCTAAACCTATAGATGAAGTAGATATTTCTGATTTAGGTTTAGAAAGGACTACTGTTTCTCGTAAAGTGGTAGAAAAGATAGTATCTGCGCGTTTAACAGAGATTTTAAAAATGGTGGGTAAGGAGTTGCGAAGTAGTGATTTAGACGATAAGCTGCCCGCAGGTATTGTTTTGTGTGGTGGCGGGGCAAATACAATGGGTGTTAAGAAGATAGTGGATAAGACACTTGGTTTGCCATTAAGAATTGGGTATCCACGGGGAGTAACAGGATTGATTGATGAATTGGGTGACCCTGCTTATGCTACTTCTGTTGGCTTGCTTCTTTATGGTTCTTATGCTACTCAGCAAGGAGAGTTCTCGTCCTTGGTTTCTGGGGAAGGATTGGGAGGAATATTTAGAAAGCTTTTGAATTGGATAAGATCGTTTTTACCTTAAAAAGCAATGTTGATTAGCGTTCTTTTCATGTTACACTTCCCGAAGCTATTAGCGTTACGGTAGAGATTTAGAAACACACAGTCTGAGTATACGCTCTCTCAAAGATGGAAAGTTTTCGATAAAGACAGAGAAGCAAGAAAAAGACTTTTCACCTATATTTCGGATAGGCGCAAGACGAGAAGAAGTTACAAATTTTTAGGCAATTAAGGAATAATTTATCTTACCCGACCCTGTCTAAGGATGGTGATAAGTGAGGACTGTTTACTTATTTGAAAATAAATTGTTAACTGGTACTATTATAGACAACCAAATTTAAAAAAATGCAAGTTAAACCGGAAGTAGGAAAAGTTGCCCGAATAAAAGTGATCGGGGTTGGTGGTGGGGGAGGTAATGCTTTGAATTCTATGATTAATCTTCAGGAAATTCAGGGTGTCGAGTTTGTAGCTATGAATACAGATGCCCAAGCGTTGGAGGCAAGTGCAGCCCCGGCTAAGGTGCAGATAGGTGCAAATCTAACTGGCGGTTTGGGATCTGGTGCTGATCCTGAAATTGGTCGGCAAGCTGCAGAGGAATCCGAGGATGAAATTCGTAATCAAGTGAAAGGTGCTGATATGGTTTTTCTGACTGCTGGTTTGGGTGGAGGAACGGGGACTGGTGCGAGTCCTCTAGTAGCAAACATTGCCAAGGAAGAAGGTTCTTTAACTGTGGGTGTAGTGACTAAGCCTTTTGAGTTTGAGGGGACCAAAAGGATGGCTCAAGCAGAAGAAGGCGTGGAAAATTTGCGGGAAGAGGTAGATGCTTTGATTACTATTCCTAACCAGAAGCTTTTGGAAGTAGTTGAGCGAAAGATGAGTATTTTGGAAGCTTTTAAGGTTGCTGATGGTGTTTTGGGACAGGGTGTGCAAGGTATTTCTGATCTGATCGTAACTCCGGGACTGATAAATGTTGATTTCGCAGATGTGCGGACAATAATGGCAGATGCGGGTTCGGCTTTGATGGGTATTGGAAGAGCAAGTGGAGAGGATCGGGCTAAGGTTGCTGCTAAGAATGCTATTACTTCCCCGCTTTTGGAGTCTTCTATTGACGGGGCCCGGGGGTTGTTGTTTAATATAGTTGGTGGTCAAGATCTGACCATGCATGAGGTGGACGAATCTGCCCGGATAATTTCTGAGGAAGCACATCAGGAAGCAGAGGTAATTTTCGGCGCAACTATTGATGAGGAGATGACTGATCAGATAAAGATAACAGTTATTGCTACTGGTTTTGAGCCGGGAATGACGAGAATTTTTGAGGAGGATGAGGAACAAGAACGTTCGGAATCTGATAATTCGGGAGAAGATGAGTACGATATTCCTGCTTTTTTGAGAGAAAGTTAACTGGTAAGAGTTAAAGACAAAAAGAAAAGACTCCGAAGATGCGTGAAGTTTTTACAACTTTGTGTTTCTTTTGAATCTTTATTTTTCCTTTCTCGCTGCCCCCGAGAAATTTTTTCACTAACGTTTTTGCACAAATTGGTCCTTGTAGATTGATCAAATTTGTGGTTTGCTATTAACACTGACCAGTTTGAAAAAACTGGTTGTATTTTTGCTATGCCTGTCCAACCACCAAAGAAAGTTGAAAAACGAGACGGCCGTATAGTTCCCTTCGAACGGGAAAAAATTGTTAACGCGATCTGGAAAGCTGCGCAATCTGTGGGCGGTAAGGATAAAGACCGCTCCCGTTTTATTACGGATCGTGTAATTGAAGAACTCTCCAAGAACTTCGGTTCTGATGATATCCCCAAAGTAGAAGATATCCAAGATATTGTTGAGGAAACCTTAATCGAATATGGACATGCAAAAACTGCCAAAGCGTATATTCTTTATCGCGATCTTCACAACCGTATTCGCGATATTCGCAGTTTGGTGGATGTAAATGAGTTAATTGGTTCTTATCTTGATCAGTCTGATTGGAAGGTTAAAGAAAATGCTAATATGGCTTTTTCTTTGCAAGGTTTAAATATTCATGTCTCTTCGGCAATGTCTTCTCGTTATTGGTTAAATAAGCTATATCCCAAGGAAGCACGGGAAGGCCATTCGCGCGGGGATCTTCACATTCACGATTTATATTTGCTGGCTCCTTATTGTTGTGGTTGGGATTTGCAAGAACTTCTTTTGCGTGGGTTTGGCGGTGTCCGTGGGAAGATTGAATCTGCTCCTCCAAAACATTACCGGGTTGCGTTAGGGCAGTTAGTTAATTTCCTTTATACGGTGCAAGGAGAAGGTGCAGGTGCGCAAGCTGTGTCCAATTTTGATACTTATCTAGCTCCCTTTATCCATTACGATAATTTGTCTTATGAGGATGTAAAGCAGGGGATGCAGGAATTTATTTACAACATGAATGTTCCTACCCGGGTCGGCTTCCAGACGCCATTTACAAATATTACTATGGATTTGGAAGTTCCTGAATATATGAAAGATGAACCAGCGATTATTGGTGGTGAATTGCAAGATAAAACTTATGGTGTGTTTCAGGAGGAGATGGATATGTTTAACAAAGCCTTTGCGGAAGTTATGATGGAGGGTGACGCCTCGGGACGTGTGTTTACTTTTCCTATTCCTACTTACAATATTACTTCCGATTTTGATTGGGATAAGCCAGTTTTGGATCCTGTTTGGGAAATGACGGCAAAATACGGTATTCCTTATTTTTCCAATTTTGTTAATTCGGATATGGACCCTGAGGATGCGCGAAGTATGTGCTGCCGATTGCGTTTGGACAACAGAGAACTGCGTAAGCGGGGTGGGGGCTTGTTTGGTGCTAATCCTTTGACAGGGAGCATTGGAGTGGTGACTATTAATCTTCCGCGAATTGGTTATCTTTCTGATACACGGGAGGGATATTTTTCGCGCTTAGACGAATTGATGGAGGTGGCACGACACAGTTTGAACTTGAAGAGGCGAGTAGTGGAAAATTTCACAGAGAAAGGTTTGTATCCTTATTCTAAAGTTTTTCTTTCTTCCGTAAAAGAGCAGTTTGGGGAGTATTGGCGAAACCACTTTAATACTATTGGGCTAGTAGGGGGGAATGAATCTATGCTTAACTTTTTGGGTGAGGGATTTAGAAGTGAAGAAGCACGCGTATTTTTGGGTGAAGTCTTGGATCACATGCGTGAGCGGTTGGCTACTTTCCAGGCAGAGGATGACCAGATGTACAACTTAGAAGCTACGCCAGCGGAAAGCACTGCTTACCGTTTAGCTAAGAAGGATAAAGAGTTTTATAAGGATATCATTGTCGCTAATGAGGAAGAATATGCTGAACAAGGTGCTGATCCTTATTATACTAATTCTTCTCAGTTACCGGTGGGTTTTGATGGGGATGTTTTTGCTGCCTTGGATCTTCAGGATTCTTTTCAAACCCGTTATACAGGAGGGACAGTTTTTCATACTTTCCTGGGCGAGCGGATGCCCTCGGGGGAGGCAACTAAGTCATTGGTGAAGAAAATTGCGGAAAATTATCAGCTTCCTTATTACACAATTACTCCCACCTTTAGTATTTGTCCGGAGCATGGCTATATTCGGGGGGAGCATATGTTCTGCCCTGAATGTGAGAAACCTTGTGAAGTTTATTCCCGTGTAGTTGGTTATCTTCGTCCAGTCAATCAGTGGAATGCTGGTAAGCAAGCGGAATTCTCCGACCGAGAGGAATTTGCTGTTTAACAGCTTGTGAGTATGTCTGTAGATATACGTGGTTTGCAAAAGACAACTCTTCTTGATTACCCCGATAAGGTTGCTTGCACAGTTTTTCTTTCTGGTTGTAACTTCCGTTGTCCTTTTTGCTATAACCGGGATCTGGTTTTGGCTCCTGAGAAGTTGCCAGAAATTTCGGAAGATTATTTTTTTGCTTTTTTAGATAAGCGGAAAGATGTGTTGGATGCAGTAGTAGTTTGTGGAGGAGAACCTACTCTTTATCCGGAGTTACCTGGGTTTGTGAGAGCAATTAAAGATGCGGGTTTTTTGGTTAAACTTGATACTAACGGTACACGTCCGGAAAAAGTTGAATTTTTGTTAGAGGAAGGATTAGTTGATTTTGTAGGGATGGATATTAAGGCAAGACTACAGGACCAAGCTTATAGCGATGTGGTTGGTCTAGAAGACTTTGCAGAGCAGGTTGGGTTAGAAAGAATAACAAATACTTTGGAATTGTTGATAAATTCTGATGTAGATTTTGAGCTAAGAACAACAGTGGTTCCTGGCCTGCATGATAAGGATGTTTTGTTGGCCATCGCGCGTGACTTGAAAAAGTTCTTTTCCTCCACAGAAGTGCGGAAAATTCCCTGGGTAATTCAAAAGTTTGAACCCCGTGATTGTATTGATCCTGCTTTTAATGACCGCGAACCTTATCCACGAACAACTTTGCGGAAATTTTTAAAAGCTGTCCAAAAGATCATTCCAGAGGCAAAGCTGCGGGCGTAATTTTGATGCTGTTTGTATTTAGCTTTACTTTTCTAATATGAATTCAGTTAATTTTGTTCCTGAGACACCAGAGGAGGTCTTGACTGCTCTTTCTGAAGAAGATCTTCGCGAGCTTGCGTTTTCTTTTTCCCTTCCGGAAAGTTTGCAACAAAAAAATCCCAGCTTTTACCGTTTATACGGAGGGATGAGGAATGCTGTTGTTCTTGCTAAATTTTCTGAGCAAGAAATGTTTGTCTTAACTATTTACAAGCCTTCTCCAACAGCTGGGCAGAGGGTGCGCCGCTCTTTAGGGGTTAGTAAATTTCTTTGCAAAAAAGATTTTCTTGTCCCTTGCTTTTTAGAAACTAAGCATAATAAAGACTTTTTGGAATTAGAATTGTTAGGTGTTAAACGATATATTTCTTTTCATCGCTTTAGGGGAGGGCGGAAAATTTTTCCTTACGGACCTGAGCAGATTGTACCTGCGGGTAAATTTCTTTCTCAGTTACACAAGGCTTTGCGAGAATTTCCTAGCAAAGAGTTGCTGCGTCCGTTTCCAGAAGAAGAAATTAATGGTGATCAGGAGTTTACCGTTTTGCATATGGATTATGCACGGGGAAATATTCTTTTTGATTTGGACGGGACAGAGGTGGTGGGTGTTTTAGATTTTGAAGAGGCGACCTGGGGCCCTCCGGTTGCTGATATTGGAAAGTCATTAGCAATTTCCACTAAGGATAATAAGGACCTATCTCGTCGGGTAATGGTTGATTGCTTTTTGGACGGTTACAATAGTGGTCCTTTACTGATTGAGGATAGGAAACTAGTAAACAAATGGATAGATCATTTTGCTCCTATGATAGTCTAGTTATCTATATTGCTGAACACGGTCTTTGGTTCTTTTTTACTCTGTATTTTTTTCTGCTATTATTGATCTTGAATTTGGCAACGATTTTCTCCTTCCTTTAGAAAGTGCTATAGCCTAGCTTTGGGAGTGCGCCCTGCCAAGGTTAAAAATGCTGCCAGCTTTTTTAGGGCTTCGAGGTGCAGTTTGTTGATTAGTAACTTGGTATGTTTTATTATCTGAAATTTGGTAGCTAAATTTTTATATGTCAGCAGCTCCTGTTTTGAAACTAGAAGATGTGAAGAATATGGTTCAGTCTTTGCGGGGTAAAGGTAGCCGGATTGTTTTTACCGTGGGTGCTTATGATCTTATTCATTCGGGACAGAGTCATTTCCTTGCCGAGGCGCGTACCTGGGGTGATTGTTTAGTGGTCGGGGTAGCAAGCGACGCTTCGCGTAGGCAGCTGCGTGGCCCAGGACATCCTCTTGTTTCTGAGCAAGATAGAGCAGAAACTCTCAGTTATTTTCGTCCTGTAGATGCAGTGACTGTGGTTGATGAGCGAGATCTTTTAGATGTTCTTTCTTTTTTGCAGCCTACTGTTTTTTACACTATTGAAGATGATTGGAAAAAAAATGTGCGATCTTCTGAAGAGGAGGAATTGGTATCCAGCTACGGAGGAAATGTGGTAAAGGCAGACAGAATAGAGCCTTTTATTTCCAGTTCGGAGATCGTGGAAAAACTGGCGCGGTTTACGTTGTCTAAGCATTTAAACAGTTTTTTTGGTAAAGAAGTATTGAATATTGGGAGAGAGGAACCTCCTTTTGTAGATTTAGGTGATCAGAAACCAAGGGATATTTTAAGTTATGCCTATTTGGGAGAGGTTGTTACCTGGGAGAATTTAGATAAATTGAGAAAAAAGCTAAGAAAGGAAAATAAAAGTATCAGTTTTGTAAGTGGGTCCTATGACTTAGTTCATGTTGGCCATGTTCGGTTTATTGAGAAAGCCAGTGAATGGGGAGATGTTCTTGTGGTTGGTATACCTTCTGATAAACAGATAAAGGAGTTGAAAGGTCCGCGGCGGCCAATTGTAAGTCAGCGCTCGCGGGCAGAGCTTTTGCGCTTTTTCCAACCAGTTGATTATGTAACTGTTCTTCCTGATTCTATGGTAAAAGCTTTGGATCTTTTGCACCCTGACGTTTTCCAGACTGTGGATGAGGCGTGGAACTCCGGATTTAAAGAGAGTCCGGAGTGTGCGACCGTGTGTGAGTATGGCGGAGAAATTAAGCTGGTTGAACGGCAGGCTCCTTTCGTCTCCTCGCAAAGGATGATTGAGAAAGCAGCAGGCTTGCGGGTAAGAAAAATGTTTTCTGCGTGTTTGGAAGCAGTAGGCCAAAATGAGCAAAGATCCTGATTTTTACAGTCCTGAAATACAGAAAAGTGCTCGGCAGGGTGGTTATAAATATGCGGAGATTTGGCAAAGCGTTGACAAGTGCCCGTTCTGTGATCTTAAGGAAAAGTACATTGTTACCCAAGACAATGATGTAGTTTTAACAGCGAACCTATTTCCTTATGTTGATTATCACCTTTTGATTATTCCCCGTAAGCATGTTTTGCTACTTTCTGAGTTATCAGAAAATGATTGGTTGGCAGTACGTAGACTTGCGGAGTTAGGTAGAAAGTTGCTAGAAGCTGTTACAAATAATGATGCTTATACTTTTGTTCTTCGTGAAGGAAATAACAAAAAGAAAACAGTTCAACATCTTCATTTTCACCTGATTCCCTTCCACCCTGATTTGGAAAGTTGGCAGTATCAGAAGATAAATGTTTTGCCGCAAGAAGCTGCAGAGGAGTTTAGAGATGCTTTGTGACTGGCGAAAAGGAGAGCCTGTTTACTTTTGTATTTGAAAATGAACAACGCTGACAAAAATACAACAATTAAACAAAAAGATTTAAACTTAATGAAAAAAGCCTGTTTGCTTTGCGACCAGGCGACATGTATGTACAAAACAGCTTGTCTGGCTGTGAAGAATGGAAAGGTAATTGTTTCTGCCTATAATGAAACTTTGCCCGGAGAAAAATATTGCCAGGATGGTGAATGCATCCGCAAGAAGTTGAGTTTAACTAACGGGGCAGATATTGGTAAAGTGTGTTCTATCCATGCCGAGGTAAATCTGATTGCAAAAGCAGCTGCCAGCGGTCTTTGCTTAAAGGATAGCACTATTTATGTTACTACTTTTCCCTGTTATGTTTGTTCAAAGAGTTTAGTTCAGGCCAGGATTAATTATCTTTACTATATGTCTGATTATGCTTGTAATGAGGGTGGTTGTTTTTTCAAGGCGGCAGATATTCCTATTTTCAAGATTCCTGAGGAAAAGGTATGGCAATAAGTAATTCTATTTACTTTAAAGAAAAATTAACTGTTGGAAATTCTGATTCTCCTGTGGCTATTTGTACTCTTTGGACACCTAAGGAGAAGCTATTAGATAGTCTTTCTTCGGATTCTTATTTTTTTGGAGGGCAGCTTTACTCACCCCGTGGCCTAAATTTTGTTGTGCGGAATTTGCTTACTTATCCTAAGATTCAGTATCTTATCCTTTGTGGAAAAGATTTGTCTGGTGCCGGACAAGTTTTGGTCGACTTTTTTACGGGTAAAGACATTCCCGA
Source organism: Patescibacteria group bacterium (assembly GCA_048621635.1). Taxonomy (GTDB): domain Bacteria; phylum Patescibacteriota; class WWE3; order JAUXAW01; family JAYEID01; genus JBMCWH01. Next base: position 23,365 of record JBMCWH010000004.1, read on the forward strand.
AGGAAGCATTGATAAGGAAGTACCAAAGGAAGCTAGGGAGTTGTTGATTGAAACTGTGGAGTTGATAGATTTGCGTGGTGAAGAAGATACAGGCAAGCTAGAAGAAATGATCTCTTCGCTAGATTTATCTAAAACTTCTACAAGGGAACCAATGCGGTACCCGCAACCAGAAAGAGATAGTGAATCTTTCCCGACAGATTTTTCTGTGTTTAAAGTGCGGGATGATTTTGTTGGGGAGGTGTGGTTGTTGGCCTTGAAGAATATATTAAAATTTGGTCTTTCTATGCAGCGGATTGGTGGCCACCAGGTTTTAGCAGTGAATAATTTAGCTGCCGTTATTGAGAAGGAGGATCCGAAAGAGCCAACTATTTATCCTTTCTTCGATTTTGATCAAGAAGGTGTGCAACATTATTGGGAAAATTTTTCTGATCCTCAATTACAGGGACATTCTTATTCGTATGGTGAACGGTTAAAAAATTATTGCGGTATCAATCAAGTGGAGATTATGAAAGAAAAATTGGCTCGCTTTCCTGCAGAGGAAGGTGCGTTAGCTGTACTGTGGAATGTGGAAGAGGACAACTTTCCTCCTGATGACGGTGGGCAAACGCCCGCTGGTAAACAGGAGGGCTGGAATGTTCCTTGTTTGGACTTAGTGCAAGCTCAATGTTTTGCTAACCAATTGTACCTGACGGCTTACTTTCGAGCTAACGATATTTTTGGAGCTTGGCCGCGAAATGTTTTTGCGCTGCGCCGTTTACAAGGGGAGCTTGCGGAGAGTGTAGGGAAAGGTATTGGTTCTTTAGTAATTGTTTCCCAATTTGCCTGGATTAGTGAGTCAGTAGGTGCAAGGGTGGAAGAAATTCTGGACAAATATTATCAGCCGCGTTGTGTATGGGATCCAAGAGGAAACTTTCTTATCAGTGTTAAAGGGGAGCAGATTTTGGCTACTCATCTTTCTCCGCAAGGAATAGAATTGCAGAAGTTTAGTATTAATGGTAAAACCAAGAAAGCCGCGGTTAAGCTTTGTCAAGAGATTATTGGGGAATTAGCTATATCTGACTTAAACCATGCTGCAGACTTGGGTCGGGAATTGGCTAAGGCGGAAACTGCTGTAAAGAATGGCTTGAAATATATTCAAGACCAGCCTTTAGATTTTTGACTTTTTTTCCATCATTTGGGTTGTGTAGTTGTTGGTTCTAAGTTATCCTTTGTGTTATACTTCCCATAGGGAAATATTATGGATAAGAAAGCGGTTTACATTTCTTTAGGTGTTTTAGCAGTAGTTGGTATTTTTCTAACTGCTGTTTTACTAAGGCGGGTTCTCCGTTTTGAACAGGAGGCTGCAAAAGTTGAACGAGAAACAGAGCTTTCTCCTGTTGTAGAGGAAGAATCTTCTCCTTCTGCTCTTTTGGGAGATGACGAGGAAGAAGCTACTCCTAGTGGTAAACAGGGAACTCCTAGCGTCCCCCAATCTACACCTAGCGGAGAGTGAGGGTGTTCTCTTAAATTTTCTTTTTCGCGTTATTATTAATTATTGGCGGTGTTAGGGCCGAGTTGACCGGTTCTTCCTTGCCTTATATACTCCCCCGTAAGGGGGATTTTTAGTTGAGTACCGTGGCTATGTTAGAATAGAAAATACTAAATTATGTTAGGCGAAATGCAGAGAAAATTAGATTTTAAGGATTTAGAGCACCAGATTATGAATTTCTGGAAGGACAATAATATACTTTCTAAGTATCTTCATCGCAATGATGCTAAGGAAGAGAAGTTTTCCTTTTTGGATGGTCCCATTACTGCTAACAATCCAATGGGAGTACACCATGCCTGGGGACGAACTTTGAAGGATTTGTATCAGCGGTTTAAAAATATGTGCGGGTTTCAGCAGCGGTTTCAGAATGGTTTTGATAATCAGGGACTGTGGGTTGAGGTAGAGGTCGAAAAAAAGCTTGGTTTTGAAAACAAGAAGGATATTGAGGATTTTGGTATTGATGATTTTGTGGAAAAGTGTAAACAACACACAAAGCATTTTTCGCAAGTTCAGACAGAACAGTCACAACGGTTAGGTTATTTTATGGATTGGGGTAACGACTATTACACTATGAGTCCGGAGAACAATTATGCTATTTGGGCGTTTCTTAAGAAAGTTTGGGAAGACGGGAATTTGTATAAGGGGCGAGATAGTGTCCCTTGGTGCCCCCGTTGCGGAACTGCTATCTCTCAGCACGAGATTTTGACTGAAGAATATAAACAGCTTACCCATAAGTCAGTCTTTTTTAAACTACCGCTAAAACAGCTAGACGGCGAGAAACTTACGCAGTTAGACACTGTTCAAGTTCAGCAGTCTGGAACTCAGTTTTCTGATTGTTCTACAATCTCGCTACTTGTTTGGACCACCACCCCTTGGACAATTCCTGGTAATATGGCCGTAGCTGTAGATCCAGAGTTAGAATATTGGCTTTGGAGAACTGCTGAAGATGAATGTCTTATTTTTGCCGATCCTACAAGCAAAAAAGGGGACGGACCCCATTTTGGTTCAAAGGAAAAGAGTTTGGAAGAACAGGAGGACGGAGAAGAATTAAACGCTCTGGATGTGGTTAAGGAAGGTGAAAAGTTAGCCACTCTTAAGGGAGAGGATTTGGTGGGGCTTTCTTATCAGGCGCCTTACGAGCATTTATCTGCAGTGGCAAAGATAGAAGGGAAGAATAAATTCAAGGTTGTGGCTGCTGACCCTCTGATTTTGTCTGTTGATCCTGTGCAAGGTACAGGTATTGTACACATTGCTCCTGGTTGTGGAAGTGAAGATTTCAAGCTTGGTCGAGAGAAGGATATTCCTGCTTTGCCTGTTATTGACGAAGCTGCGAATTATCTTGACGGGTTTGGAGATTTGACAGGAAAGAATGCTAAGCAGCACCCCGAGCTGGTTTTGGATGAACTTATGGAAGAGTCGCCGTTTGGTTTTGAAACAGTGTCTTATACCCACAGTTACCCTACGTGTTGGCGCTGTAAATCAGAGCTAGTTTGGCGAGTTGTGGATGAATGGTACATTGCTATGGATGACGAAAGAAGAAAGGAAGCTAAAGACTATCGCAGTAGGTTAAAGGATGTAATTAAGGATGTAAATTGGATTCCTGAATTTGGTTATGACCGTGAATTGGATTGGTTAAACAATATGGAAGATTGGCTTATTTCTAAGAAACGGTATTGGGGTTTGTGTCTTCCTATTTGGGAGTGTTTTGAGTGTGGGCATTTTGAAGTTATTGGTTCACGTGCCGAATTAGAGAAACGAGCTGTGAACGGGTGGGAAGAGTTTGCAGGGCATACGCCACACCGACCTTACGTGGATGCTGTTGAGATTGAATGTTCTCAATGTGGAGAAAAAATGAAGCGAATTGAGGATGTGGGTAATCCTTGGCTCGATGCGGGAATTGTTGCCTATTCCACTTTACGATATTTTGAAGACCGCGATTATTGGGGAAAATGGTTCCCTGCCGATTTGGTTTTGGAGTGTTTTCCCGGGCAATTTAAGAATTGGTTTTATTCTTTGCTAGCGATGAGCACTGTTCTGGAGGATAAGGCTCCTTTTGAGACTTTGTTAGGTCACGGTTTGGTTAAAGATGAACAGGGGGAAGAAATGCATAAGTCTAAGGGAAATGCAATTTGGTTTGATGATGCTGTGGAGGAGATGGGGGCAGACCCAATGCGTTGGTTGTACGCTTCGCAAAATCCGGCTCAGAATTTGCATTTTGGTCCTGGTCCGGCTAGAGAAGTGAAGCGACGATTTCTGTTTATCCTCTGGAACAGTCTGAATTTCTTTGTCACTTATGCGCGGTTGGATAATTTTGACCCTGTGGAGAAATTAGCGGAGCTTAAATTAAATGACAGTAGTGAGAAACAAGTCGGTTCGGATTCTGGTGACACCAAAAATGGTCTTACCTTAGACACTTACGAATTTTCTGTTCTGGATAAGTGGGTAGTTTCCAAAGCTGCTTTGTTAATTAGTCAAGTGACTGAATATCTAGAGAATTATCGCAATCACAAAGCTGTAGAAGAAATTGAAAATTTTATAACTCAGGATCTTTCAACCTGGTATATACGAAGAATTCGCGATTATGTCGGGCCCACAGCACAAGAGGGAGAGAGAAAAGACACTACCCATCGAACTCTTTTCATTGTGTTTATGATTCTTTCTAAGATGTTAGCTCCTTTTATTCCTTTTACTGCGGAGAAAATTTTTCAAATATTAACCGCAAATTGTAAGGATAGTTGGCTGGAAGATCTTGATGAAGAGGGCTCTTTTTGTTTAGTGAAGGATTCGGTTCATCTTACCGATTGGCCAAGCTATCATGATTACTTAATTGACAAAGACGTGCTTAGGAAAATGAAAATTGTGCGCGAAATTTGTGAGCAAGGGCACGCTGCACGGCGGGAGGCGGGGATAAAGATTCGCCAACCGTTATCGGAAATGAAAGTATATATTTCCCCGCAAAAGAATATCGCTGACCATTCTGAATATGTTCGGGTTGCTGAAAAAGAGCTAAATATTAAGAACATTGAATTTGAATCTAGATCTGGCGATTTAGAAGTTGATTTAGACACAAAGTTAAATCCTCAATTACGGAAGGAGGGAAGAGCGCGGGAGCTTAGTCGCGCTATTCAAAACGAGCGCCGAGAAGCGGGCTGTAATTTAGATGACTATATTGTTATCCAAATCCCTGATACGGAAGAAAATAGGGAAGCCGTGGCTGCTTTTGGCGAAAGAATTAAGAAAAATACTCTTGCTGGTGAACTAGTTTTTGGTGAAGACTTTAATGTTCTTAAGGTGAGACCTTCTAATGCGCATCAGAAAGCCACTTAATAAATTAACCGCAAAGATAGACCTACTTTTCTTGGTTTCTGTTTTTGTTTTGGTTCTTTTTGGGCTTGTGGAAATTTGGAGTACTGATCCGCAATTAGCTCAAAAGCAGTTGCAAGTGGCGTTGGGTGGAATTTTGTTGGCAGGTCTGTTGGTGTTCTTGGATCCTTTCTATGTTCGTCTAATATCTCCTCTTCTTTTTGTGGGTTCCTTGCTTTTTTTGGGAGCGGTTGCTCTTTTTAGTTCGCCTGTCCGTGGTGCAAGTAGATGGCTGTCTCTAGGACCACTTAGTTTCCAACCTTCGGAGTTTATCAAACTAACTTTGATTTTTATTTTAGCTTTTGTTTATAGTGAAAAAAGGTTAAAACCGCTGTACCGTTTTTTAATTGGTTTAGTGCTTTTATGTATTTGTGTCCTTCTAGTAGTTCTTCAGCCTGATTTGGGTACAGGTTTGATATTAATAGCTATTTGGGGTGGTGTATCCTTAGCAGGGGGAACTCCTTTAGTATATTTGTTGATCTTAGCTTTTACGGGATTGGTTAGCTTGCCTGTAGTTTGGGAATTTATTAAACCTTACCAGCGGGAAAGGATTATTTCTTTTTTAAATCCCCGTGCTGATCCTTTGGGCTCGGGCTACAATGTTTTGCAGGCGATTATTGCTACGGGTTCTGGTGAATTGTTGGGGAGAGGTTTGGGAAGGGGACCTCAGTCGCAGCTTCGCTATCTGCCGGAAAGGAGTACTGACTTTATTTTTGCTTCTTTGGCAGAGGAATGGGGTTTGTTTGGTTGTACAATTCTGATCTTTTTTTATTTTGTTCTTTTATATAGGATTTTGATCACTGCTCGCGAAGCCAGTTCTTCTTTTGGGCTGGTGGCGTGCGTTGGTGTTTTCTTTATGCTTTTGTCTCAGTTTTTTGTAAATGTGGGAATGAATATAGGGATAATGCCTATAACAGGGTTGCCTTTACCCCTGCTTTCTGCTGGGGGTAGCGCTTTTTTAGTGACCATTTTTTCACTGGGTTTCGTAGCCAGTGTTTATCTTCACCGGAATTGAGTAGAGTCGTTTCTTAATTTAGGTGTCTTAGCTTAAATCTTAATTCCTTGCGGATTTGGTGGTAATGTAGTAAAATACTGTCTATAATGGATTATGCCGTGGTTGAATTCTCCGGACAACAATTTCTTGTTACTGCCGGTGAACAATTGGAAGTAGATCGGTTATCTTTGGAAGAGGGAGAGGATTTTCTCCTCACCCCTTTGTTAGTTTCGATGGGGAAGAATTTAGTTATGGGAATGCCGGAGGTTGAGGATGTATCTGTTAAGATGAGGGTTCTCGAACATAAGAAAGGTGAGAAGATTTCTGTTCGTCGGTTCCGTTCTAAGTCTAGATATCGGAGAAATAAGGGACACCGGCAACCTCTTTCGGTAGTAGAGGTAGAGGAGATAACAGGGGAGTTTGGCGAAGAGAGGGCGGAGGAGGTAGAAGAAGGAAGTGTTGGTGAAGAGGATGTGCTGGCGAAATTGTCTACTCGAACAAGAAATATTTTAAAAGAAGAGGGAGTTTCATTGCAGGATTTGGCTGGTATGTCTAGGGACGATCTTTTAGAAATTGAAGGTATCGGTGAATCCCGAGCAGAGGAAATTATTGGGGTTATATAAAGATGGCAAAATCAAAAGCAACTGGTTCAAAAGCAAGACAAAAGAAAAGACCTGCTGGGAAAAGATTAGGCCTCAAGGTGGGGGCTGGGGAGGCTGTTGGGCCAGGTGAAATTCTTGTTCGTCAACGCGGTAGCAATTTCCATGCAGGGAGGAATGTTAAACAAGGACGCGACTTTACCCTTTATTCGCTTGCTGAAGGAGTAGTGAAATTTGGTAATCTTCGTGGTGGGCGTAAGTCCCTTTCTGTAATTCCTTCTGACAATTAATTCCTTTTCCTTCACATAAATACAATTACTTACCTGTTCCTAATTTGGATAAATTTATTTTGTAGAGAATTTGTTTATTAGCTGGGTTTAGACAGCTTGGCAGTTATTGTTAGTCCAGTTCGGGATATTTAGGAGTTTTTGTAATAGAAAGCTTTTCTGTTGGCCAATAGCGGATCCACGCTTTACCTATTATTTCACTACGGGAGACAAGTCCCCATTCACGCGAATCTGAGCTGCCGGATCTGTTATCTCCCATAACAATGTAATGGTTTTGGGGGATGTTGAATTTGTGATTTTCGTTAAGAAATGTATCTCCTTCTGTTTTTGTTCCTGGGCTAAGATAGGGTTCTTGGAGAGTTACACCCTCTGGGTGGCTAGGGTTGAATATTTTAATTTCTCCATTTTCTATCAAAATACTTTCGTTGGGGAGTCCGATTACCCTTTTAATATAATCGTACTCTGGGGCTTTGGGATATTTAAATACTACTGTCTCACCTCGTTTGGGATCACGAAAATAGTAAGTTACTTTTTCTGTTAGGAGATAGTTATTGTCGCTAAAAGAAGGTTCCATTGAGGCACCGTTTACCTGGTGAGTTTGGACTATGAATAAGTAGCCTAGAGCGAAAAGAGCAACGGCGAGGACAACCACCTCTAGTGTGTCGAGAATAAAGTTTCCAATACCGGAAAGAAGTTTTTTTAACATCTGTTCAATGATACCGACTGGTTAGTTGTCCTTCAAGGACTTTATTGTTAAAATATTGGTTGAACTGTAGAGTAAGGCTTAGTGTTTGTCATGGTTGCGTAGCTCAGTTGGTTAGAGTGCCACATTCACATTGTGGAGGTCCCTGGTTCGAATCCAGGCGCAACCACCACGCTTTGTATCCTCCTTTTCTGTTTTATTATCTTGTACACGTTAGAAGGCCCACAATTCTACTGACGAGTTGCCTAAACTTCGGTGCAAGGTCATTACTTTTCTTTGCTTTATGGTAACATTGTCTCGATGATAAAAAAGATTGAAATAGCAAAAAATACTCTTTACCAGATTGTTGGTAAATTCTTTACTGCATCCTCTACTCTTTTAGTAACAATGCTGGTTACGCGAACTTTTGGCCCAGAAGGGTACGGTGATTTTATGATTATGACTACCTATCCCTCTTTTTATTGGATCATGGTTGATTTTGGATTTAATCAAATTGCAGTGAGAAAGATGCGTAGATCTCGCCAAGAATCTGTTCACATTTTTTCCGATCTCCTGTTTCTTCGTTTTTTTCTTAGCTTGTTCTTTTTTGCAATAGCTTGGATTGTTTTGCGATTTTTGCCCTATTCTGTCGCTGTTAAACAAGGCGCGAGTGTTAACCTGCTAAGCCTTTTCTTCCTCTCTTTTTTTCAATCTGTGTGTTCTTTATTCCAGGCCCGGTTAGATTACGGTCTTCAACTTATTGCTCAGATTGTTGGCGCGCTTTCCCGTCTTATTTTGGTTGGTCTTTTTGTTTATCTTGGGTTTAGCACGTTTTACACTGTGATGGGGGTTTTGTTAAGTTACTTTTTCCAAGCTTTTGCTGGCGCGCTTTTGTCGCGGAAGTTTTTAACTTGGGCTGATTTAAAAGTAAATTTCCCTCGTGCTAAAAAGCTTTTCTTTACCGCCATACCTGTTGGTCTTGCTCTTGTTTTTAATATTTTGGACTTTAAAATAGACAGTTTGATGCTCTCTATATTGCCCTTACCTGAGGGAATGAAAAACAACGCTGCGGTAGGTTTTTATAGTACTGCATTTAAAATTTTCGATGTCGTTTTAGCTTTACCCTTCTTTTTCGTCAGCTCAGTATATCCTGTACTTATTTCCAGGTATAAAGAAAGTAAAGAGAAGGCTAGGTTCTTGTTTTCTAAAGCTTTTCGTATATTGCTTATGCTCTCTTTGGTCTGTTTTATTTTTGGGGAGCTCTTTGCTTCTTTAATGATTAGAGTTTTGGCTGGTGGAGAGTTTACTGCTGCTGTGTTACCTTTACGGATACTGTTTATTGGTTTACCCTTGTTTTTTTCTTCTTCTCTTCTTTCGCATACAGTTATGGTTCTAGATGAACAAAAAAAGCTACCCTGGATTTATGGGTTTGCAACAGTGGTGAATGTTTTCTTGAATTTTATTTTTATTCCTCGCTATGCTTATTTGGCTGCGGCAGTAATAACTGGAGTAACAGAACTGCTAATTTTCGTTTATCTTCTACGCTTAGTTTTCCGGAGTAAATTATTTAATAGAGGCTAAAACTTCTTTAGATTTCCTTTTCTTTTAACCGTTGGTAGAGCTCTAGCAGCTCTGCTTTGAAGAAGTAAATAACTGCTTGGGAAAGGATATTTAGCTTCTTTTTTCTTTTTAGCAGTTTAGGATCAAATATTTTTTCAAATTTTGGTGGTTCTAAACTAATTCCATATTTTTGGTTTGCTTGTGTTATTAACTTGTCTGGTTTCTCGATGAGTTTTTCTAAAGAAATAAGTAAGCAATGGTCCTTATTTTGCTCGTAAAAGTCAAGTATTTTTTTGTTATAAATTAACCAGCTTCTTGCTGCGTTAAACGGCCATAGCCGAATAGGCCAGTCTGACCACCTTCTGATTAAGGAATCAATTACTAAGAAAGGGTGTCGGAAGATAAAGATGTAATTTGCGTTGGGGCATATTTTTTTGTACGGGCGAAGAAAAAGGACAGTGCGCGGATCTTTCCAACCCCAGGTGTTGGAAGTATTTTTTTTATTTTTCTTGTTTACTAGCTTTTTCAGTTGACTTATATCTTGCGGGGAAAAAGTAGGTCTTTTGGGTGTAAACAGAGGAATTCGTTTATTGTCTAACAGCTTTTGGTGTAGTTCAGTGAAATCTGTGTCCTCAAAGAAACCACGTTTGTTATCTGATCTTGAATCCATCAAAGTATTTCCAATGTTTAGCCCGCTTTTTTGCAAATAGTTAGCTAACAAAGAAGTTCCGGATCTGTGCATTCCGGTGATGATAATTATCTTGTCTTGGGCGTTGTTCATTTTTATTATTATACAGTATTTAATTGACCTCTTTTTTTGCTGGTGGTGCTTAATTGTTTAATTGGAAGTTACCCAGTTGGTTAACTGTTTTTGTGTTAATATAAGCAAGTAGTTATGCTTTCTGTCATAATTGTAAGTTATAATACTCGTGATCTTTTGGCAGAGTGTCTTTCGTCTCTAAACAAATATTTACCGAAAGATTCAGAAGTTATTGTTGTGGATAACGCGTCTGAAGATGGTTCTGTTCAAATGGTTAGAAAAAGATTTCCCCAGTTTAGGTTGATTGATCTTTATGAAAATAGAGGATTCGGAGGAGCTAATAATGTGGGGGCTTGCCTAGCTGCAGGGGATTTGCTTTGGTTTTTAAATAGTGATGCTGTTCTTCATTCCTCACCGCGACCTGTTTTGGATTTTTTCGCTCACAATTCTGTTGGTATTTTGGGTACTAAGTTGGTAGATTCTGATGGGACAATACAGCGCTATGTTTGTGGTTCTTTTTATACACTTTTTACCCCTCTTAGAAAATATCTTCCTTGGGCGCCTGCTCCTTGGAAGGCTTCCGAACCGCGAAAAGTGGATTGGGTTTCGGGCGCCTCTATGTTTGTGCAGCAATCAGTAATGGATCAGCTGGATGGGTTTGATGAGCAATATTTTATGTATTTTGAGGATCAGGATTTATGTTATCGGGCTAAAAAAGCTGGTTACCTTGTGTACTATTTTCCCTTTTACGAGGTGGAACATTACGAAGGAGGGAGTTTCTCAAAAAGAAAGGATGCTAAGTTGTTGTATTACAAAACTTTCCGTAAGTTTGTAAAGAAGACCCGGCCTAAATGGGAGTCTTGGTTGCTTGCTAAATTATTAACTGTTTGGAAAAAGCTGTTATTCTAATGGATTTTCTTCACTTTCTTGTTTATTGTCTGCCTTTTAGCTTAGTTTTTGGTCAGTTAGGTAGATTTCCTGGTTTTGGGGGGGAAACTCGTGTCTATATTTGGGATGTTTTGGTTTTTCTAATTGTTGGTGTTTGGCTAGTGGAGAAGCTTCTCTCTCAATCCAAGATTAAGCTTCCTCGTTTTTGGTTTTTTTTGCTTTTTTTTAACTTTATTTCTTTTTTATCTCTTCTGAACGGTTTACGTTGGTTAGATATGGGTGCTGGGATGGTTTCTGCTGCTTATTGGGTGCGATGGTTTGTGTACACGTTTCTTTATTTTGTCGCTGCTGATCTTTGGCAGCAAGATAGTAAGTTTAAATGGCGCCTGGCGAATTGTTTTTTGCTTAGTGCTGTTTTGTTAGGCTTACTGGGTTTTTTACAGTTAGTTATTTTTCCTGATTTATCAGTACTTGACCCTAATTTGGGGTGGGATCCGCACAAAAATAGATTGGTTTCTACTTGGCTAGACCCCAATTTTTTGGGGGCTTATTTTGTATTATGCCTAAATTTGTCGTTAGCTAGGTTACTTTCCTTACCTGAGAGGGGTAATAAGGTAGAGCAAGAAAGGCGCACCCACAATTCTGTAGAAGTTGACAAGATTTCTAAGTTTATAGTTGGAATCTTCTATTTTACACAGGATCTATTGTTTGGAATTTGGAATTTTCTTACTAACTCTATGTGGGGAAACATTCTTTGTTGTTTGGTGATTACTGTTGCTTTGTTGCTTACTTTTTCTCGTAGTGCTTGGGGGATGATGGGAATAGTCTTAGGTTTTTGGGGGATTTTTAGGCTTCGTTGGCTGTTACCCATTATGGCAGCGCTTTTCTTTTCTGCTTATTTTTTCGTTCCTCGTGTGCAGACTAGGTTGGCGGGGATAACAGACCCGGCGGATTCTTCACAAATGCGAATTGTTTCTTGGCAGCGGACTTTGGAGATAATTAAAGATTACCCGGTTTTGGGAGTAGGTTTTAATGCGTTCAGATACGCCCAAGAGCGGGGAGGGTATTTTAGGGATGAGCGCGGTGTTCCGATAAAAAGTGGGCATTCTGGTGCAGGTTCCGATTCCAGCCTTCTATTGGTTTTTGCTACTACCGGAGTAATTGGGTTATTAGCCTACCTTTGCCTTTTGGGTAGTTTGGGTTGGTCTTCGTTCTGCGTTTTTCGTAAAAATCCCGATAGGTTACTGTCTTTATCGTTTTTTAGTGGTTTGCTGGGCCTTTTTGCTGAGTCTAATTTTATTAATTCTTTGTTCTTTTCTCCTTTGCTTATCTGGTTGTGGTTGTTTGCTGCTAATGGGCAGGAGGAAGAGTTATGATTTCTTGGCAACAAAAATTAGACAAAATTTTGCTGTTTTTGATCTTCCTTTGTTTAGCTGCGGCTCCTCTTTATGTTATTCGTTTTCACTTTGTTCTCTCACCTTTAGCCGAGTTTAGTTATCCCACAACTTTACTAGAACTGTTTTTATTTTTACTTTTTCTTGTTTGGGTAATTAGAAAAATATTTAGTTTGGTTTGGCTGGGGGAGCCTTTAGTTGAAGAGTGGAGTGCGCTAAGTGTCTTAATTTTAATCTTACTAGGTCTAGCTTCAGTTTCAGCGGTGATTTCCCCTGTTTTGCGTAGCAGTTTGGGTATATTCAAAGCATATTTTTTAGAACCAGTACTATTTTATTTCCTGCTCCGTGATTTGAGGAAAATTGAGACTTTGCCTAAATGGATAGTTTCTGGTTTGTTTCTGTCCGGGTTTTGGTTAGCTATTCTTGGTATTGGACAAGGTTTGTTTGGTGTTTTGGCTGTTACCCCACACGAACTGCCGCGAGCACACGGTGTTTACAACTCTGCCAATGCCTTAGCTTTGTATCTTGGACCCCTTATTATTCTTATCGCTGCTTTTCTTTCTAATCACGACCGAGCTGGAGAAAACTTTTTCCTTTACAGAAAATCTGTTTTAAGAATTTTGTTGTTGGTATTGTTGGCAGCTTTTGGCTTGTCCTGTTCGTTGGGGGGGATAGTTGGATTATTAGCTGCTAGTCTTTTTTTACTTCTGTCTACACGAAATTTTCAGAAGGCTAAGAGATTTCTTTTGTTCAGTGTGCCCTTACTTTTTGTTTTTACAATATTTTTTGTATTTTTTATTGTTCCCCAAATCACTCCGGAAAAAAATATTCCCGTGGCGCGTGTTTCTGATAGTACTGTAGTTATTCGCCTTTGTCTTTGGGAAGGAACCAGAGATATGCTTTTGCAGCGAACCTCTTTAGGTGCGGGTCTTTCCGGTTTTAAGCATGTGTACAGGGATTTTCGGACCTGTGATAATGAGTTGCTGGAGTATCCTCACAACATTTTTCTCAATTTTTGGTCAGAAATAGGTTTGTTGGGTGTCCTCGTGTTTCTATTCTTTTGTGGATTGTGGGTTTTTAGGATAGATGGTGAAGATGTGTCTGGTAGGGGCAAAAGAATCATTGCTAGTGCTTTTTTGGCACAGTTTGTTTACTTCTTAGTCCACGGTTTAGTAGATGTTCCTTATTTTAAAAATGATCTTGCCTTGCAGTTTTGGACTCTGGTTGCTTTTAGTGTTAACTGGTTTTAGTTCTTCTTGACAGTTTTTGTTGATAACGGTAATCTAAGATTACTTGTTTAGGGTAAGCCTTTCTATTAGATCTTGAATAAGAGTGGTCTCGGCCCTTTTGGTGTGAGACCAACGGGTTTAAAATTCAAGGCTCTGGGGCTTTGGATTGGAGAGAGCTTTGTTGGTCTCACATCTTTAATATTTTCCTCTATTTTTCTTGTTTTTGATTTGATTACACTTCTTGCTTGTTAGATACTTCTTTACTTTGCTATAATTTGAGCATGCGTAGATTGAAAGACTTTTTTCGCGCCTTGTTTTACGTTTTTAGGTATGGAAGCAAGGTAATGTTTAAGGATAATCTTACGGGGTTATATAACCGCCAGTTTTTTGATAGAGTAGCGGATATTGAGATTTCTCGCGCTCTTAGGTATGATCACCCTCTTTCCTTGGTTCTGATTGATTTGGATGATTTTAAAAAATATAACGACCAGTTTGGACATTTACAAGGAGATCAAATTCTTCAGCGGGTAGGTAAAGCACTTTGGGAAAATTCCCGTGAGAGTGATATTCCTGCTCGGTGGGGTGGCGATGAATTTGTAGTGTTGCTACCGGATACGGATTCGGATAGTGCAAATGTCTTTTGCACACGTGTGGAGGAGAATATACCTGTGATTGATATTACTTACGGATTTTCTTCTCTAGCAGATGGTTGTGAGACTTTGTCTTGCTTAATTTCTATAGCAGACAAGAGAATGTATCAGCATAAGTGATTTGTTTAGTCTTCGTTTTCTTCTTCCGGTTCATAGCTGACCGTTATTTCTTTTGTTGTTTTGTTTCCAGCTTCGTCTTCGGCTACTATTTTTAACACATTTTCTCCTTCTTCCAAGCGTAACTGGTAGTTAAATTTGCCCATTTTTGTATCTCCCTCTTTTTCCTCTTCAACTTTTGCCCAAAGTTTGTTTACTGTTACACGGATGTCTGGTTCTGTTATTCCTTTTATTTCAATTTTTCTTTCCTCTTCTTTTTCGATAGTTTTTCCATCTTCGGGTTGTTCGATAGTTAGCTTTGGTGGTTCGTTGTCAAAAATAACGGTCTGGGTTTTAGATATCCCACTCTTGTTTCCTGCTTTATCTTTTGCTTGAACTTGGAAGCTGTTTTCTCCTTTTTTAAGCTGGATGTTGTTGAAGGAGAAAGCCCCTTCGTTATCTACTAATGTTTCTTCTAATTTTTTCTCGTTATGAAAAAGCGTTATTTTCGCTCCTGGTTCTGAAAAACCTTCTAGAGCAAGTGTTTGTTCTTTTACAGCGGTAGGGAGCGGCTTTAAGTACGGAGGGGCGGGTGGTATCTGGTCTGTTACTTGTTGGGTTTCTGTGTTAGGCGCAAGAATTTCCCAAAGGGTATCAATCCTTGAAAACAGGGGAATGGTTACAAAGAAGAGCAAGGTACTCACGGCAGTTATGCCAAACACAGCAAGGAGAAGCCTTTTTACAGCTTGCCATGTGTTTTGTGACTGTGGTTTGTAGTAGGATGTTCTTTTAGCCATGGTTTGTGTAGTGGAGCCGGGAAGCGGGCTCGAACCGCTGACCCACACTTTACGAAAGTGTTGCTCTACCACCTGAGCTATCCCGGCAATACTGCTTTATTTTAGCACACTATAAAATGCAGAATCAAAGCAGGTGCACTTTTTTTTGGATATTGTGTTAGGATAAAGTCAAGTTATGAATGACAGCCATAGTCTTCGCGATTTTCCTCCAAAAGAACGTCCTCGGGAACGGTTACGAAATGTAGGTGCTGAAAATTTAAGTTTGCAAGAGCTTTTGGCATTGATAATTGAAAAAGGGGGTAAGAATCAAAATGTCCTCCAGATTGCTCAGAATTTGCTTTCTCATTTTGGTAATTTAGATAAATTAAAAGCAACTACCTTGGAGGAGCTGCAAGAGGTGCAAGGAATTGGATTTGCTACTGCTTGTAAGCTTAAGGCTGCTTTTGTTCTTGGTGGACGATTGAATAGTGATTATAAGATTTATGGAGAGAAAATTACTAAGGCGGAAGCTGTTTTTGACTTACTGGGGGATAAGTTGGCGAAGAAGAAAAAAGAATATTTTCTTGTCTTAGCACTTGATTCGCGACACAGACTACTTGCTGTAGAGGAAGTTGCGGTAGGATCTTTGAACGTTAACTCTGTTCATCCGCGGGAAATTTTTCTTCCTGTTATTTCTGCTCACGGTGCCTCAGCAATACTAGTTCACAACCATCCTTCTGGGGATTCCCAGCCAAGTAATGCGGATATTAAAGTAACGAGGCAGTTGAAGGAAGCGGGGGAAACTTTGGGTATAAAAATACTAGATCATATTGTTATTGGCAGAAATTCTTTTTGCAGAGTGAATGTTTGAAGATATTTGCAATTCTTTGCAGATAATTGTGGATCATTGCTTATAGTTGTACGAGTTTAAAAAAAGTAACCTACCGGTTAATACTTACGAATAGTAGAACCGGTAGGTTTTATGATTGATCTTGTGATTGTGAGATTTTATTTTCTTTCTTTCAAAAAAGATACAATACCAAAAATCAGAAACTGTAGTAGTGCAAGATGGCAGTAAATAAGGTACAATAGCCCGCACAATATAAGGAAAGGTAAACTACAAATGAAAACTGCTAAGTCGAAAATTGAGCCCGCTTTTCGTCTTCTTATTAGCATTTTCTCCCCCCTTTAACATTTCGCTTTGTCTGTCTAGATTGTAGCATATCTAGTTTGGGATGTTAAAAAGGATATCATCTACATTTGCATTCTGTTGTCGGATGTGCGATAATGCACTTGTTTACTAATTGTTGTGCGGTATTTCAATCCCCGTAGATAGTTACTACTCTGAAAGAAATTCCCACGTTATTTGCAAAGGAGGTGAATTAAATTGAATACTAGGCTTTATGTAGGTAACCTTGATTATAGTGTTACCAATGAAGATCTTGGTGAGCTGTTTGCCGATTTTGGCGAGGTTGTAAGTGCTGAAGTTATTACTGACCGTGCTTCCGGCCGTTCCAAAGGCTTTGGTTTTGTTGAAATGAGTTCTGAGGAAGAAGCAGAAGCAGCTATGAATGCTCTTGACGGAACAGAACACGATGGTCGTACTATCAAAGTTGATGAGGCTCGCCCTCAAACTGATAGGTAAATTTCTTTGACGTTGCCAAACGTCAACTGATTGTAGCGGATTTGTTTAGTAGGGCTGTAATAAATGTCTGTCACGTTTTTTATGCTTTTTGGGTTTTTTGCAATTGTTTGTATCTTAGTGTAACGTTTCTCGATTTCTGCTTTATTAGGTAGATTAGATTTTCGTTTAGATTTTGTTTCTGATTTTATCAGCCTTTGATTGTTAAGTATTAGGGAAAATTGCCGGAGGTTAACTACCTCCGGCATTATGTGTTTTTTCCTCTTTGCTATTTTCGATTTCAATTTAACTTTTTTTATAAATTTTTGTTTTTTTGATATAAGTGTGCTTTAATCGAATTGCACTCAAATAATCAACACACCCTTCTAGAAAGGAGGGCAAAATGTCAACTGGAGAAAGGAGCCGCCTTGAGAATATTAGTGAAGCTGTGGAGCTTGCTGCTGAGGCACATTTTCAGGATAAAGGAAGGTCCCCGAAGGATCATTCCTTAGCCGTCGGTTCCTTGGTGGAAAGCGCTTTCTTGACTGACCCTGAAGATATTATTCGACTTGAAGATGTTTGCAAGGCTTATAAACAGGGCGAGATAGCAACGGGGGAGTTTTCGCGAAAACTTCAGAGTTTTTACGACAATGTGTCGGAAGATGTTTCTGACGGTATTGTTAAGTTTGGAGTTATGCAACAGCTAAGGGGTGTCCTTGAAGCAGGGCCCGAGAAGATGCGCGCTGCAAGGAGAGAAGTTTAAGTTTATTAATAGGGTGTTGATTTGTAGTGCAAACTGGAAGTGCGGGTTATACCAATCCCACTTCCTTTTTTTTGGAGCGGTGGAAGGGGATTGAACCCTCGACCTTCTGCTTGGGAAGCAGATGCTCTACCACTGAGCTACCACCGCATACGCCCCCACCACTAACCGGGTCAGACGTGGCCAACCGCGTCAAACGTAGTTCTTTGTCGGGGGCATAACTTGTATCTGTCTAATACTTTCTTCTGGCTGACAGCGGAAAGCTGTGAGCCCAATTCTGATTTTAGGGCAACACTAATGTTTGTCCAACCTCAATTAATGCTTGTGATCCGTCTGGTAGGTAGCCAATTTGCTCGCTGTTGGCATCTCGAATCTTTGTCCATTCAAACCCAGAGCCATAACGCGCTTCTGCTATTTCCCATAAAGTATCACCGTTCTTTACCGTGTATTCATCTTCTTCAATGTCGCCGGGCTTGTAATCTGTAGGTTGCCATGTGGCTTTTGCAGTATCTTCTTCTGTTGCTACTTCTTCTCCCAATTCTTCTAACTCAGTAACTGTTTCCCCTTCCGTTCCCTCAATTTGTCCTTCCTCCTCCTCCTCCTCCTCCTCCTCTTCTGTAATAATTTCAGCTCCTTCCTGTTCATTTTCTATTTCTTCTTCCAGTTGCTCTTCTACACCAGGCTGATTGTAAATGTCGCCTTCTTCTCCAATTTTTGAGAAGTAGTTGTATACCAAGAATCCCGCTATAATTACAAGTATTCCTGCACCAACTGCTGCAGCCTTGCTTTGAAAATCTTCACTTTCTAAGACATCGTCAATTTCAGGCATTTTTTCCTTTCTGGGCAGTTACAACTTCCAATAAATGATCTTTCCCTTTCTCTTGTTTTTCTCTCCTTCCTGAATTTGTTTTTTTCTCTCTTCTTTCAAGTTTTTGGACTTTTCTTTTGCTCTCCTTTGCGACAAGTTATCTAGATTTGCAGAACGGAGCTCCACTGATTCAAGATTTTTGGTTTCTTCTTTTATGTTTTAGAAGAGAACTATCTTGAAATCTCTCCTTCAAAATCATTGTACCAAAAGGAATTTTTTTTCACAATCAGGAATTTTTAGTGGGAGATAAAAAGATTATCAGGTAGATTTGAGAGTGTGGCGTTAAGAAGGGTGGGCCCCTGAGCGGGGCATCACCACAGTGCGAGTTTCTTTTAGTCACCCTACGCATAAAGCTTCGGGTGACACTCCTTCGTCTAAACTCGCGTCCGGATGGCCGAAGACCACCCGTAACTCGTTAAGAGCGGAGGGTGGCGGGACCGACGGGATTCGAACCCGCGACCTCTTCCTTGACAGAGAAGCGCGCTAACCGCTGCGCTACGGTCCCTTGACTCACCTTGTTATAGTAGCAAATTGTAATAACCTAGTCAACAGCACTTGTGAATACTAACTTTACAGTGAATCCCTTATCCTATCAGGCTCTCCAACGCAAAGCGTTGGAGAGCCGCATAAAATAAGGGAAAAGAAAAGATTTTGCGTAAACAGGTGGCTCCAGAAGCTTGGTTTTTGGAGCACTGTCAGTATAAGAAAAAACCAAGTACTCAAAATTGCTCTTGGCAAAACCGCTCTCCTGGCAGCATTTACTAGTACACGCTACAAGGAAACTGTAAAACTCAAAGAGTGTATAAGTTTGGCCATTATAAATCCTGTTTTTGTAAATTTTGCTTTGATCGGTTACTAAAGATTTGTGAATAATGTACAATATACAATACATTGTATGGACTACAGTATTTTTACTTTGTCTACCTCTTAAGTCAAAGAGATTCTGAGTCGACTTTGTTGAAAACAGTCCACTTGATTACTGGGGTGATGCATCTGTCTTAGAAATGCCCCTGTTTCTCTTCATCAAATTCTGCTATACTTAAAGTGTTATTTGGCGATTATTTTCTTAGAAAGAAGGTGATACAAATATGGCTATCGGTTTAATTATCTTTCTTGCGGTTGTTGGTGTCCTGATCCTTAGTATTTTTGGTATCTATAATTCTCTAGTAACTTTGAGAATGCGAGTGGAAGAATCTTGGTCTCAAATCGATGTCCAACTAAAAAGGAGAGCTGATCTTATTCCTAATTTGGTGGAAACTGCAAAAGGCTACATGAAGCACGAGCGAGCTATTTTTGAGCATCTAACGGAGGCGCGTAAGGCTATTCGAAAGGCAGAAGGAGCAGCTGAAGCACAGGAGGCTGATCGACAGTTGCGTAGCTCCTTGGATAGACTTTTTGCTTTAGCGGAGGATAACCCTGAGTTGCGTGCATCGGAGAACTTTGTTCATCTTCAAGAAGAGCTAGCTGATACAGAAGACAAGATCGCTTATGCCCGTCAATTCTATAACACCAATGTGATGGAATATAACACTAAGTTGCAAGTCTTCCCAGCAACCTTGGTGGCAAAT
>JBMCWH010000005.1:0-31337 GCA_048621635.1 Patescibacteria group bacterium
ACTACTGTCTACTTCCTGCTTCCTGCTTTCTACTTCCTGCTTTCTACTAGCTACTCTTTTGTGCTACCATAAAAACAATGAACCTAACCCAGACTGCAAAATTCACAAAAAAAGCAATAATCTTTGCGGGACTTGGTTTGGTCCTCC
Source organism: Patescibacteria group bacterium (assembly GCA_048621635.1). GTDB lineage: Bacteria > Patescibacteriota > WWE3 > JAUXAW01 > JAYEID01 > JBMCWH01. Next base: position 148 of record JBMCWH010000005.1, read on the forward strand.
TTTTGTTTGGGAGGCTTGGATGGGGAGCAGCTGTATCTGTTTATCACCATTTTGTCCCTCCAGAAGAAGAACAGCCTCAGGTAGCTTTTGGAAAACTCCCTTCCCAAAAAATAACTGGAAGCAGCATTGAAGGAGAAGGAGCCACCTACCAACTAGATACGACCACAGGAAACCTACCTTCAATACCAAAACTCTTACCTGTTTTTCCATACAAGAAACTACTTTCTACTCCCCTTCAGGAACAACAAACCACACAAATTGCCGAAAATCTTGATTTTTACACTAACCCAAAAAAATTAAGCACCAACACTTACGAATGGAAATTGCCAACAAGAACTTTACGCATAAACGGTATTAGCAAGGACCTAACCTTAACCACGGACTTAGGGCACCTGGAAAAGAGCTTAGAACCAGGCTCCGCCCCGAATAAGGAAAGAGCAGCAAAAGACATTACAAGATTTTTGACACAAAGCAATTTAGAAATACCTGATGAGGAGCAAAGAACAACAAAAACTGCTTACCTAAAGATTAATAACGGGAAATTTGAAGAAGCCACCGGACAAGCAGAGGCACAACTAACACGGGTGGATTTCACAAAGAAAGTAACTGCCCGCGGAAAAGACTACCTAATCCTAGGGCCAGACCCCAACGAAGGCAACATTTGGACAGCAGTAACTAACAAAACCGGCGGCCAGCAGCTAGCCCGCCTAAAATACAAAAACAGAAAGATCGAAAAGACAAACAGTTCTACTTATCCACTTAAAGAACCTGAAGAAGTATGGAAAGAGTTACTAGCAGGCAAAGCAAAAGTAACTAAACTGCAAAAACAAGGCAGCGATCCTTATTCCAAAAGTCACCCAGAAAAAGTCTCCGCTATCCACATTCACGATATAGGAATTTCCTATTTTGAAGAGGAAACCCCAGGAAAATATCTTTTACCTATCTACGTATTCGAAGGGATAGCAAACACTCCAAAAAACGAAAGATGGCACTACACAGCCTATCTACCAGCTATAGCTAATGAATGGTTTCAAACAGAATAAATTAAAAACTAGGGGTGCGCGCGAAACGACTCCTGAACCCATTTAATAACTTCCCCCATTTCTCCAAAGCGGTCATCACTGCCAAGGATAACAGCATAAAGCTCGCGTCCTTCCCACATCCAAGAAATAGCTAAACATTCTCCTGCATCATCAGTCTTGCCTGTCTTTACCCCTGTAACTCCGGGCAAACTGGTTAACAACTGGTTGGTGGAGTGTAACTCGTGCCAACGGGTGGGATTATCATAAACGTTTCCGCGATCCAGTTGTTGTGTACCAACTATCTTTCTAAGAATATTATTATCCATCACAATCTGTGCCATAGTAACTAAATCTTCAGCAGTAGAGTATTGCTCAACATGATCAAAGCCCACAGCATTGACAAAATGAGTATCAGCTAAACCCAATTCCGCTGCCTTTTGATTCATTAAACTAATAAACAAACGTTCCTCCCCAACCCCATTGACAAGAACACAAGCAGCGTCTGCAGCCGAATTCATCAACAAACCGTAAAGCAGTGTTTCCACAGTAATGCGCTCGTTTTCAACCAGACCCATTTGGGCAGTGCCGACCATATCCTGCGAACATTGTTCGGGAACAGTTATCACTTCGTAAAATTCATAAATATCCAAAGCAACCAAAGCAGTCATCATCTTAGTCAAAGATGCAGGAGGAAATCGAATATCCGCATTTTGCTCGTACAGAACCTTATCCGTTTCCTCATCAACAATTACAACCGCACGCGCAGTTAAATCAGGAAAACTCCTGCTCTCCGCTATTCTGTGCGGATAGGTAATTCGCTCCTCAATTTGTTCTTCCAGCTCCACTTCTTCCGCCGAAGGTGACTTAGCTGTTCCCGCAACATCCCCTCCCTCTTGTTTTTTATAAGAACCCGCCACCGAAGGGGATATTTGCAAAATAAGCAAAAGTAGAGAAAAAAAACCTCCCCACCGCAAAAATTTCCCTCTGCCAAAACTCAACTTCCAATTATTTCGTGCTAACTTAGCTTTTAACCTTCTTTTTGTCCGAATAAAAAAATATTGCAACATTGTATAGCGAATTATCTATAGCGAATCGCTACAAATATTTAAGGAATTAATCCTATTGTGGCGCGAATTTAATACGAATAGACGCGAAAGACATGTGCAATCATTTGCTATACCAGCTACTAGTTACTAATTTCTAGTCTCCTTTCCTATTCGCCTTAAATTCGCGTGGATTCGCGTTGGTTAGTCCTTCTCCCTAACTTCAATCCCTAACTCCTCTAACTGTTCAGAAGAAACCTCACTGGGTGCGTCCATAACTGAGGTTTCACCTGAACCACTGGTCGGAAAAGCCATAACTTCTCTTAGCGAAAGTTCACCTAAAATAACCATTAACAACCTATCTATACCAGGAGCAATACCGCCATGAGGAGGAACACCATAACGAAAAGCAGTAAGCAGATGTTCAAATTCTTGTTTTTGTTCTTCTCCAAAACCAATCAACTCAAATACTTTTTCCTGAATATCAGCTTGGTGAATACGAATACTACCCCCACCAACTTCAAATCCGTTTAATACTAAATCGTGCTGCAACCCGCGCACTTCTAAAGGATTTGAATCTAAAAGCCCCACATCTTCGGGATGAGGAGCAGTAAACATATGATGACTAGGTGCTAAATTTTCGCCTGCACCATGAAAATAATCCTTTTCTGTCTGTTCAACAAACAAAGGAAAATCAACAACCCAAGCAAAAGCTAATTCATCAGGATCTTCCGGACTCTCTCGCAAATCAGGCTTATCAGAATCATATCTTTTCATAACATCGTCATAGGAGAGCCGAGGCCAAGGCTTCTCCTTAATTTTTTTCTCCGGCCAGATACTTTCCACCATAGTAGTGAAAAGATCCTCAGTCAACTGCAAAATTTCCTCCTGCGTAACAAAAGACATCTCCAGATCAAGCTGGGTAAATTCACCATAAGCACGGTCGGCACGAGGGTCTTCATCCCGAAAGCAGCGCGCTATCTGAAAATACCGTTCAACACCAGCAACCATCAAAAGTTGCTTATATTGCTGAGGGGATTGTGGTAAAGCATAAAATTTCCCTGGCTGAAGGCGAGAAGGAACAAGAAAGTCACGCGCGCCCTCAGGAGTTGATTTTGAAAGAATAGGTGTTTCCACTTCGCAAAAATCTCTTTTCAAAAGGTAGTTACGAATATACTGAACTGCCTTACATCTCTGGCGCAAGTTTTTTGCCATCCGCGAACGCCGTAAATCCAGATAACGATAATCCATGCGAATCTTTTCATTAATTTCGTAACCGTCATCGTGTATACTAAAAGGAGGTGTTTTAGATTTAGAAAGAATTTCTATATCCCCCACCTTAATTTCAACCTCACCAGTCTTCAATTCCGGATTTACCATACTCTCCGGCCTCTGCTTAACTTCCCCCTTAACTTCCAAAACATACTCGTTACGCAAATCTTCAACCTGCTCCGGAGTACAAACTAGTTGTACAAGCCCAGACCGATCCCTTAAATCCACAAAAACAACCCCGCCATGGTCTCGCCGAGAATTCACCCATCCATACAAATTAATTTCTTCCCCTATCTTCTCTGTTGTCTGAGCGGTTAACACACGATTTTCCATATCAATAGAATAGCACATGAATTTTAACAGGAAAAGACCCACGAGATGCGCAATACAAAGAATAAAACAAAACACAGTGGGTCAGTTAGCTAGTAAGCTAAATTAACTTTTACTGAAATCTAAAAGAAAAAAAGAAAGAAACGGCTAGCCATTCAATACGCGGCGAATGTGTGCCCGGGCATGGTTGGTTTTCACAAATTCTAGCCAACGAGAAGAAGGATTTTTAGGCTGAGGAGAAGCTAAAATCTCTACTGTTTGCCCGTTTTTCAGTTCACAATCCAAAGATACCAATTTCCCATCCACCTTAGCACCTTGACAACGGTTTCCCAAATCGCTGTGAATTGCATAAGCAAAATCCACAGGTGTTGCACCTTGAGGAAGAACCTTAACATCCCCTTTAGGGGTTAACACAAAAACATTCTCAGAAAAAATATCCAGATCAAGGCTACCTTCCTCACTACTCTTCCATTTTATCAACTCCTTAAGCCACCTAGTCCCTTCTTTCTTAGCCCAATTTCGCCCATGCTCTTTGTAATTAGCATGCGCTGCCACTCCGTATTCTGCCTTTCGATGCATCTCTTCTGTCCTGATTTGTATCTCCAAGGGTTGTTTTTCCTCCGCGTATACTGTTGTGTGTAACGCCTGATAGCCAGAAGGTTTAGGTTTAGAAATATAGTCGTCAAACTCAGCTTCTATTGGTTCCCATAAATCGTGGATAATAGACAAAACCTCATAGCAACCCGCTACCGTATTCACTATTACCCGAAGGGCAACCTGATCGTAAATTTTAGAAACATCAATACCCAAAGCCTTGCCTTCTTTTTCATACCTTTGTAATTTTTTATAAATGGAGTAAATATGTTTCGCTCTTCCGTAAACTTCTCCCTGAATACTGTTTTCCGCTAACTTCTTTCGCAAGAGTTTTCTTACTTTTTCCGTATACTCTTCACGGAGTTGTCTAGTTGCCCCTAACTGTTTTTGTATCTCCCTATATGCCTCTGGGTTTTTGTGTGCAAAAGCCAAATCTTCCAACTGCCATTTAAAATGATAAACACCTAATCTTTCTGCCAAAGGAGCATAAATATCAAAAGTTTTAGAGAGCACTATTTTTTGTTTTTCTGTAGACAAGACCTTCAATGTTTCCAAGTTATGAAGCTTTTCTGCCAAGCGAATTAGTATTACCCGAACATCTTGCGAGGAGGCTAACAGCAATTTACGTATGTTTTCCACTTCTTCCCATTCACCAGTTTTTGTTCTTACCTTTTTAATAATCGTCACTCCGTCAACTAAAGAGGGAATCGGCTCGGGAAAAACAGCGTTTAACTCTTCCCTTTCTGTCTCTGTCCTTTCCAACACATCGTGTAAAATCCCGGCAGAAACAGCGTAGGAGTCAAGCTCTATCTCGGTTAAAAGGTTGGCCACACATAAACTGTGATCAAGAAGAGTTTGTCCACTCAAGCGCTTTTTATCACCATAAGAATCCCTTGCAAACCGGTATGCTTTTTGGATCAACTCTTCCTTAACTTGAGAAAAATTCCTTTTATGGTTGGAAAGTAACTCTTCAATGTTCATAACTTTTAAGTATGTAGTTCTTTACCTCTTAGGTAAGGCACAAAAAGGTATTTTTCCTCAAGATTATATTTGCTGCATATTTGCATAACGCATTGGTCTATAAGAAGTTGACCGCTAAAACAATAGGAGTGAACGAACCAGCAAGTTAAATAGACTTCACCGATCAAAAACGTGGTCGGGGTGGCCGGATTTGAACCGGCGACCTTTCGCACCCCATGCGAATGCGCTGCCAAACTACGCCACACCCCGTTTACCTAGTAAATTGTACCGCTTAGAAGATCCTTTTTCAATTTGCTAAATTATCGCTTGGAGAATTGCGGAGAACGGCGAGCACCACGGTGGAAAACCTTCTTCCTTTCCTTCATCCGAGGATCACGGGTAAGTAAATCCTTTTTGGACAGCACAGAACGCAAACTCCGGTCATATTCTAACAATGCACGGGAAATACCTAAAACAATAGCCCCTAACTGCCCCGTCTTTCCTCCCCCTTCCACGTGTATATCACCACTAAATTTGCCTTCCATACCTACAGCTTGAAAAGGGTAATTATAATGTTTTTCTGCAATTTCGCCTGTAAAATAGTCGCTTATTTCCTTCCCATTAACCATTAAAGGTCCTGCCTGGTCGTAAAGTCGCACAGTTGCTGTAGCCGTCTTTCGGCGTCCTACCCCTTGATAAAATTTTTGGTTACTATTTTTTTCAGTCACTTTTCTTTCCTCCCAGTTGAGCTACATGCGGATGCTCATCTCTTTCATAAATATGCAATCTAGACATCCGTGCATCCTGCAACCTGTTCTTAGGTAACATACGCTTCACTGCCAAACGAATTGCTTCTCCCGGCTTCCTTGCCCGGAGCTCCCTTAAAGTTTCGGAACGAGTATTCCCAGGATAACGGGAGGGAATATAATAGAGCTTCTCCGAATTTTTTTTACCGGTTACCCGAAACTTTTCAGAATTGACCACCACTACATGATCTCCCATATCCAAATAAGGGGCATATTTAGGCTTGTGTTTTCCAATCAAAAGAGGTGCTATTTCCGAAGCCAATCTACCCAACACCTTTCCCTCAGCATCAAAAAGATGCCAACCCCGCTTAATATCCTTTTTTTTGGTCTTATATGTTTCAGACATAATAATCAACTTTCGGTGTACCGCCCTCTGCTTTCGGCAAACCGCGTTCCGCTGTCCGTCTACCGCTTACCGTTCTCAGCCCCCTCACTCCACCCACTCAATCAATGCCATTTGAGCACTGTCTCCTTTACGGGGACCCAATTTTATTATCCTTGTATAACCGCCAGGGCGGGATTCAAACCGAGGAGCGATTTCGTTAAGTAATGTTGTAGAAATCTCCTTAGAAAAGGAATAACCAGAACGGGCCAATTTTGCACCGGAAGAATCTTTCTTCGCGCATGTTACAGCACGTTCCACCCACGGTCGTAAAGCTTTCGCTCGTGCCAGCGTGGTGCGTACACGCCCATGAGTAATCAATTCTTGCGCTAAGTTCTTCAACAGCGCCTTCCGATGTGCCGCATCCCTGTTAAGTTTGTAATTCTTTCTCATTTCGCCAACCCCTTTCCAAAACTTTCTCTCGCACATCAATTACAGATTTTTCGCCTACATTCTGAATTTCAGTTAAAGCAGCCATACCCTTTTCATCAATCAGGTTTACCAAGTCCCCACAAGTTTCAATATCACCCTTCTTCAAACTGTTAGTAACCCTAGTAGGAAGTTCCAAATCCTCTAAAGGCAACCGTTCTTCCTCTGCTGTCATCCGCGGTTCCTCGTCTTCTTCCTCCAAAACTTCCTCTGTTTCCCCTTGGCTTAGCTTGTAAAATATCTGCATCAAAGTTTCTGAAGCTTGTAACATAGCTTCAAAAGGTTTAATGCTACCATCAGTTTCCACATTCACTATCAACCTGTCCAAGTTTGTAATCTGCCCAACACGGGTAGACTCCACATCAAAAGAAACATTCAAAACCGGAGAAAACACAGCATCCAACGGAATAACACCAACCCGATCAGACTCATGATCTTCTGCTGGAACATACCCATAACCAGGTTCAACCAGAAGCTCCATTTCTAATTCGGTATCTTCTGAAGTTACAGTAGCAATCGGCTGGTCCTTGTTAATAATTTCAACGCCAGCAGGCGCCTCAATATCACCAGCCGTAATTTCCCCCGCCTCATCGGCAAGAACACGTAAAGCGACCGGATCATCCCCCTCTAATCGAAAACGTATCTTTTTAAGATCCAAAGTTATTTGAACAACATCTTCCTTAACCCCAGGAATAGTAGTAAACTGGTGAGAAACGCCACTCACACGTAGCTCAGTAAGCGCAGCACCGGGTAAAGAAGAGAGCAACACTCTACGTAAAGAATTACCTAAAGTATAACCGTAGCCTCTTTCCAAAGGCTCAATAACAAAACTTCCTTTTCGCTCATCCTGCTCCAAAATCTGAAACTGCAAATCTTTATGATCAATCATAATAATTCCTAAATTTACCTCCTTTCGTAAAATAAAAAATTAACGCGAATAAAATTCCATAACTAAAGAATCGTCAATATCAAAACCTATCTCATCCCTAGTAGGATACCGCTCTATAACAAATCCGTCCTCTTGAAAAGAAATCCAATCCGGGAGCTGATCCAATTGTTTTTCTTCTAATCTAGCAAGAGACGGATCAGCAGTAATTATATCATCAGTCTCAACCAAATACGAAGGAGTACTTACAACAGTTCCGTTGACCAAAATTTTACCATGAATCACTAACTGGCGAGCATGCGCACGAGAACTCCCTAGACCAATCCTATAAACAAGATTGTCCAACCGGCGCTCTAAAACTTGCAGCAAAGCCAAACCCTCATCCTCTGCGTCAGCAACAGAATCAAAATAACGCCTAAATTGCTCTTCTCGAATATCATAAATCCTTTTCACCTTTTGCTTTTCCCTTAACTGCTGTTTATATTCACTTGGACGCCGATAAGAATCGCCATGCTGACCGGGAGCTTCTTGCTTCCTAAACAAAGCACACTTTTCTGTATAACAGCGTTCCCCTTTAAGGAACAGTTTAACCCCTTCACGTCGGCATAATCTACATTTTGGTCCCGTATATCGAGCCATAGTAATTATTGTTTCCTTTCTTTGGGCGGGCGACAACCATTATGAGGAATAGGAGTAATATCTTTAATAGATAAGACATCCAAACCAGCATTTTGCAAGGATTTTATAGCTATATTACGCCCAATACCAGGGCCTTTTACCTTTACATGAACTTTGCGCACACCTTTCTCCTGTGCTTCTTGAGCGACCTCAGTAGCTGCCTTAGAAGCAGCAAAAGGGGTAGATTTCCGAGTACCAGAAAAGCCTACGGTTCCAGAACTCCCTCCACAAACCTTGTCCCCAGCCATGTCAGTAATAGTTATCAAGGTGTTGTTAAAGGTAGAAGTAATATGGGCTTCCCCTTCCTCAGAAAATTTTCTTTTTGATTTTCTTTGCTTCTTTTTTCTTTCTGCCATTTTAATTAAGAACCAAGACGATTATCTCGCCTCCCTTTTCTAGTGCGCGAATTGGTCTTTGTCCTTTGCCCACGCACAGGCAAGCCAGACTCATGTCTCTTCCCTCGATAACAACCAATTTCTTTTAAGCGTTGGATATTTTGACGTACTTTCCGATCTAAAGCCCCCTCCACATCATAATTCTCAACCAAATTTTGAATAGAAGAAATTTCTTTTGCTGACAAATCCTCAACCCGCTGATCCTTATCTATACCAGCTTCAGACAAAATATTCTGAGAACGTGAACGACCAATACCTTTGACGTAGGTAAGGGCAATCTCAACTCTTTTGTTGTCGGGAATTTCTACACCTGCAATTCTCGCCATTTTAATAGTGATCGGATTTGCACAGATTTCTACCGTCCGCGAAAATCCTTGCAATATAACAGAAATAAACACAAACCTATACACAAAAAAAATAACCCCAGCACAATGAATTAACACGGATAAAAATCCGCGGAAATTCTAACACCGTAGGTGTCAGCCTTGACGCTGCTTATGTTTAGGATTCTCACACACTACTCTAACCACACCACCACGGCGGACTATTTTGCATTTATCACAAATTTTTTTAACACTCGATCTTACTTTCATTCTAAACACGGACTAACACAGATAAAATATCTGCTAATATTCAATAAATAGCTTTCACAAAACGGAATAAGCTTACACATCTTTCCAAATTCAAAATGGATTTACACCGATCTTTTATAAATTCGCGCTAATCATCTTTTTCATTTATATCGGTAAACAATTCTTCCCCGTGTCTTATCGTGTCTACTCATCTCCACGTCCACTCTATCCCCGGGAAGAATATTAATCTTGTAGCGGCGCATCTTCCCCGACGTATGAGCTAGAACTTCCTCTCCGCTATCCAATTTTACCTTAAAAGTAGCATTCGGAAGAGCTTGAATAACTTCGCCTTGTTCTTCGATAGGTTCTTGTTTAGCCATAAACCAAGGACAAGTATACCACCTCTAACCTATAGGGTCAACATCTAACAAAGTCCGTACCTATAACTAAAAAGCGGTTAAAATACGCGGGCCAGAATTAGTAACTGCGATAGTATTTTCGAAGATGGCAGAAAGAGAGCCGTCTCGCATACAAATTGTCCAACCGTCCTTCCTGTTCGTAATTATAGCAGATTCTCCCTGCGCGTAGAGAACTTCTATAGCTAAAGTCATACCCGGCCGCAACTGTGGACCTGTGCCTTGCAAACCAAAGCAAGGTATTTGCGGATCCTCGTGCAACTCTTCTCCCACTCCATGCCCAACCAAATCCCGCACAACATTATAACCCTCACTTTCAATAACACGTTGAATAGTAGCAGAAACATCCCCGACATGGTTACCTGCTACACATTTCTGAGTCGCCCCCTTCAACGCTTTTTGCCCTGTTTCTAAAAAATGTTTTTTGTCGTCCGCAGCGCCCTGGTCCACTTCGGACTGATCACCGATCGCTGTTTGCTGACCGCTAATTGTTGTCCAGGCAGCATCCGTGTGAAAACCTTTGTAAAACGTACCCAAATCTACACTTACCAAATCGCCTTCTTGCAAAGTAATTTCCCTCGAAGGAATACCATGCACTAGACCCTCATTTACATTAATGCAAGTAGCATAAGAATAGCCTTCAACGCGTTTAAACCCTGGTTCTCCACCTTGTTCCCTTATCCTACGTTCCGCTAGTTCTTCCAACTCCCAAGTACTAACTCCCGGCTGAGCCTGCTCCAAAAGCTCGGCACGAACCTGAGCAGTAATCTTACCACCCTCGACCATAATATCCAATTCTTCCTGTGATTTAATCTTAATCATTTAACCCCAAAAGGTATAAACTTACTAACGTACAAAACAAAAGAGCTCAACGAAAAGCATTCTAGCACCAAACAAAGCTTACAACAACCTTAAAATAACAACACCTTAACAGAACAGTTCGTTTACCATCAAAAAGCTAAAGAAACGTCAGGAAGGAGGAATTAAAAAAAAAGATTCAAAAAGATATAAGGAAATTTTTTAACCTAGTAGCTAACTTCTCAAGCAACATATTAACTAGTAAATAGGTACCAAAAAAAAGAGCTGTAAAAAATAAATTCCCAGCCAAAGTATTCTTAAAAAAAGGAATAGCAGCTAAATAACAGCTAACCAAACCAACAAAATCCCTAGAATACCAAGGAGTAAAAGCCCAAACAGCAAAGTTAGTGAACAAGAAGAAAAATACAGCAGAAAGCACTGCGCCAGTAGCTACTTTGTACCATTTAACATCCTGTCTTAACCAAATTCCCAAAACCGCGGTGAGCAAGAAGCTGCCGTATACTGCTCCCATCACTGGTAGGCGGTAACCACCTAGGAAAATATCAGAGATAAACATTGCTACCACAGGCAAAACAAAAGATATACCCAAGGATAAGTAAACACCCGCAAACAGGGCAATCGCACCTACAGGGGTAAAATTAGGAGGATGCGGCAAAAGCCTAAAAACTACACCGATCAAAACAAGAAGAAATGCTACAGCAAATTTTATAACGTCCTCTCTATTAAAAATCATACTAATCTTCTAAAGTTTCTAAAATCACCAATCAACTTCTTCAAACCGCCATTTTATAACCTGGTCAGGCTGAACAACATAATCACTTGCCCCAGAATCACCCTTTTCCCCATCTACATAGTAAATCCAGTACTTTCCCTCTTCTGCATTGTTCTCAAGACCAGAAATACTAGTCACCAAGACTCCAGTATTATACTCCTCATACTCGAAATCGAGATCCGCCCTGTTCATCAAGGCCAAAACAGTATCCTCCTTCTCTAAGGAAACTTCAATCTCTTGCAACACTTCATCCCCATCAGCGATGACCAAAGTAGCGGTCTCCTTCTCCTCTTCTCTAAGAATATTTTCCTCTTCTACCTGAGGAAGTTCCGGTGCTCTTAACCCCTGCAATCTGGATATTCCCCAACTCCCAATAACTAACAGAGCAACAAAAACCACTCCAATATATATTTTTAGTTTCTTTCGAGTATTCATCGTAAATTCTTTTCCAAAAAAAACAAAATCCCGCTTCGAGCGGGATCTAGACAAAAAAACCGATTAGCACCTTTGCTCGAAGGATAATAAATCAAAACTATTATGGCATTCTGGCTTTACAGTTGCGGCACAGCCCTGGAATTTACCTCTTAAAAACTAAGGTAGCACCAGTGTTTCCCAACAAATTTTTACAAGTGCAATTTCACGGTACTACTTAAGAAAATCCTTGTCAAGAACCAAGCAAAAAAACAAAGGAAAAGATTATCTTTCCTCAACTCTCTTCCTAACCTTGGAGATAATAACTACACAAACTACCACTCCCACCAAGATTAGAAAAGCCTTGTAAGGAAAAGCCCAAAAAGTTATTTCTGCGGTATCAACACGTTCTTCCCCTTCCTTTCCATAATAAACTGTTGCCTTAGCTGTGTACTTACCTACCAAAAGAATCCTTTTCCACACTGTTTCCAGCCTACGTATCTTCTGAGGGAAAACTCGTTGCTCCTTAATTTCCACTTCTCCAACCTTACCTCCTAACAAATCAAAAATTTCAATAGTACCGTGAGGAGAATAATGCACAGTACCATCATTAGCAAAGCGGAGAGAAAAATTTACAGGTCCGGTGTTAAGAAAAGGCACAGGTTGGAATTCAATAATCCTTCCTGCCCACGATATATCTCCCGGTGTCGTACCTAACAAAGCTAGACCTACCCCACCAGTATTTCTAACCATAACACCCTCCGGAAGCTCTTCTTCTGTTTCCGGCTTAGCTAAAGCAAGTAAAATACCGTAGTGTCCCCCAGCCTCGGCATCAAGCGGTGTGTCAATTTGGACAGTAACACCTTGAGCCTCTTGTGGTTCCAAGGTAACTACCTTAGGATTAACTTCTGCCCAAGTAGAAAGTGAAAATCTCTCGTGAGGGACATTAAAGAAACCGTAAGTGCCTGTTTCATCCGCTACTGTCAAGTCCCTAATCACTAACTCAATCCTTTGTCGCTGACGGACAGATGGGTTAAAGATCACAATCTCCGAAGTACTGTAAGCCTTTCCCGGTACTGTCTCAAATTCTAGAAGAGTAGGAGTAATCTGGACCGTACTTTCCGCAGCAAAGCAGGGTGAAGAAAACAAAAGGGAAGAAAAAAGCCCCGCAGCTATTAGCAAAACAAAAAAAAATCTTCTCATCATTGATTGTAATTTTACCTTTTGAAGGACAGCTAGGTCAAGGAAGGAAATAACCGCAGAATATTTAATCGTTGGTCACGGCATACCAATCTACATGGTTAACATAAGTTCCCGATTTCTGAGAAGCAGTAACGTCTAATCTATAAAACACAGTAGTGGTAGTATTTTCGTCAGAATAAGTAGACCAATTGTTAACCTCCACACCGGAACCGGACGTAAAAGAAGAATAATTACAATCTACACTACCAGCATCTGCGTTCCAAAGAGACTCTGCCGATGTTCCGGAAAGAGAAAAAGCTAACCCGGTGGTATCTTCATTATAAGGATGAGGGTCTTCTTCGCCACCCATATTCTCTTCCGTAATAAAATCCCCATCATCTGTATGCTCCAACTGCTTATCTTGCCCGGCATAAAGTTTATAACCATCTTGAGAATTGGTGTTCACTATCACTTCGTTCTCATCATAAGCATCAGTTCCAGCGGTAGCAACCGTTAAGTTAATAGTGTCGTCCGAAAGATAAATATTGATAGCAGGATTAATAGTAGCATTAACTTGAACCGTGGTAGTACTAGAAGTAGTGGCAGCTTCCGCAAAGCTGGAATTACTACCGGCGTAAACAGAATAACTTACTAAGGCAACAAACACACCCCAGGTAAAAACTTGGGCTATTTTCCGAGAATTTCCATCTCCTTGTTTTCGTTTAAATATCATGGGCAGGCAGAGACCTTTCAAATACAAATATAAGATTACTATTTTTCCTAACTGGTGTCAAGATACTATTTTTCCTAACTGGTGTCAAGATAAAAAGCAACAACCTCTCCCAACTCTCAACAAACTACTCAGCCAAAGAAGAAATCTCTTCCGCAATAGCTTCAATAGATCTTTCTCCGTCCACATCTTCCAAAATTCCTTCCTTTCGATAAAAATCTAAAATGGGCTCTGTTTTCTTATGATAATCGGCCAATCTCTTCCGAATCAGTTGTTCCGTATCATCCTCCCGACCCCTTTTTCTCAACCTACGAACACACTCTTGCTCAGAAACATCCAAATAAAAAACTTTATCTACATCAAAAGGGGCGTGTTCTGCCTGCCAACGGTTACGGGGATAGCCATCAAGTACAAATCCGGCTTGATAACGAGGTTTAGACAACTCTTCCCTAAGAACTTGTACAGTATCATTGTCAGAAACAAACTCTCCTTTCCGTAACTTTTCTTGCACACGCCGAGCTAGATCCGAATTCTCTGTTCTAAGATTTCTAAAAATATCACCAGTAGAAATATAAGGGAGTTTTTTCTTCTTCGCCAAAATCTTAGCTTGGGTAGATTTACCAGAACCTTGGGGACCGATAAAAATCAAATTCATAACATATCAGGAAGAGATCCGCGCATTTGCTTAGCCATTTTTTTCTTTATCTTCTTGGCTGCTTTGCTAAAAGCTTTCTCAACATCTTTGCGCCTTTCATCCCCTTCCCATACTTCCTGCACTTCAAAATCGCCATTAAGAACTAGGCGAATATCCCCCACTTCTTCCTCCACCTCTATCTTCTTCATCCGGTCCGCCTGCTTCTTTAGTTCCCACATCTTTCCTGCCTTTGAACCCTTTGCTTTATTTTTAACTTGATCTATTATTGACATGATAGTTAGAACAAACGCTAATAAACGCGAAAATCATTTGCAATAATTCGTAGCATAATTGGATTCATTCCTTAAATATTTGTAGTAATTAGCTATATAAATAGAATTTATTCTTTAATTATTTGTAGTGATTCACTATAAACAATTCGCTATATCAAATAAACTGCTCGTATCCGCTCATAGATAGACGCCCCTCTACTTTCTTAAGCACATCCAAAATAACAGACACAACAATTAAAATACCTGTCCCTCCCAGTGAAAGTGCTTGACCACCAAAAACACCGGACATTACCGAAGGCAAAATAGCTAAGCTTCCCAAAAACAATGCACCTACTAGGGTAACGCGAGTAAGAACCCAATTCAAGTAGTTTACAGTAGCTTTACCGGGACGGATGCCGGGAATGAAACCCCCGTACTTTTTCATATCTTCAGCTATCTTTTCCGGATCAAAGGTAACAGCAGTATAAAAAAAGGTAAAAGCAACCACCAACCAAAAATAGATAAAAGTGTACAAGAAGGATCCCGGCTGAAGATTCTGATCCAAAAAGCTAAAAACAGCACCTAATACAGGCATATTTAACCCGCCAAAAAAACCGGCAATCATCGAGGGAAGTAAAACCAAGGTTCCCGCAAAAAGAATAGGAACCACACCAGCTTGATTAACACGCAAGGGCAAGTATGTTCTTCCTCCCTCACTAGCACGCGACCCACGCCGCCGGCTGGCATAGCGAACCTCAATCTCTCGCGCCCCTTCCTCCACTATCACTATAGCCCCAACCAAGAAGATAGCTAACACCACCTGCCATAGAAAGCTAAAAGCTGTTCCCGCATTAACTACAGAAACAGTTTGCGCCAAACTAACAGGTAGACGACTAAGTATTCCCACAGAAATTATTATTGAACTTCCGTTACCAATACCATATTCAGTTATCAAATCACCTACCCAAACAAGGAAAAACACACCACCCATTAAAATTAACAAAAAGTAAATTAAAGAAAATAGAGGAAGAGAACCAACCACTTGCTGCTGTCGTAATAGAGTATAGAGACCAAAAGCCT
The DNA here is from genome assembly GCA_048621635.1 of Patescibacteria group bacterium. Lineage (GTDB taxonomy): Bacteria > Patescibacteriota > WWE3 > JAUXAW01 > JAYEID01 > JBMCWH01. The sequence continues at coordinate 15,833 of JBMCWH010000005.1, forward strand.
GAATTAAAGAAAGAGGAACAGAAATAAATTTTGTATAGCGAGCAATCTTTTCCCTTCCATACTCACCTTCCCGCGAAAGCTCTTCCAGCTTAGGAAAAGTCATAGTTAAAAGCTGCATCATAATAGAAGCAGTAATGTAAGGACTTAACCCCAAACTAACAATAGACAAACGCTGCATCGCTCCCCCAGAAAGCATACCTAAAAGACCCAAAAACTGGTTCCGCTGAAAGAGCTGTTGTAAAGCAGCCATATCAATACCAGGGATAGGAATTGCTGCAGCAAAACGATAAGCAACAAGTAATCCTGAAGTAAGCAATATTTTCTTCCGAAGGTCTTTTATTTTAAGAATTTTTTTTAGCATAAGGTTTTTCCACTAACCGCCAACCGCATTCCCACCTTGTCGGCGGACAGGCCGCTCTCAGCCGGAAAAGACAAAGAATACATATCTTCACAGATACGCTCGGTTACTAAACTTGGACGGTAGAGATACTTTTTCTAGAAAGCACTCGTCTTATTCATAAAGCTAATCATCAGGGTTAGAGTCTGGGCTCGTTCAACGTAGATTTTGCCTGCCATGTAATAGCTAATAAAATAAAAAACTTGGCAAAATCTACGATGTTTCTAGAAAAAGTATCCCTACCATCCTCAACTGTTTAAGGTTCCTTAACCCCTTTTCGCTCGGAACTCGTCCAAAAACCACGTAAGACTTCGAGCTCGCTTCGCGTGGTCAAGATATGCTTAGCATATCGATAAATCGAAGTACATTGCAAACATAGATTGAAAATACTTTACCGAATGGCTTTGAAAAAAAATTTACAGCACTTCACCACCGGAAGATTCAATAACTTCCCTTGCACTTTCCGAACATGAGATATTTTTCAAAACAAGCTCTTTAATCTCATCCGTATCTTTGAGAATTTTTACACCATCTTGAGGAACTTTATCAATGATCCCTTCTGCTACCAAATTTTCAGGGGTAAGAGTAGCACCTTCTTCAAAAACATTTAACTGGGAGAGCTGCACTTCCGCGACATTTTTCCGGCGTAAAGGCTCAAAACCAGGTTCTTTTCCGTAATCCCGGGTAGGTGCCGGACCTCCCCCAGAACGTGAAAGCTGGCCTTTTTGTCCTCTTCCTGTCACATGACCACCCCTACCAGCATATCCCCGACCGCGTCTTTTTTTCTTCTTATGTGTTATTTTTGGTAATTTAGAGAGATTCATATTTATCCACCATCTTGTTTAACTTCTCTATCGCCTCTATAACTGCCAAGGAATTGGTTAGCTTATTCCTTGTTCCCAAAATTTTCCCCGAAATATCCTCAATACCAGCCAAGTTCGCAATCACGCGTAAGGGACCACCAGCAACAATACCAGAACTGGAAGGGCGAAGGATAATATGAGCAGCCCCATCCTCAACTTCTACAGGAAAGGGAATAGTCCCTTCCTCCAACGGTACTGTTACCAAATTTTCTTTAGCAATGCGGACACCTTTTTCGATAGCTTCGCGAACCTTAGGCGCCCTCCCCAATCCCACACCAAATTGTCCATCACGGTCCCCAACAATCACCAAGGCAGTAAAACGAAATCTATTACCACCTTCCGTTTTCTTGGAAACACGTTTAATTTCCAGAACTTTTTCTTCGAAGTCTTTTTTATTTTCGCTATTACTATTTGGCATAATTTTTAATCGGTATTCCGCTGTCCGCTTTCCGTGTTCGGCTAAGAACACAGATCTAACAGATACGCGCTTGATTTACTCATAAACGACGGTAGGGCTATCTTTTCGTATTGCATCTGCCCGAAACATAGATGGAAAGTCTTTTCTCTTGTGTCTCCACTTCTATTGAAGACTTTCCATCTCTGAGCGAGCGTATAATCTTAGACCAGGCAGTCCTAAAGCTACTTCGGTCCGCGAACGATTTCGGCAGATGTAATGCGAAAAGAATCCTATCTGCTCGACTCAGAAAACATCAGACGAAAATGCTTATGTAAAAAATCGAAACCTTAGTCTTCCATGATTACGAGAATCGTGTACGATTTTATGTAAGAAACCTTTGAAGGTTTCTTAACCTACTTAAATCTAATTAAATTCTTAAAACTCTAATCCGGCTTCGCGAGCGCCTTCCGCAAATGCCGCCACCGCTCCGTGGTATTTATGTCCCCCGCGATCAAAAACCACCTTCTCTATACCTTCCTTCAAACCCCGTTCTCCTAAAACTTTTCCTACTTTTCTGGAGATATCAACATTATTACCGGAAACATCGTCCAAATCAAAATCAGATGCCGCAACTAAAGTGTTTCCCTGCACATCATCAATCAACTGAGCGTAAATATGCTTGTTAGATCGAAAAACACTTAACCGCGGCCTATCTCCCGTCCCAAAAAGCTTTGATCTTACCCGAGCTTTCCTACGTTGTTTCGAATTTTCGTAGTGAGTTACATTAGCCATAATATTAAAAAACTTTCCTTAGGCAGCACCAAAACCCTCTCCTACACCAACAGCTTTACCAACCTTACGCTTAATTTCCTCCCCTTTGTACCTAATCCCTGTACCTTTATATGGTTCGGGGGGCTTAATCTGCCTTATCTCTGCTGCGGCCCTACCCACTGCTTCCTTATCAGGACTTTTTAACACAATTTCTTGGTTCCCTTCCAAAGAAACATCTACGGATGGGGGCAAACGGTAATGAATTTGATTAGCAAAACCCACATCCAAAACAAGCTCTTCATCCTCAATCTTAGAACGATAGCCCAAACCTTCCATTACCAACCTCTTCTCATAAGGTTCCTGCACACCAGCCACAGCGTTAGCTAAAAGCATCCTCATTGTTCCATGCAAAGACCGGGCCAACCGGGAATTCGATTTTTTCCCCACAAAAATCTTACCATCTTCAACACGCACATTCACCTCTGGTCTTAAAGGAACTTCTACTTCCCCTACGGGGCCAGAAACTTTAACAACACCTGAACCTACATCTATCTCTACATTTTCACTAAATTGTATTGGTTTTATTCCTAATCTAGACATAATATAAATAAATGCCAAATCGGCTTACCGCTGTCCGCCCCAAAAAACACCTTCATTCTTTTCGTCTTATACCTGTCCAAAACACATCGTCAATCACAGAAATAGTGGCGGTAACCTTTCCGGAAACATCGTAACCTACATTTTACCAAATTTTGCACAAAACTTCCCCACCTAAATTCTTTTTCCGTGCTTCCTCTGCAGACAATAGACCGCGAGAGGTGGAAACCACAACCAAACCACGACCCCTTAAAGCATCTGGAAGATCTTTTGCACCAGAATAAATACGCTGACCAGGATGTGAAACCAATTCAATCTTGCTAATTGTGGGCTCGTCCTTAATGTACCTCAAAGTCAAAGAAAGATACTTACAACTTGAGCCTTGCGGCTTAAAAATCTTGTAATCTTCCAAAAAACCTTCCTTTACCAAAAGTTTAGCCAACTCTTCTCTAAGCTTAGAATAGGGAAGCTCAACTTTACTTTTCCCCACTAAATAGGCATTCTTAATTTGTGTAAGTATATCTGCTATAGTAGCCATAATAAAACTAATTAATACAGATTTCCTGATTTACACCGAACTATTCTGCATCTGCGCTAATCCTATCATCCAATCACCAACTGGCTTTGCGAACGCCAGGCAACTCACCTTTCAAAGCTAACTCGCGGAAACAAATTCGACACATTCCAAACTTACGCATGTACCCTCGCGCACGTCCGCAAAGCTTACAGCGATCATAATCTTGGGTTTCGTATTTTTTTTCTTTTTTACTTTTCTCAACTAAAGCTTTTTTAGCCATAATAAATAAATTTACTCCTCTCTTGCAAACGGAATTCCTAACTTCTCCAAAAGTAAATAGCCATCTTCATCATTATCAGCACTGGTCACAACTGTCATTTCCAGACCACTAATTACACCGCCTTCCTCAGAAGTAACTTCCGGAAAACAGGTATATTCTACTAAACCAATACTCAAATTACCATGCCCATCAAAAGATTCAGTACTAATACCGCGAAAGTTACGAACCCGCGGTAAAGCTACCTTTATCAATTTCTCCAAAAAACCCCATTTCTTCTTCCCTCGCAGAGTAACTGCCATACCAACTAAATCACCTTTCCGCAAATTCCAACCAGCTTCTGACTTCCGCGCCCGCCGATCATTAGGCCTTTGACCTGTTACCTGCTTTAAATCAGAGCGAAACTTTTCTAGCTGCTCATCACTCAAGTCATCCTTCTTTTTCCCAAACCCAATATTAACAACAATTTTCCCCACTGTCGGGACTTCCGCTTGATTGGAAAAGCGATCTTTTTCCAAAAACTCCGGTACTATTTGATTGTTATATTCTTCTTCTAAAGTCATTTGTTAATAAACGTTAATTTATACATATCCGCGTTCTGCATTCCACTTACCGCTACCCGTTCCAAAACTACCATCTTTTTTTCATCTCACGCCTGTCCAAAACACATCGTCAGTCACAGAAATAGTGGCGGTAACCTTTCCAAAAACATCGGAAATTTTGTTATCTCTTGCTTAAGCTAACTTACCAGACAAAATTCCCGTTGAGTGAGCTCGGTAACTGACTGTGCCTCTTATCTCTATTAAAACAGCGAAACCTTCAAGGATTCTTAAGTATCCTTCCAAAAATCCTATCTTTCCTCAATGATAGAGTCGCACTTCTTACAAACTCGCAACTTCTCATCTCTTACAAACTTATAGCCTACGCGACTAGGTTCTTCGCAGTGGGGGCAAATCAACATTACATTGGAAACATCAACAGGCATGTTTTTCTCAATAATACCCCCTTCGCGCTCTCTGGCAGGAGCTACATGCTTTTGCACCACGTTAATTCCCTCTACCAAAACAGTGCCCTTTTTTGGAAAAACTTTTTCTACCTTTCCTTTCTTACCCACATCTTTGCCTACTAAAATTTTCACAGTATCACCAGTACGAATTTTCATCAAGCTTCCTCCAAAATTTTCACGACTTCAAACGTCTTATCAGCACTACGAGGCGAACATTCCGCTATCTCTACTAAAGAACCTTCCTTAGCACCCAACTCATCGTAAGCCTTGTACCGCTTGTTAGCACGCAAAACTTTCTCGTAGCGTGGATGTCTATATGTTCGCTCCACATCTACCACCACTGTTTTTGCCATCTTGTCGGACACTACCTTTCCTTGTAAACGTTTTCTAGACATATTTAAACTACCTCCTTAGCCAAAGAAGCTACCTCACCAAATCCTTGTTCGCGAATTTCCCTTGCCACAGGACCAAAAACTCGGTTACCTACCGGGCGCCCGTTCTTATCTACTAGAACACAGGCATTATCGTCAAAACGAATATACGAACCATCAGAGCGTCTAGTTTCTTTACGAGCACGAACCACTACAGCACGGACAACGTCATGCTCTTTCACTGTACCCTGCGAGGATGCCTTTTGCACAGAACCAGAAACCACATCACCCACTTTGGCTACGGGTTTACCCCTTAGTATACTTATAAGCTTTAAAACTAAAGCACCGCTGTTATCACAAACTTTTAACTTTGAACCTGGTTGTACCATTAATTTATTTCCTCTCTTTCAGCTATTTGTTTTAAAATTTCTTTTTCTTCCAACACTGTCATTATCCTCGCAATATCTCGTCGCTTTGCTCTCAAAACATTAGTGTCTGTTAATCCCTCCAACCTATGTTCTACACGAAGCTTCTGGAGCTCCTTACGCAAAGAAGCCAGCAACTCCAAAAGTTCTTGTTCTGTTTTTTCGCGTAATTCCTGTGCTTCCATGGTATTATAAAGCGCCTAAATCATCTGCTCCTACAATTTTAGTTTTCACAGGTAGTTTATCTGCCGCTTTCCGCAATGCTTCTTGTGCTAAACCCTTCTCCACGCCACCTAACTCAAAAAGCATTCTTCCCGGCCGAACCACCGCCACGTATTCACTCACCGGACCTTTTCCTCTTCCCATCCGCATCCCTTCCGGCTTGTCAGTAACTGGTTTATCAGGGAAAATACGTATCCACAATTTTCCCCCGCGCTTAACATGATTTGTTATTGCCCTACGTGCAGCCTCAATCTGCCGAGCAGTTATCCACTTACTTTCCAAAGCCTTAAGACCAAAATCACCAAAAGACAACTTTGTGCCGCGCTGCGCCGCACCTTTCATGCTACCGCGAAACTCTCTTCTGTATTTACGTTTTTTTGGAAATAACATAGTAACTCACTTCGTTCGAAATAACAAATTAATAAATTTTAAATTACAAATGCCAAATCCGATTAGCCGATATATGATTTCGGAATCATACATTATTTAATTTCACTTAATTATTCAATCGGCTAATCAATTACTTATCCGTTACTCGTTCCGGGTTACCGGGAACGAGTCTGTCCTTTTTGCATAAATTAGTAGCACAATAGGATTTATTAACATTCGTAATAATTTGCTATATCAATTCGCAATCTTAAATTTCTTCCTCTTCTAAATAAATCCAAACCTTAATCCCGATAGTCCCAAACTTTGTTCGCACATCATTTTCAGCATAGTCAATATCAGCTCGAATAGTCTGCAAAGGAACAGAACCCTTACTAACTTTATCCACGCGCGAATATTCACTACCGCCGAGACGACCGGAAAGCTGTATCCGCACCCCCTCAGCCCCACTATCCATCACCCGTTGCGCCTGAAACTCCATGACTCTACTAGCACGGCGACGCCTTTCTAGCTGCTGGGCAACCTCTTGAGCAACTAGTTCAGCAGAAAGATAAGGCTTTCTAACCTGCTCAATAACCAATTCGGGGCGAACATCACAAATTTTCTCTAACCCGTCGCGTAACAACTCTATCCGTGACCCTCCTCGTCCGATCGCCATACCAGGACGAGATACAAAAACGGTAATCTTCAAGTTATTTAAAAACCGCTCAATCCTTATTTCCTTAATCCCCGCCTGACTAATATTATCGCGAATAAATTCACGAATTTTCTTATCCTCAACAACATTCTCCACATAATCCTTATCTCGCTCTGAAAACCATTGCGATTTCCAATCTGAAGTTGTTCCTAATCTAAATCCTCTTGGATGTGTTTTTTGACCCATTTAATTAAATAAACTTTCAATAAAAATCAATAAATTACCTGCCTCTCCGCTTACCACCTAACGCATTCCGCCAGAAAAAACCTCTGTCCTTAACACATTGCATGTTGCCAAAAACCATATAAATCGAAACAGAAAGCAAATATAACATCCCGTTACACGCAGAAATGTGAGATTTGCCATTTCTGAAACCCCAAACTACGTAGAGTTTGGGGCTTTCGGCGAGCATAAGGCGAAAAGAATGCCAATCACTCGGAAGGCATCAAGCGTAAAATACTCCCTACTATCGTAACCTTCAAGGTCAAATCTTTCAGATTACGTGAACCGAATACGGTTCTGTAACAGAAACCTTGAAGATTTCTTAGAAGTGCGTTTTATCCTTCTTCAACATCTACCCCAATAGTCAAATTAGTTCGCCTCTTCAAAATCTGATCAACTCCTCCGCGCGCCCGTGGTCGCCATCTTTTCAGAGTAGGCCCTTTATCCGCACGAACTTCAACCACTTTTAACTCTTCTTCGGACAAACCTTCATTTTCAACTGCGTTTGCTATTGCCGAATCCAACGCTTTCAAAGCCAAACCTGCTGCCTTCTTGGGAGAAAATTCCAAAGCACGCCGCGCCTCAGAAACATCTTTCCCCCGAATTAAATCTAATACCAGCCTCATTTTCTGCGGAGATATCGGCAAGTTGTTAACATTAGCATAAATAGTCATAATATAATATTAAATAAATTATCAATCACCAATCTTAAATGTCCTCAATTGGTAATTGAAAATTTCAAATTTGTTATTCTCACTAAACTCTTCCCTCAGACAAACTAGAAGCAACCCCTTTCATTCCGTGCTTCCTAAAAGTACGCGTTTTTGCAAATTCCCCTAACTTATGCCCAACCATTGCCTCTGTAATATACACCGGCACGTGTTCTTTCCCATTGTGAACAGCAATAGTCATCCCCACCATCTCTGGGCTAATATCACTGTTACGCGCCCACGTCTTTATAGGCTCCTCCGAACCGGTTTCTTTAGCCTTTTTAACTTTTTTTATTAATTTAGGGTCTACGTAAGGACCCTTTTTAGTCGATCTAGACATAATATAAGTAAATTACAAATTTTAAATTTTAAATACAATTCGTAACTAGTAATTGAAAATTTAAAACTGGCAATTTTTTTACTTCTCCCTCCTATCTTTAACAATATACTTATCTGTATGCTTACGGGTGCGTGTCTTTTTTCCTAATGTTTTCTTTCCCCAAGGAGTTTTTGGTGAAGGCATACCAATGCCAGCCTTACCTTCACTAGAACTACCATGCGGATGGGAATTAGCATTCATTGCTGATCCACGAACAGTAGGTCGTTTACCAAGATAGCGATTCCTTCCTGCTTTACCTAACTTCTCACTTTTGTGTTCCGGCCTAGATACGGACCCCACAGTAGCATAACATGTTTTCAATACTTTGTGTATTTCTCCAGAAGGCAATTTTAGATGCACATATTTACCTTCCGGTTTAGCAACAAGAGTTGCTGAAGAACCTGCGGAGCGAACCATCTGACCACCGCGACCAGGATGCATCTCCACATTGTGCACTTCTGTTCCCAAAGAAATACTACCCAAAGGCAAAGCATTACCAACCTCAATCTCTGCATCTTCTCCGGTCTCAATTTCGGAACCAACTTCTAAACCTTCCGGTGCTAAAATATATCGCTTTTCCCCATCCACGTAATGCAAAAGAGCAATATAAGCACTACGATTAGGATCATACTCCAAAGCAGCCACCTTAGCAGGAACACCCTGCTTATCGCGCTTAAAGTCAATCTTGCGATACTTTCTCTTCACTCTCCCACCACGGTGACGAACAGAAATAGTTCCCCCCGCTCGCCCAGCGGTTTCCTTCATACCTTTAGTTAACGACTTTTCCGGCTTTTTGCTATTCAACTGTTGTTTATCACTATCTACACGGTGACGCCGCGTAGGAGTAGTGGGTTTATATTCTTTAGTTGCCATAATTTATTCTCCTATTTCGAATCCCGGGATACGATCCTCTCCAGCAAGTTCAACTATTGCTTTTTTTCCGCGTGACTTTACAGCTGTCCCCCCACCCAAAACCCAAACTCGCCGTCTCTTATGCGGAACAGCTAAAGTCTTGACACCTAAAACCTCTACATCATAGAGGTCCTTCACTGCCTCTTTAATCTTACCTTTAGAAAATTCCTTTCCCACCAGAAGGGTATATTTATTCTCCTCTTGTGCAAGACGCATTGTCTTCTCCGTCAGAAGAGGTTTTTTTATAATTTCTCTATATTTCATAATTAACTCTGGTAAACTATTTTCCGCGTTCCCGCCTTGTCGGCGGACAGGCCGCTTACCGCCATCAGCTATCCGCCTCAAAACTACCTTAATTCTTCATCTTCGAACCCTAAACCAAAATCTCTTCTAATTGCTCCACTGCCGAAGCAGTAAGCACAACTTGCTCTGCCCATAAAACATCATAAGCATTCACCATACCCGCAGAAACAACCTTCACCTTAGGCAAATTACGCGCAGAGAGAATTATCTTCTCCTCTTCCTTTGGAACCACTAAAAGCAAATTACTTTTTTCTTCACCTTCCCGATAAGCCTCAACCAACTCTGCCATTGTCTTAGTCCTAATTTCATCTAACTCCAGATTTTTAACAATTTTCAAATTACCTTCCTTATTTTTCTGTGAGAAAGCAGAACAAAGAGCAGCATGCCGCATTTTCCTCGACATCTTCCTCCCCCAATTTTTAGGCTGGGGACCGAAAACTGTCCCTCCCTTAACCCAAAGAGGTGAACGAATAGAACCGTGCCGTGCTCTACCAGTACCTTTCTGCGGCCAAGGTTTTCTTCCTCCTCCAGAAACTTCTCTTCGCGTCTTAGTTTTAGAAGTACCCTGCCGCTGATTTAGTTGAAAAACACGCACATACTGTGCCAGCAAATTCTCGTTTAAATCCCGGTCAAATAAATCCTCACTAACATCTATTGGGGTCTTTAATTTTTCCCCTTTTTTATTGTAAACATCAAGCTTCATTTTCTTCCTCCGCAACCTCGTCATTTTCCTTCTTTATCTCCAAACTTCCTCCACTAAAACCAGGAACAGAACCTTTCACCAGCAAATGCCCTTTCTCTTCATCAACTTTCATAACTTGCAAACCTTTAATAGTAACCCGTCTTCCTCCCATTCTTCCTGGCATTTTTTTACCTGGCCAAACACGCGCAGGATCTGTTGTCCCGCCAATAGAACCTGGTGCGCGCTCTCGGTCAGACTGGCCGTGTGTCCGCGGCCCACCTTTAAAACCCCAGCGTTTCATCACTCCTGCAAAACCCTTACCCTTACTTGTACCCGAAACAGTAACCACATCTCCAGCCTCAATATTCGCAACGGAAGAAACATCCACGACAGTAACAGGAACAGCAGTGCCGCCTTCGTCAAAAATTCTTATCATTTTTAATTTTTTTCCCTCTAATTTCATTTGTTTTTCCCAAAATTAAGCAAACAAAAAGGACGCCGATTTGGCGCCCCTTAACCGCAGAACGCGGCAAGAAACCTTAAAAGCAACCAAACCTTTTTTATTTACGGATCTAAATTACCCATTCGTAAAAAAATCAGGTAAACCATTAAAACCAATCTCAATTCGCAAAATAAGCTATGGTCTTAAAACCCCATAAAATAGCTACAACCCCTCTACACTTAAAAGTCAAAAAGCACATTAACTGGTAATCTCAATACCAACACCAGCAGGAAGATTTAAGTTAGACAAATCATCCAAAGTCTTGGGTGTGGGATCAAGAATATCAATCAACCGCTTATGAGTTCGGCGCTCAAATTGCTCCATAGACCGCTTATCAATTGTCGGACCTTTATTAATCGACCACCGCTCAATTTCCGTAGGCAAAGGAACAGGACCAGAAACTTTTGCCCCCGTCCTGATTGCCGTATCCACAATCTTTTCCGCAGATCGATCTATTACGCGGTGATCATACGATTTTAAACGAACTCTAATTCTTTGATTTGGCATAGCTACATATCACAAAATAACAAATTTTAAATCGGTGCTCCGGTGTCCTCATTCCGCTTTCCGCTCCAAAAATTACTATCGTTCTTTTCGTATTACATCTGCCGAAATCGTTCGCGGACCGAAGTAGCTTTAGGACTGCCTGGTCTAAGATTATACGCTCGCTCAGAGATGGAAAGTCTTCAATAGAAGTGGAGACACAAGAGAAAAGACTTTCCATCTATGTTTCAGGCAGATGCAATACGAAAAGAATCCTATCGACTCGGAAGGTATTAGACAAAAATACTCATTACTATCGAAATTTTCTCTTTATTATCGAAACCTTGAAGGATTCTCAAGGTCGTCAGTCACAGAAATAGTGACGGTAATCTTTCCGGAAACATCGGAAATTTTGTTATCTCTTGCTTAAACCAACCTAGCAAACAAAATTTACGTTGAGTGAGCTCGGTAACTAACTTTGCCTCTTTTCTCTATGAAAACAGCGAACGCCTGCCCCGAACTCCACGTAGTTTGGGGTTTTCTGGAAAGGTTACCGGCACTATTTATACATTCCATCGGTCATTACCGTCGAAACCTTCAAGGTTTAATCTTCCAGATTACGAGAACCGTATACGATTCTGTAAAGAAACCTTGAAGGTTTCTTAAAAACTCCTAAGTATTCTTTTACTCAATGACGTTAGAGACAACTCCTGCGCCAACAGTTTTCCCACCTTCTCGGATAGCAAACCGCAAGCCAGACTCCATAGCTACCGGAGTAATAAGCTTAACTCGCATCTTAACGTTATCACCAGGCATAACCATCTCTACGTCTTCAGGAAGCGTAACCTCACCAGTTACATCCGTAGTTCGCAAGTAAAATTGAGGACGATACCCGGAAAAGAAAGGAGTGTGTCGTCCACCCTCTTCCTTACTCAAGATATAAACCTCGGCCTCAAATTCAGTATGTGGTGTAATAGTGCCAGGCTCTGCCAAGACTTGTCCTCGCTCAATGTCATCTTGCCCAATTCCCCGCAAAAGTACACCAACATTATCACCAGCCCGGGTTTCTTCTAGAGACTTCCTAAACATCTCCAAGCCCGTTATTACCGTCTCTTGTGTTTCCCTAATTCCGACAATCTCAACCGGATCCTTAAGTTCCGCACTTCCGCGCTCAACTCGACCAGTTGCTACTGTACCGCGACCTTCAATAGAGAAAATATCCTCTATAGGCATTAAGAAAGGCTTATCAAGATCCCGCTCTGGCTCAGGAATATTTTCATCCAAAGCATCAACTAGTTCACCGATTTGCTCCAACGCTTCCTCATCGCCTTCCGAAGCTTGCAAAGCGGAACCGCGAACAACTGTTACCGCGTCTCCATCAAAATCATATTTGGTAAGTAAATCACGAACCTCCTGCTCAACATAATCAATAAGTTCTTCATCCTCTACCAAATCCACCTTGTTAAGGAAAACCACTATTGCCGGCACATCAACCTGACGCGCCAAAAGGATGTGCTCGCGAGTTTGTGGCATCGGACCGTCATCAGCCGCAACAACCAAAATTGCGCCATCCATCTGTGCCGCACCAGTGATCATGTTTTTTACATAATCTGCGTGCCCCGGACAGTCGATATGCGCATAGTGTCGCTCATCTGTTTCATACTCCGCATGGGAGATGGAAATAGTAATTCCCCGCTCCTGCTCCTCCGGAGCCTTATCAATATCTTCAAACGGGAGGAACTCCGCTTGACCCTTTTCAGACAGGTTCTTAGTTATGGCAGACAAAAGGGTAGTCTTGCCATGGTCAACATGACCAATTGTCCCCACATTAACGTGTGGTTTGGTCCTTTCAAAATTTTCTTTGGCCATCAGGCCTCCTTTCCCTGCACTGCACTAGCCTATCTACGCGTCGGAGATAAGCCAGAGCACCACAGAACAAAACCGATAAAATTTCAAGTTCCAGATTCTAAAATGCAAAAAACTCCAAATCACAAATCTCAAACATCCTCTTGTTTGGAACTTGTTATTTGACGCTTGATACTTTTTAATAGATAAACAGTGCTAGCATCATTAGCGACCTATATTTCTTACACATCTCCTTGTATTTCTTTAGCAATATTTTTAGGTACTTCTTCGTAATGGCTAGGCTCCATTGTAAAGGTACCGCGGCCCTTTGTCAAGGAACGGAGCTGAGTAGCATACCCAAACATCTCTGCCAGCGGAACTGTAGCTGTAATTACTCGCGCATTTCCCCGTACCTCTGACTTACTTACCTGCGCCCGCCGAGAAGATAAATCTCCCATTACCGCACCCAAATAATCTTCTGGAGTTGTAACTGCCAAGGACATAATTGGCTCCAACAAAACAGGTCTGGCTTTTTTAGCTGCTCTTTGAAAGGCTTCCGAACCGGCAATCTTAAATGCAACTTCAGAAGAATCCACATCATGAAAGCTACCATCATAAACTGTAACCTTAATATCTACCATCGGGTAGCCAGCAATAACACCTTTTTGCATTGCTTCTTCTACCCCTTTTTCCACGGCGGGAATAAATTCTCGCGGAATTGCTCCTCCGCGAATCTCGTTTACAAATTCAAAACCTTCCCCTGTTTCTTGCGGCACAATCCTAAGCAAACAATGACCATACTGTCCGCGACCACCAGTTTGCCGAATATATTTACCTTCTCCTTCTGCCTCACGGCGAATTGTTTCCCGGTATGCAACGCGAGGTTGCCCAATCTTTGCTTCCACCCCAAACTCTCGCTGCATTCTCTCTACCAAAATCTCTAAATGTAGCTCTCCCATTCCGTATATTAAAGTCTCTCCTGTCTCCTCATTGCTACCGACCTGAAAAGTAGGGTCTTCTTCTGCCAAACGACGTAGTGCATCACCAAGTTTTTCCTGATCTTCCCGCGTCTTAGGTTCAATAGAAACAGAAATTACTGGCTCAGGAAAACTTATCTTTTCCAAATTAATAGGATTCTCTGCATCTGCTAATGTATCGCCAGTAAATGTATTTTTCAAACCAACAGTAGCACCAATTTCACCAGCAGAAATTTTGTCAATCTCTTCCCTAGTATTAGCATGCATTAAAAGAATTCTCCCCATTCGTTCACGCTCCGCCTTAGAAACATTAGCAATTGTTCCGCCCGCTTCCAAAGTTCCGGAATAAACGCGAAAATAAACCAAACGACCAACATAAGGATCAGTTTGTACTTTGAACGCTAAAGCAGCAAAAGGAGCTTCCGGATCCGCTTCACGAGTCTCTTCCTCACCAGTATCAGGGTTAGTCCCTACCACCGGAGGAACTTCCAAAGGAGAAGGAAGGTAATCAATAATCGCATCCAGAAGATACTGAACACCTATATCTCGAAATGCTGCCCCCCCTAACACAGGCACAAAGTCACCGCTTAAGGTACCTTCACGCAAACCTTTTCTTATTTCCTCGGAGGAAAGTTCCTTATTAGAAAGATATTTTTCCAACAGCCCTTCATCTTGCTCAGCTACCAACTCCTCCAAGTCAGCACGCAGTTCCTCTGCTTTGTCTTGCAAATCCGCAGGAATTTCTCTCTCCTCGATTTCTTCTCCGTGATCACCTTTCCAAATAAGCGCTTTTTGCTCAATCAAATCAACCATTCCCACAAACTCATCCTCAGAACCAATTGGGATCTGCAACACAGCTGTTCTAGCACCTAAAAGATTCTGAATAGTTTCCACAGAATTAAAAAAGTCAGCCCCAATTTTATCCATTTTATTTACAAAACAAATTCGAGGAACATCGTACTTATCCGCCTGCCGCCAAACAGTTTCCGATTGTGGCTCAACACCAGTAACGCCGTCAAACACAACCACTGCCCCATCCAACACCCGCAAAGAACGCTCCACCTCGGCAGTAAAATCTACGTGACCAGGCGTATCAATAATATTTATTCGGTGAGAATGTTTATCTCCCTCTTCCCCAACAAATCGACGCGGAATCCAAAAAGTGGTGGTAGCCGCAGACTGGATAGTAATCCCACGTTCCTTCTCCTGATCCATCCAATCCATCTCTGTAGTTCCCTCATCAATATCCCCAACCTTATAAGTTTTACCGGTGTAATAAAGCATCCGCTCGGTAGTAGTAGTTTTACCAGCATCAATGTGGGCAATAATCCCAATATTTCTTATTTTCTCTAATGGATAATTTTTTTCTGGATCAGCCATAGCAGTTCTTCCTATAATATAGGCATTAATTCTAACTAATAAATGCGAAAAAATAAAGCCCGCTGAGGGCTTAAGCAGAAATTAACCCTATGTTGTAGCATATTATACACGCTAAACACCGTAGTTGCAAGCAATAGGCTAGTTAGGTAGCCTGCTAGTTGGATAGTTGTCAGTTGGTCTGTT
>JBMCWH010000006.1:0-30634 GCA_048621635.1 Patescibacteria group bacterium
CTTCGCCTCCCCCCTGTTCCCGACTTTAGGTCGGAAAACCAATGCACTGACGCACCACCAACAGACAACTACTTCTCTCTACTCCCTGTACCCTGTATCTTATTACCAAGGATTAAACAAGTTAAACCTTAAAGGATTCTCCGGTTACAATATACGGTATACGAAATACGAAATACTAACTTCTAGTTTCTTTTCCCATTAATTTTTGTTAACATTAACTTAATGGTCAAAGTAGAATTTCTGGGATATTCGTGTTTTAAAATTCGCGGGGTAGATGGATCTGTGATAATTGATCCTTATCGGGAGAAGGCGACAGGTTTGGATTGGAATCCCCGCAAGGCGGATGTGGTGATGGTTACCAAAGAAGAGCCAACGAGAGATAATGTGGATGGAGTTAAAGATTTACGTTATAAAATTTCCTCTCCCGGTGAGTACGAAGTTCAGACAATTTCTGTGGTAGGAATTGGTATTAATAATACTGGTGAATTGTTGACTACTGCTTATCAATGTACAGTGGACGAGTTGCGGTTTCTTCATTTAGGGGGTTTGGACGATGTCTTAGATGATTCTGTTCTATCTGTTTTGACAGAAATTGATGTTCTTTTTGTTCCTGTAGGTGGAGGAGCTGTTTTAGATTTTGAGAAAGCTGCCAAGGTCGTTGCGCAGATTGAGCCGAAGATTGTTGTGCCTATGCATTATCAGCAAGGGACGGAGCAACTTTCTAACTTAGCTTCTGTAGACAAATTTATTGAGGAGATGGGAGAGGAGAAAGAGCAGCGAGAAGTTTTGAAATTAAAGTCACGCTCCGCTTTGCCGGAGGATACTGAGGTTATTGTTTTAGGGTAGAAACTTCTCCTGCCCTCGCTTGTTGCTTTCTGTGCTTATTTTTTAGCTTTTGTTGTGTAGCACAATATTATGGCGTCTGGTCGTCTACCTCCACAAAACGAAGAAGCTGAGCGCTCGATTCTTGGTGCTCTTCTTTTGGACGAGGATGCAATTGTGCAAGTTGTGGATAATCTGCGTGGTGAGCACTTTTATCATGACCGCCATAAGAAAATTTACCAGGCGATTTACGATCTATTTGAGCGGCGGGAACCTGTGGATATGATTACGGTTACTAACGAACTACAAACCATGGGTGCTTTGGAAGAGGTAGGTGGGGCATCTTACTTAGCGGAATTAGTCAATTCGGTACCTACCAGTGCGCATGCTTCTTATTATTCGGAAATTGTTCGTGAGTGTGCGGCAAAGAGACGCTTAATTTCTGTTGCTGGAAAGATTTCTGAGCTAGGCTTTAAGGAAGAAAGCGAAGCCGATGAGTTAATTGATCAAGCAGAACAGGAGTTGTTTTCTATTGCTGAAGGGCATTTTGAAAGGGACTTCTCTTCTGTGGGCTCTACCTTGGAAGTTGTGTTTGACCAACTAGATGACTTGTATAAAAGTCAAGGGGGTATGCGAGGTGTACCCACGGGTTTAGAAAGTTTAGATGACAAGCTGGCTGGATTGCAAGACTCTAATTTGATAATTTTAGCTGCCCGACCTTCGGTCGGGAAAACTTCCTTGGCTATTAATATTGCCCAACACGCAGCAGTAGAGAACGATATTCCGGTAGGAATCTTTTCTTTGGAAACTTCAAAGGAGCAGTTAGTGTATAGAATGTTATCTGCGCAAGCAGATGTCGATGGTTGGCGGCTGACCACGGGTAATTTGGAGAGTGAGGACTTCCAACGAATAGGGGAAGCAATGGGGGTTTTAAACGAGGCTCCTATTTTTATTGATGATACCCCTGGGGCTAACGTAATGGAAATGCGGACAAAGGCTCGGAAGCTTCAATTAGAACACGGAATTCGGTTAATAATTGTTGATTATCTTCAGTTGGCACACGGTCGCGGTTTGGAGAATCGTGTTCAGGAAGTTTCCGAGATTTCTCAAGCTTTTAAGAATTTGGCACGAGAGTTGAATGTCCCTGTTTTAGCACTTTCTCAGCTTTCTCGTGCTGTAGAAGGACGTACCTCCCCGCGTCCGCAGCTTTCTGACCTGCGTGCTTCTGGTTCTATTGAACAGGATGCTGATGTGGTTATGTTTTTGTTTAGAGAAGATGAGGAGGATCGCTCTGGTGTTAATTTGTATATTGCTAAGCACCGTAATGGTCCTACTGGGGAAATTAATCTTTACTTTCGTGGTGAGCGCACCAAGTTTTACGAAGTAGAGGATGCAGATTAACCTGTTTCAGTGGTAAAGTTGGGGAAAATTTAGTATAATACATGCTTGGAGAGCTTGTTGTTTTTGTTTGCCGCGGTGGCGGAACCCCAAACCGCGTGGGGTTCGGGGCCGGCTGGCAGACAATTTGTGCCGGCGTGGCGGAATTGGTAGACGCGCGGGTCTCAAAAACCCGTGAAGCTAAAACTTCGTGTCGGTTCGACTCCGACCGCCGGCACCACTAAATGCGAGTTTGTGCAAACGAACTCCGTAACCAAATCTCGTTGGAGACCCGGAATAGATCAACTGACAACTAGCGTACCAGCTAACCAACACACCAGTTTACTTTTTAATCTGTATTCTTTTCCGTCTTTCAACAATCGAGCAATCGAACCGTAATTCTCTTTCACTGGACCCTGAACCCTAGTCCCTAGTTACCAATCTCCAATCTCCAATCTCCAGTCTCTAGTTTCCAATCTCTAATTACTAGTTTCTATTCTTTAGTCTCTTCTCCTTCATTATCGAAACCTTCAAGGTTTTTAAGGACTTAAATTAATCAGTTAATCGTTTCTCACTACTCGTTGTTGGATTGTATGGTACAATCTTTCAAGATGTTTAATACGCATTGTTTGCGAACCGGGAAGGGTTATGTCTTCTTAGTGATTTGTTTTTCTTAGATATATGTTTTATAAGCAGTTACTTAAAAACAAAGATTTCCTTCTTTTATGGTTAAGTCATTTATTCTCCAGAATTGCTTATAATTTGGTGGATTTCGCGCTGATTCTTTTGGTTTACGAAATTGCCCAGTCTAGCTTTTTGGTAGGTGTTCTTATGGTTTTTTTCTACTTACCTTCTTTTTTGTTTTCTTTAATTGCTGGTGTTTATACGGATGTTTTTGATCGCCGTCAGGTTATGAGGATCACCAAAATTTTATGGGGGATCTTGGTGTTTCTTTTAGCTTTTCCGCATGTTCACTCCACTTTAGGTTGGATAATTTTAATTTCTATTGTTATTCAGGTGGTGGATGAGTTTTTTATCCCCGCTGAAAGAGCTTCTTTACCTAATTTAGTGGGTTCAGAAATGTTACTTTTGGCTAATTCTGTGTTGTCAACCACAATGTATTTGTCTGTTGTTCTTGGCTATGGGTTAGCTGGTTTTCTAGTGCGGTTTTTGGGTAGTAGTTGCCCTTTTATTCTGGCAGCTGTACTTTCTTTGCTTTCTGCTGGTGTTTTGGGTTTAATTTCTCCTTCCAAAAGTTTTGGCGGTGAGGCATTACGGGTAGAGCATATGTACAATGAGGATTTTTCTTTTTCTAAGCTTTTTTCTCGTCTGAGTCACGGGATTTTTGAAGGGATTAATCTGCTGATTCAGCAACGTTTTTTACTTTTGGTTGCCTTGTCTATAGCTGTTTTTCAGGTAACTAGCAGTTGTCTTATGGCTGTTCTCCCTGGATATATGGAGGAGGGACTAAGGATTTATGCGCAGGATGCTAGTTTTGTTTTTGCCTTACCTTTAGGCGTAGGTCTTCTTGGCGGTGCTTATTTAGCTGGGAGTTTGGGAAGGAAGGAAAACCATGCTTCTGTAATTGGGTACGGAGTTACTATCGTCGCTACTGCACTTGTTACTTTGTCTTTTTTCCCCCGTTTGTGTGGCTTTTTGGGTGTTCCTAATTGTGCGAATTTGCTTCCGTTTGAGAGAAAAATTCTGGTTTCTAGTATTGCTATTTTGCTGGCGGGGTTAACAGGGTTGGGCGCTTCCTTGGCGTATGTTCCTTTGAATACCGTCTTTCAGAATAAGGTTGCGGATCATTTGCGGGGGCGTTCGCAAGCTCTTGTTAGTACCATCACGCAAGGTCTTAGTGTTTTTCCTGTTCTTTTTGTGGGTGCTTTGGCTGATATTATTGGTGTTGTTTGGGTGCTGTTATTATTGGGACTCGTTGCTTTTGGTTTGAGATTATTCGTGGTTGGATGGGTTGAAAAAGCAAAGCAGCTTGGATAAACTAGTAAAGTAATGTACTATCCTATTCTTTTTAAAATTGGTCCTGTTACTTTTTACTCTTTTGGATTGTTTCTGACTGTTGGTATTTTGAGTGGTGTCTTTCTTTTCTGGCGCCGGACGCGAAGAGAAGGCTTCAATAGCGAGCGTATCTTAGACCTTTCTCTAATGACCCTTTTGTGTGGAATTGTGGGTGCCCGTCTTGGTTTTGTGCTGTTTAATTTTTCTGTCTTCTATTCTGACCCCTGGGATATTTTTCGTTCCTTTAATACTGGTTTGTCTCTTGCTGGTGGAGTACTGATTGGGTATTTAGCCTTTGCTTTTTTTGTGCGCCGCTATGAATGGTCTCTTTTAAAACTTACAGATCAGCTTGTGTTTCCTTTTGCTTTTGCTTACACCCTTGGTAAACTTGCCTTGCTCACTTCTGGGTTGTCCAGTTCTGGTAGTATCTGGGATCCCTTTTTATACTTTGTAGTAAGTGGAGTTTTGCTTATATTTGAACAATCTTCCTTATGGGGTAAGGCTCGTACTTATCCGCGAACAGGTTTTCTTACCTTCTTAAGTTTGTTTCTTTTTGGAGCCGCTTTTTTGGGGAATACATTTTTGTTTTGGAGAAGTGGTGTGCTTTTTAGGGTGGAGCAAGTAATGTCGGTTTTAGCTATGGTGGTGGGGTTATATGCTTTGGTTAAGAAGCACTATAAAGATTTACAATATTTGTTCTTACGCTTGAGCTCTTGCTTTTCTGGTCGGCCTTCTACTGTTGAGGAGGAGAAATCTTTCTTGGATGTAAGTAAATTGCGGAATTGGCTTTTTCGGGAATCTTCGGAAATAGAGAAAGAGAAAAAGCTTGTTCAAGAGGGGGACCTATTTTTTCGCTCCGGTAGGGAAAATGATAATTCAGAGATGGGTGATGAAGGGCAAGAGTTACTTAGCCACCATTATGCGGAAGTTATTACTTCTTTTCTAGATTCTTTTGGTGTGCAGATTCAGAAAGCTCTGCACCGATTGCATATTGGCGAATATGGTAAATGTGAAAATTGTGGTAAAAAGATTTCTCCGGAAAGGTTAGATGCTTACCCCGCTGCTACTTTGTGTATTGACTGTGCGAGGGAAGAGGAATTTCCTAATTCAGAAAATAATTAAGGTGGTAGCTATATGAATATTGTGTATGAAGATGATTTTATTTTAGTTGTGAATAAACCCTCTGGTTTAGTCGTAAACCGGTCCGAGACATGGAAGGGAGAAACACTGCAGGATAAGTTGGAGGATTTTTTTGGTTTGGAGGACGCCGGGGTAGGGGAGAGGGCAGGAATTGTGCATCGGTTGGATAAAGAAACTTCTGGCTTGTTGCTGGTAGCCAAGGATGAGGATACTTTTTCTTTTTTGCAACAGCAGTTCAAGCAGCGCCAAGTTCGGAAAATGTATTTAGCCTTGGTTCACGGTAAGGTGGAAGAAGAAAGGTTTATTGTTGATGCTGCTATAGCTAGAAATCCTCAAGATAGTATGAAGTTTGCAGTGGTAGAGGATGGGCGAGAAGCAGTGACCACTTTTGAAGTTGATGAGCGATTTGTTAAAGGGGGAGAAGATTTTACCCTTCTCCGTGTTTTTCCTTACACCGGCAGAACGCATCAGATTAGGGTACATTTGTGTGCTTTAAATCACCCTATTGTAAGTGATTTACGTTATGGAGGCAGCGTACGGGCCCGCGCTGACCGTGAGTGGTGTAATAGATTGTTTTTGCATGCTGCTTATCTTAATTTTGTTTCTCTTGAGAATGCACACGAGCGGATGGAGGTTACATCGTCCTTACCAGAAGATTTGATAGCTTGTTTGGATCTTTTAGAATCTGCCCATGGCCAAGAAACTGCGTAGCAAACAACTGAAGACTGCCATAAATCGAAAAATTCGGCATTTGGGTATTGCTGTTCTGATTGTTTTGGGAACAGTGGTATGTTTGACTGTTTTTTATTTTTTCCGCTTTTTTAACCGACCTTTAGCAGAGGCAGAGAATCCTGGCTCTCCCAAATTGTTGTGGCCAAAAACCCCAGCTAATATAATTGTTGCTCTTACATCCTCCTCTAATTTGGATTCTGCATTTGTTTTACATCTTAATTCCCAGTCGAAAAAAGCTTTGTTGGGTGTATTGAGTAATGAATTAGTTCAGTCTCTACCTGTTGAGCCTGTTCCTCTTAGGGAAGAGGCTTCGCGTGTTTTAGCTTTGCCTATCCATTCCTTTATTCTCTTGAATCAGCGCGAGGCGGGTTTGTTTTCTACTCAGATAGATATGCAGACGGAAGCTGATTGGGGCAAATGGGGGAGAACAGAGTTGTTGGCGTTGCCTCAACTTCTTTTTAACTTAAGAAAGTACGGAACTACAAACCTGTCCTTGAAAGAAATTACCCAGTTTAGTTGGTATTTATCTGGTTTACGGACCAAAAATTTTGAGAAAACTGATCTAGCTGCTTCAGTTAAAGGGGAAGCTGATTGGGAAAGTTACTTTGCTGATCCACGGCTTAGGCAAGAGGGGGAACAAATTCTAGTTCTTAATGGAACTACTTGTTCTGGCTTAGCTGGAAGGACGGCTCAGTGGGTTCAAAATTTGGGAGGCTTGATCTTGGATGTGGGTAACGCTCCCAAGAGTAATTACCAATCTTCGGTTATTTTAGCTAACCACCCCCATTCTTTTACTACCCGCTTTCTAAGTAATAACTTAGGTATTTCTAATGTTCGGGAGAAGGACACAGCTTTAAAGTGGGGTAGGCGTGCTGATATAGTTATTATCCTAGGTCTTGACAAGGTTGGTGTTTTCTGATAAATTTAGGATAGTCTCTCTCCTTTCTTCACCCCGGGCCAAAATTAGCCCGGGGTTTT
This sequence comes from Patescibacteria group bacterium, assembly GCA_048621635.1. Taxonomy (GTDB): domain Bacteria; phylum Patescibacteriota; class WWE3; order JAUXAW01; family JAYEID01; genus JBMCWH01. The sequence continues at coordinate 7,066 of JBMCWH010000006.1, forward strand.
TGTTTTTTTTTTATACTTTGATTTAAAAAAATATATAAGATATAAGTTGACTAATTTCCTTTTCGTCTGTAGACTTTAGGCTAGTTAGAACGGGAGAGACTGGATATGACATTGACAGCGGTCCTTATTTTTTTACTCCTTTTTTCTTTTCTTTTGGGGGTTGCTTTCTTGTTATGGGGTGGTAAAGCGCAGGAGGGATTGCAGTTAGAGGGTAAGTTTTTGGTTATTAAAGTTCCCAAAGAGAATGAGAAAGATGCTCTGGCTGCCGAGCAGATGTTTGCCTCTCTTCATGGCTTGTTGAAAATAACCCCCGAAGTGCAAGAACATTTTACTTTTGAGATGATGTCCTCCTCTGCGGGGGTGTATTTCTATACCTGGGTTCCGGAGGAAATTTGTGATTTTGTAAAAAGCCAAATTTTTGCCCAGTATCCGGACGCGGAAATAAAGGAAGCTGAGGATTATACTCAGGAGCTTTCTGATTTAGGAAAAAGTGTATCTGCTGGGAGGATAGTATTTTCTCGGGAAGATTTTTTTCCCATTAAGACGTTTCCTGATTTTAATGTGGATCCTTTAGCAGGAATAACCGGGGCTCTTTCGGAGGTTGGTCCGGAGGAGCAGATCTGGGTCCAAATTGCGCTTCGCCCAGTTCCTGATGTTTGGCAAAGTTCTGGCTATGCTTATATCGATGCGTTGCGTTCGGGAGAAGGGTGGAAGGGGCTTGGTTTTTCTACTATCCTGAATTCGCTGGTCAGTGAAATTTGTCAGATAATTGCAAATATTCCCAAAATGTTACTTTACCCTGAGCGTGAAGAGGAGATTGGTGGGGGAGAAGACCATGTGCAACTAAGTGCTCAGGAACAGTCTGAGATTCAGATGGTGGAAGAGAAATTAGCAAAGATGGGGTTTGCGACGGGTATTAGGGTTATGACTTTAGCACCTACACAAAAAAAGGCAGACAGTTTGAAAAGATCCATAACTGCTTCTTTTACTCAGTTTTCAACAGCTAATTTAAATTCTTTTGTAGGAGAGTCTGTGGAAGACACAGATAGGTTTTTACGGAGTTTTAGGGGGCGTTCTTTCCCTGAAGAGTGGTTTTATATCTTAAACACAGAAGAATTAGCTTCTGTATTTCACTTACCGCATGTTTCTGTGGAAACACCAACCGTGGCTTGGTCTGACTATAAGAAAGGGGAACCTCCACTAAATTTACCTATTCAGGGGGATGATATTAGTTATTTTGCTCGTACTACTTTTAGGGATAGGCTAATCAAATTTGGAATAAAAGATGAAGACCGTCCTAGGCACATGTATGTTGTGGGGAAAACAGGTACAGGAAAGACTACGCTTTTTCGGAACATGATGATCCAAGAAATGCAGAGAGGGGAAGGGGTTGGGTTTGTAGACCCTCATGGAGATTCCATTGATTATTTGATGGACTTTGTTCCTCCCGAGCGGGTGGACGACGTAGTTTTGTTTGATCCTGCAGATAAGAAATATCCTGTGGGGTTTAATATGCTTGAGTTGGAAAATCAGGAGCACAAGAGTCTTGTTGCTTCTGGTTTAATTGATGTTTTTCGTAAACGCTTTGAGTTTTCTTGGGGGCCTCGTTTGGAGCATATTTTGCGCAACTGCGTAATGACTCTTTTGGAAGTTCCTAATACCACACTTTTGGGTGTTACCCGGCTTTTGCAGGATAAGAATTACCGGAAATATATTGTTCACAAAGTTGAAGATCCTGTTATTAAGCGTTTTTGGGAGGAGGAGTTTAAAGGTATGCTTTCAAATAACCGCTTGGTTACACAGGCAATCGCCCCAATTCAGAATCGCTTGGGACAGTTTCTGTCTTCTCCTATTATACGGAACATTGTGGGTCAAGCACATTCAAGTATTGATTTTTACGAGGTTATGAATGAGGGAAAGATTCTTTTTGTTAATCTTTCCAAGGGTAAGATTGGTGTGGACGACTCCTCTATTTTAGGATCTATGTTTGTTTCTCGGATGCAGTATGAAGCTATGCGACGTGTTGAATTACCTGAGGAGGAAAGGAAGAACTTTCTTCTTTATGTAGATGAGTTTCAAAATTTTGCTTCCGGTGCTTTTGCTAACATACTTTCGGAAGCGCGGAAGTACCATCTTTGTCTAAACCTGACTCATCAGTATGTGGATCAGCTTCCTGAGGAGATGTGCGATGCTGTTTTTGGGAACGTAGGTACAATTATTTCTTTCACTTTAGGTTCACAAGATGCGGAGGTTTTAGCTAATGAGTTTGCCCCCGTTTTTACAGCGGAAGATATAATTGGTTTAGAAAGGTATCATGTTTATTTGGAACTTATGATTGATGGGATGAGCTCGCAACCTTTTTCTGCTGTGTCGCTTCCTCCTGTTTTTGATAGGGAAGGTACAGCTGATGAAGTTTTGGAACTGAGCAGGAAAAAGTACGGGCGTTCGCGCGAAAAAGTGGAGAAGGCAGTCGCTAAATGGAATAATACTCGCTTTGACCTGGGTATGTCTAAAGCTGAGGAAGCACGTAATTCGGAAGGAGGTGCGAATACTGGTCATGAGTGAGAAAAATTTGAAAAATAAAACTCAGAACATACACCAGGCTTTAAATGCTGCCACTTCTAGTATTAAGTTAGCAAAAAAACTTTTGCGTGACTTGGAGGAAGATCTTGCTCCTTCTTCACGAGACTTGGCAGGAGAATTTGGTATCTTTGATGGGCATCAGGTTATAACTGAAGAAGAAAAAGAATATCCTGTTCCTGAAAATTATGCATCCAAGTCCAAATTAGTGTATGGAGATAAACTGAAACGTATTGAGAAAAATGGGAAAAGTATATTTAAGCAAGTCGATCGGGTTAAACGAGAAAATGTTGCTGGGATATTGGCTAAAAAAGAGGGAGAATGGTGTGTGGTTACTGCGCATGGCTCTTACGAAGTTTTGCCGGCGGCAGTGAATTATTGGGATGGAGAAGAAGGAGATGAGGTGCAGGTGCTGATTCCCCAGGAGAATAAACAAGCCCCTTTTGCTGCGGTTGAGAAAGTAATCAAAGATGAAGAAAATGAGGGAAAAAAGGAAGAAAAGGAGAAAGACACAGAGTCTGTGGAAGAGATGCACTCTACGAGTGAAGAAGACGATGAAAGTAAGTCTGCAGGGGAGGAAGATAACGGAGATGTTCAGGAAGGTGCGGGTAGGCCTTCTGAGAAGCGGGCTGCAGAAGAGGAAGATTTGCGGTAAAATATAATACATTATGTCAGGTCATTCTCATTGGGATAATATAAAACACAAGAAGAATCGTAAGGATTCTCGGCGGGGGAAGCTTTTCTCCAAGCTGGCAAAGAGGATTACAGCTGCTGCCCGTGAAGGTAGGGGGGACCCCGAATTCAATCCTACCCTCCGTTCCGCTATAGAAGAAGCGAAAGAAGCCAATATGCCCAATGAGAATATTGAAAAAGCTGTTGAGCGGGGTATAAGTGGTGGGACTTCTGGTAGTACGGCGCAAGTGGTAGAGGGTTATGGGCCTGCGGGAGTAGCCTTTTTACTTTCGGTTGAAACTGATAACCGAAATCGTACTGTAAGCGAGTTAAGACAGATTTTTGAAAACAATGGTGGTTCTTTGGCTGATGCAGGGGCTACTAGTTACATTTTTGAAAAAGGAGAAGTTCAGTTTGAAGTTGATCCTGGAGAGGATAGAGACACTGTTAATCAATTGATTGCTGCCCTAGAAAATTGCTCCGATGTTGAAAAAATTCTCACCAATTGTAAACCTTCCTAGCCTAAAAGATATTTGGACTAGCTTAGAGAAGAGAGAGCAGTTTATTATCTTTTCTTTGCTTTTTGGATTAGGTTCTTATCTTATTTTCCTACTTCCATCCTGTTTTGTGCTTGCGGGGATTGTTTCTTTTTCCACTGTAATTTTTCTTTTCTCATTTTTAATGTTGAGAGAGGTTAAGGAAGGTTTTAATATACTGCTTTTATTACCCCTCCTCTTTGTTTTGAGTACATCATTTGTTCGTTATTTTTACCCTTACCTTTCTTTACCTTTCAGGCTAGTTTACGTTGGAATGGTTACTGTTGTCTTTTATCTGTTGCTCTTATCTTTAAATATATTTTTTGTGGTGATGCGGCGGGGAAAAATCCCTCTTCTAAGGCCTGCAAAGGCTGGTTTATTTTTTACTGTTGTGGTTATTTCCTTTTTTAACTTTAATTTACTGTTTAAGGTGTTTTCTGTATTGTGGATGCAGATAGTTTTTTGTTTTTTAGTTAGTTCTTTCTTAGGATTGCTATTCTTTTCAGGTATGAGAGTAGGGGAGGGGAGGGATTTTGGGTTTCAGTATCGTGCTGCTTTAGTTTTGTCTCTCCAGATGGTGGAAATCTGCTTTGCTCTAGGTTTTTTACCCTTAGAAGATTTCTCGCGTGCTTTGGGGTTGGCAGTTGTTTTTTATGCTTTTTTAGGAATTGGCCGAGATTATGTTCAACACCGTCTTAATAAAAAAATACTTCTTGAGTATGTTTTGATAACAACCGCGTTTTTTGTTGGTATTTTTAAGTTTCTTGGTTAAATGTAAAAACTGCCTACCGGGGGCCGAGTAGGGGAGTTATCAGTTTGTGCAGTGGTGTGCTAAAAGATAACCCTATAGTTACAAACGTCTTATAAAAATATTTCTGTGTCTCATAGTGTTATTAATTGTTGATAAGTGAGGGGTGTTCTCTTTCCTATTTTTTACAAAAAAATAGGTAAAAAATTGTAAAAAAATTATTAAATGTAAGATAGCAATTAAGATTTTTTTGTTATTTTCTTTTAACTTTTTTTCCTTCTTCGCCTCTTATTATTTTCCTTTCCTTTTTTTAATTTTTATCTTGCAATGTCTTGGAATTTTTGTTTTACTGACTGCTTGCTATAACTCGGCTTTAAACAGGCGATTGCTTGTTGTTTGTTAGCATGCGTCTAAGCATTGTTTTTTAGTGTTTGTTAATGTTTCCCTGTGTTTGTAGCTTTATTGTTAATGTGTTATACTCATACAAACGTCGTCTAAGGTACATTGTGCGACGTTTACCATTTTGCTCTTTTCCCCTCCCCTAGTTAAAATAAATATGAATAACTCGTTAGAAAGCAGAAATAAAAAAATATGAAAAAAATAGAAGATTTAATTGACCAGTATTTAAATTATTTGAAACTGGAAAAAAATTATTCAGAAAATACTTTGGATACCTACTCCCATTACTTGAACCGTTTTTTGGAATGGATGGATGTGGATCAAATTGATGGCGTCTCCCCTACTCTAGTTCGAAACTACCAGATCAAGCTTTACGATTATCGAGATGAAAAAGGTGATAAACTAGCGGCTAAAACCCGTAATTACCATTTAATAGCTCTTAGAGGCTTTCTAAGATACCTGGTAGTCCAACGTGAACTAAATGTAATGCCTCCAGAAAAAGTCTCTTTAGGTAAAATTTCAGAAAGGCAAATTTCTGTATTGGAAATCGATGAATTAAAGGACCTTTTTTCTGCTCCCAACACTAAAAGTAAACTTGGTAAACGGGATAAAGCTATTTTAGAGCTACTTTTTTCTACTGGTTTGCGAGTGAGTGAGTTGGTGGCTTTGAATCGTGAGCAAATAAATTTCAAAACGCGAGAAATTTCTGTAAAAGGTAAAGGAGGGCGAGTGCGTGTGGTTTTTATAAGTGAGCGGGCCACAAAATCTTTGCAGGAATATTTGGTTACACGGGAGGATGATTATATTCCTTTGTTTATTCGTTACCGTGGTCCCACTCCTGAAGAATCTGCGCAAAAAAATGGTGAAGGATGGCGTCTTTCTGCTCGTAGTGTGCAAAGATTGGTTAAGAAATATGGACGGAAAGCAGGCCTTTCTAAAGATGCTACACCGCATACGTTAAGACATAGTTTGGCTACCGATCTTTTAAGGGGAGGGGCGGATATAAGAGAAGTTCAGGAACTTCTCGGACACAAAAACATTGCTACTACGCAGATTTATACTCACGTTACAGATCGCCGGTTGAAAAAGGTTTTTGAGGAAGCTCACAGTGGTAATGCGTAGGAAAAGGTGGTTTACTCGGGAAAAGCAAGTGCTGCTACGGCGTCGTTCTCATCTAGGCGCATAACTTTTACTCCCTGTGTTGCTCTACCAAGAGTGGAAATGTCTTGCGGATTTAGGCGGATTACTTGCCCCTCCTTAGAAATTAAAAACAAATCTTTTTGCTCTTCATTCAATAATCGCGCGTCAGCAAGCGGTCCTGTTTTTTCAGTAATTTTCATAGCAATGATTCCTTTCCCCCCTCTACCTTGGACAGAGTATTCCTCCAAGGCGGTTTTCTTACCGTAACCGTTTCGGCTTACAGTGAGTAAGGTATCTTTCTTTTGCTCTTCTGTAATTATATTCATGGCTACTACCTGATCATCTTCAGCCAGCTTAATTCCTTTTACTCCGGAGGTAACTCTTCCCATTTGGCGAGTTTCACTTTCGTTGAAGCGTATTGATTTACCTTGTTTGGTGATAAGCATTACCTGGTCGTTTCCTGACGTGGTAGTCACTTGTGCTAAGCGGTCTCCTTCTTTAATCTTGATTGCAGTGATTCCCCCGCTGCGAATATTTTCGTATTCGTCCAAAGCTGATTTTTTTACAGTTCCCTTTTCTGTAGCAAACAGGAGGTTATTTTGTGTTTCTTCTTTGCCCAAGGCAATTACAGCAACCACTTCTTCTTCGGGGGAAAGATTCAGTACATTCACAAGTGCTTTTCCGCGTGATGTTCTTCTTCCTTCCGGAATTTCGAAACCACGTGTTTGTAATACTTTTCCTTTTGCTGTGAAGAAGAGAATGGTATCTAAAGTAGTGGCAGAGATTAATTTAAAAACTGTGTCATCTTCCTTGGTTTTCATTCCGATTACACCCTTACCTCCCCGGTGTTGTGAGCGGAATGTTTGGGGGTTAACTCTTTTGATATAGCCATCTTCTGTTAGGGTGATTAGAATATCTTCTTTTTGGGTTAGGTCTTCTTCTGCAAATTCACCTGGTTTTCCAGGATGTACAACTGTGCGTCGTTCATCTCCGTATTTTTCCTTTAGTTCCCCAAATTCTTTACGAATCTGAGACATAATAGCAATAGGATCACCAAGAAGCTTTAAGTAGCCTTTGATTTCCTCTACTGTTTCTGCTAATTCTTGTTCAACTTTTTCTCTTTCCATGCGTGCTAATCTTCTTAGCTGCATGTCCAAAATTGCTTGGGCCTGGATTTCGGATAGTTCAAATTTTTCAATTAAGTTTTCTTTTGCTGTGTTTGCATCTGCGCTTTCTCTGATAGTTTCGATTACCGCATCTAGGTGGTCCAAAGCTATTTTTAGACCAAGTAAGATATGCTCTCTTTCTCTTGCCTGTCTCAGTGAATAGCGAGTTCTTCTGACGATTATTGCTTTGCGCCACTTTAAAATTTCTTCAAGAATTAGTTTTAGGGTTAGGACTTTAGGTTCTTTGTCCAGCAAACCAACCATATTGGCGTTGTACGCTGTTTGTAGTTGGCTACGCTTGAAAAGTTGGTTAAGGATCTTATTGGGGTTGCTACCTTGTTTTGTTTCAACAACTATTCGAAGTCCTTCTCTGTCTGATTCATCACGAAGAGCTGTTATGTCTTCGATAGTATCATTTTTAGCTAAATTAGCAATTTGGGTTATTAATCTTGCTTTGTTGACTTGGTAAGGTATTTCTGTAGCGACTATAGCATATTTCCCATTACCGATATCCTCAATTTCAGTTTTGGCTCTGGTTACGACTCTCCCCTTTCCTGTTGCGTATGCTCTTATTATTTCTTCTTTGTTATAAATTTCTCCTCCCGTAGGAAAATCGGGACCTTTTATATATTCCATTAAATCTTCTACACTAGCATCACTGTCAATATCGAAAGGGATGAAGCTATCCTTCGTACTTATTAGTTCGTCTTCGTTTTCTTCTTTTTCCTCTTTCTCTTCGGGGTGTTTTTGAATTTTTATTTCCCCGATCATGTAATTCAACGCATCTACAACTTCTGAAAGGTTATGGGGAGGAATGTTAGTAGCCATACCCACAGCAATTCCGGAGGCGCCGTTAAGAAGAATGTTGGGTAATAAGCCGGGGAGAATTTTTGGTTCTGTGTCGCTGTCTGAATAGTTGGGAATGAAAGGGACAGTTTCTTTGTCGATATCTTTCAGCAACTCTTCGGCAATAGGTGTGAGTCGGCATTCTGTGTACCGCATAGCTGCAGCAGAGTCTCCATCCAGAGAACCAAAGTTACCCTGCCCGTCAACAAGTGGGTAGCGGTAAGAGAAATCCTGCGCCATTCTTACTAAGGCATCGTATACTGGGCTGTCTCCATGGGGGTGATATTTTTTTAGTACTTCCCCAACAACAGCAGCACTTTTTTGGTAGCGATCGCTGGAACGGATGCGCTGTTCAAACATAGCGTAGATAATTCTTCTTTGCACCGGTTTAAGTCCGTCTCTTATATCAGGTAAAGCTCGTGACGCAATTACACTCAAAGCGTAATCAAGATAAGAATCTTGCATCTCATCTACAATTTGTGCTTCTTTGATTGTTTCGCCTTCCGGCGATTTTTGTATTTCTTTTTCGCTCATTTTATTTAATCATTTAAATGTTAAATCAGTCACTACTATGCCCGGTTTCATTCAGATAGTGTCATTTTGATTTCACAAAAGTTCGGGTCCATCGCAGAGCGGGTCAACCCTCTTCGCTTGTAAGCTACGGAGCGTCGAGAAGCCGGAATGACACTAGATAGCTATTGGACAATCGAACAATCGAAAACAATCGAATATTAAATATCCAGCTCTGCTTGACCGGCCCGGCTTTGTATAAATCTCTTTCTTGGTGCTACTTCCGAGCCCATCAAAGTTGAGAAAACAGCATCTGCTTTCTGAGCATCTTCAATTTGGACTTGTTTTAGAATTCTTGTTTCCGGACTCATAGTTGTTTCCCATAGTTGCTCAGGGTTCATTTCTCCCAAACCTTTGTATCTTTGGATGTTTATTTTTCTATCTGCCCATTCTTTTTCTAGTTCGGCCCGTTCTCTATCTGTGTATACCCAACGCTCTTCTTGTCCTGCTTTCATTTTATAAAGAGGTGGTTGGGCCATATATACATTACCATTTTCAATTAGTTCTGGTGTATAGCGAAAGAAGAAGGTGAGTAGTAAAGTTTCAATATGTTTTCCATCCACATCTGCGTCACACATGATAATTAGCTTCCCATAGCGATTATTTTCCGGGTCAAATGTTTCGCCAATTCCTGTTCCCATAGCGGTAATTAGATTTTTAAATTCATTATTCTTTAAAATACGGTCCAGACGGGCTTTCTCTGCATTGAGGATTTTTCCTCTAAGAGGAAGGATAGCTTGAGATTTCCTATCTCGTCCCTGCTTAGCACTCCCCCCTGCAGAATCACCTTCGACAATAAACAATTCGGCTTTTTCGGGGTCGGTTTCCTGACAGTCTGCTAGCTTACCGGGTAGACTTGCTCCTTGTAATGCTCCTTTACGAATTACTGTTTCCCGTGCTTTGCGTGCCGCTAGTCGTGCGCGAGAAGCAAGTACAGCTTTTTCTACTATTTTTTTAGCTATGCGGGGGTGCTCTTCTAGGTACGTCTCCATAAATTCTCTTGTGGCTTTAGATACAATTGGCCTAATTTCCCTATTCCCAAGCTTTACTTTTGTCTGCCCTTCGAATTGAATTTTGTCAGCATTCATCTTGATGGAAATGATTGCAGTTAGACCTTCGCGGATATCTTCCCCTGTAAGGCTATCCATTCCCTTTTCCAGAAGCTTTTCCTCTTTAGCATAGTCGTTTACTGATCTGGTTAAGCCTGCTTTGAAGCCGGATAAATGTGTTCCACCTCCTGGGTTTTTGATATTGTTAGCGAAACAGACAAGGTTCTTGGCTAATCCATCTACCCATTGAATTGCGAATTCGACAATTATCCCCTCCCTTTCTGAACGATTGCTAATGGGGTCGATGATGGCTGTTTTATCCCGGTTTATATTTTTAATCATAGAACGTAGTCCGCCTTCGAAGTAAAAGGTAGCCTGGTTCTCTCTATCCTTGCGTAAATCTTGGATTTTAATGGTTAGCCCGGGGGTTAGGTAAGCGTATTCCTTGAGCTGGTCTCTTAGTTTGGCAAAAGAAAAATCTGTTACGTCAAATATTCCTTTGTCGGGGAGAAAAGTAATTTTTGTTCCTGTCTGTTTTTCAATTTCTTCCTCCCCTTCTCTCTCACCTGGTAGGTTAACGATTTCCTCTTTGTTGCTTTCCTTTTCTTCTACCTCGGTGACAGGGTCCCCCTGTTCATATTTTTGGACGTATTTTTTTCCATTTTTAAACACTTCTACAGTCATCCATTCGGAGAGGGCATTAACTACAGAAAGTCCCACACCATGAAGACCTCCTGATATTTTGTAACTGTCTTCCCCAAATTTAGCACCGGTGTGCAGTTTGGTCATAATAAGTTCTAGGGCAGATTTGCCGTATTCCTTTTTAACGTCCACAGGAATACCGCGGGCATTGTCCGTGACTGTGACCGAATTGTCCTCTTTAAGAATAACTTCAATATAGTTGCAATAACCAGAAAGTGCTTCGTCAACGGAGTTGTTGACTACCTCGGTGGCCAGGTGGTGGAGCCCTTCCTCATCAGTGGAGCCAATATACATCCCCGGCCGTTTGCGTACCGGCTCTAGACCTTCGAGAACTTTTATTTCCTCTGCACTGTATTGTTGCGTAGCCATTTTTTAAACTTTTAATCTCCTTATACGTTTCTTTTTTTGCGTAGGTTTTTTTTCTTTTGTATCTTTGTCCTTCTTGCTCTTTTTCTTTGGTAGTTCTTTTTCCTGGGTAGTTTCTTTTTCAGTCCATCCTTCTCTATCAAACATTAGACAACATAATGAACGGCCGCAAAGGCCGCAATACTCTTCAGGTACGTTTTCTAGCTCCATATTTTCCGTTATCTTTGCTTCTTCAGGATAAGTGTCTAACCATCTAGCACAGCAAAGAGGTTTACCACACTTGCCCAACCCGCCAATTTCTTTGGCCTTATCGCGTGGTTTTACCGGGCGGAACTCAATTTCCTTTTGGAAAATTTCGTGAAGTTCCTTTTTTATACTCCTTTTGGAGGAAATATCTTCCCCAGAGTAATAAAAAAGAACCCTGTCCGGGCCTGGTCGCGCTTTCCAAAGCTTAGTGTTTAAATTTTCGTTTTCAATGAGCTCTTGGCAAATTTCCAAGGCTTCCTCTTCCCTAAACATTTTAACACCATTTATTATACCATTTTTAAGTAATTTTTTTAAGCGGGGGAAAGAAAAATTTCTGTCTCCTTTCATCCGCATTATGGGTACAGTGTGCAACTTCTTGTTGTGAAAACAATTTATACTTCGATTATCCGTAGCTTGTTTGCTATCTACTTTCAAGTTTCCATTAATCAGTTAGTCATTTTTTGGATTAACACACAAACTAATCAACTATCTCTTCTTTGGGAGGAATTAGGGTTAGGAAATATTGCATTGCTAGTTTTGCTGACAAGCTAGTCTCTTTGAGTAGTTTGGAGAGATTGAGTCCTTTTTGTGTCCAATTTTTAATTTGCAATTTTTTTTCCGTTGAAATTTCCTTGTTTCTAAGCTCTTTTTTTAAGATATAAAGCCAGCAATTCAGCATGTGGCGGGCAGTTTCCCTACTTTTTAGTTCTTTTTTGTTTTTATCCAGCCAAGCAAGACGCTCGCCCCTACTCTCCCCTACTAAGTTTTTGAAAGTTTTTTCTGCTTCTTGGAATTCTTTGCTTTTAGGATCAATTTCTAGCTGCGGAGGTAATCTTTTCCTTACACACCTGGAAACCACAGTAGTAAGGAGGTTGGTAGGGTGTGGGGCTGTTAACACTAGAGTGCTGTGAGCTGGCGGTTCTTCCAGTGTTTTTAGCAGGGCGTTTTGTGCTTCCTGGGTAAGATGCTGAGCTTCTAGTATTAGAGCTGTTTTTCTTTTTTCTTGGTGTGGTTTTAGAGAAATTCTTTTTATAAGTTCCCTGATCTGATCAATTCCAATAGTTCTCTTCTCCCCTTTTTCAATTATGATGTTGTCCGGAGAAGTATCTTTTCCTAAGAGAAATTCCTTTGCCTGGGCAGTTCTCTCCTGTTTGTTTCCACCCGTTATGAGATAAGTATGGGGGTTTTCCATGCTATGTTAATGGTCTCAATATATAAAGGTAATTGTCAAGCAACAGCAGTTCTTTTCACTTTCTGCGTACTGCTTTTATCATTTGCGATCTTTTTCCCGTGTATCTGCAGTCTCTTGTCAAAAAGTTAATGGTTTGGTACATTTACATTGATTCCGTAATGCCTGAATTTAAGAATACTGCCAGCTCTTCTAATAATAGTTCTACTAATTCTCAGGAGGAGAAAAAGACTGCCCTGGGAGATATTCTTTTGGCTAAGGATTTGATAACAGCAAAGCAACATGAGGAGCTCAATTTTGAAGTTTTGAACACGGACAAAAGTCCGGAAGAGGTTTTGCAAGAAAAAGGTTGGGTATCAGAAAAGGATCTGGCAGAAGCGCGGGCAGAATATTTGGATGTCCCCTTTGTTTCGCTTGCAGGGGAATCTATTCCTCAAGACATTATATCTCTAATTCCAGAAGCAACTGTTAGGAATTACAAAGCAATCCCTTTTGAGATTTCTGGGGGTACGTTAAAGGTAGCCATGGTAGATCCACTAAATTTGCCTGCAGTGGAATTGCTGGAAAAAGCGACGGGGATGGAAGTTCAGCCTTGTTTAGCAGAAGAAGGAGAGCTAACACAAGCTTTGGAGCGTTTTTACGGTGAGGAAAAGGTTGAAGCGGAAATTTCTGAGGCAGTGGAGGCCGCAGTTCCCACTACAAAAATAGAGGAGCCTACGGAAGAATTGGAAGGCGGAGACGGTTACCTACGAGAGGCACCGGTTTCGGATATAGTGGAGCATCTTTTGGGTTATGCTGTTAAAGTAGGTGCCAGCGATATTCATATTGAACCCGGAGAAGAAGAAACAAGAGTGCGCTACCGCGTAGATGGGGTATTAGGAGAGAAATTCCCCTTACCCCGGAGCATTCACTCTTCAGTTGTTGCCAGGATTAAGATTCTTGCCCGGTTGAAGCTTGACGAGCGCCGTCGGCCACAGGACGGTAGGTTTAAACTTGAGATTGGTGATAAGCGTGTGGATTTACGTATTTCTATTGTCCCCACTATTTTTGGAGAAAAAGTTGTCATCCGGTTGTTGGAGGAAGGGGGTAACGTGCTGGATCTTCCCGAGTTAGGTCTTAGTGGAGTTTCCTTGCGGAGGATTCGTGAGACATTGAAGATACCGGAGGGAATTGCCTTGGTTACTGGTCCTACCGGCAGCGGTAAGACATTCACACTTGCTTCCATGCTTACGCGAGTAAATAAGGTGGGGGTAAATATAATTACTTTGGAAGATCCGGTGGAAATTCAGCTTCCAGGAGTAACCCAGATACAAGTTAATCGCGATGTGGACTTAACTTTTGCTTCTGGTCTTCGATCCATCTTACGACAGGATCCGGATATAATTATGGTCGGAGAGATTAGGGATGAGGAAACTGCAGAACTAGCTGTTCACGCTGCGTTAACCGGTCACCAAGTTTTTTCTACTCTACATACCAATTCTGCAGCGGGTGCTCCCCCTCGCCTTATGGAGATGGGGGCTGAGCCTTACTTGCTTGTATCTACTATTAATGTTGTAATTGCCCAGCGCCTTGTCCGTACTGTTCACGAGGATTGTAAAAAAGCTGTTCCCGTTCCTGAGGAGGTGTTGGAAGAAATGAAACAGACTTTGGGAGATTTGTTTCCTGATAGCCCTGATACTAACGAGAATGGTGACATAATTATGTATAAAGGGGAAGGGTGTGAAGGATGTGGGGGAACTGGTTACAAAGGGCGTACTGGTATTTTTGAAGTGCTTACTAATTCAGATAAGATTGCGCATTTAATTTTGGAACAGAGACCTGCTCAAGAACTGCATGAATTAGCTGTGCAAGAAGGTATGGTTACATTGACGCAGGATGGTTATCTTAAAGCATTGCAGGGTTTGACAACAATGGAAGAAGTAATGCGCGTGACTGCAGATATCTAGTATAGCTAATTGCTGTAAATTGGGAATACTGAATAGGGTTTTGCATTTTTGCCGCCATTCTAAACTCCGCTCAGTGTGGGAAAGAACTTTCCCGCTTTTTGGTGTTGGCAATTTTTTGATTTTTGCTGTATACTCTGGAAGTAAGATAACCTGCCATGAATCAACGTCTAAAAAAATTTCTTGAAAAAACTGTCCGTGAAGGAGCTTCTGATCTTCATCTGACTGTAGATGCCCCGCCTACTTTGCGCGTTTCTGGAGAGCTTGTTCCTCTTTCTGGTAGCAACCCTCTTGCTGAGGAAGATGTGCAGGAATTAATTTTCGCTATGGTTGATGACGAACAGAAGGAACAGTTGTTAATAAATAAAGAAGTTGATTTTGCCTTTTCGTATACTGGGGATGGTGTTGAGAAAGGAGCGCGGTTCCGTGTAAATGCCTTCCATACCCGTGGGAACCTGGCAGCTGCTTTACGGCGAATACCCTTGAGAGTTCCTAGTATTGATGAGCTCAATTTACCCTCTTTTTTCCACACTTTAACGGAATTACCACAGGGTTTTGTAATTTTTACTGGCCCAGCCGGCTGTGGTAAATCTACAAGTATTGCTTCTATTATTGATGAAATATCCCGTTCAAGAGCCGCACATATTATTACTGTAGAAGACCCTGTTGAATATGTTTTTCCTCATCGTCAGGCCTTGATTGCTCAGCGAGAGGTGGGCAGGGATACACTTTCCTGGAATGTGGGTTTGCGTAATGTTTTGCGAGAGGATCCTGACGTTATTTTTGTCGGTGAAATGCGGGATACAGCCACAATTTCTTCAGCTGTAACTATGGCAGAAACAGGGCATCTTGTTTTCTCTACTCTACACACTAATTCTGCTTCGCAGACTGTCGATCGTATTATCGATGCTTTTCCTGATGAGCGCCAGGATCAGATTGCGTCTCAACTGGCGGCTAGTTTAGAGGCAGTTATTGCCCAACGTTTAATTCCTTCTATTGAAGGTGGTCTTGTTCCTGTTTGCGAAATTCTTTTAGTTACCCCTGCAGTGAGGAATCTTATTCGAGAGGGTGAACGGCATCAGCTTGATAATGTAATTACTACTTCTTCAGAGCAAGGAATGGTTTCTTTGGAGCGTGCGCTAGCAAGGTTGGTTCGAGAGGGAGTTGTGGAAAGAGATGTCGCGCGGCGGGTGGCTTTACGCCCTCAAGAATTTTCACGCTTACTGCACTAGGGTGTTATTATGGCTACTTTTAGATACACAGTTAAGGATCAACAAGGTAAAACGCGTACTGGAAATGTGGAAGCAAGCACCAAGTCCCGTGCTGTAGATGTGTTACGTGAGCAAGGTTTTACAGTTATAACGCTTCGCGAGCAGAGAAAAGGCTTTGTCCTAAGTAAGTTGACAAATGCCTTTAAGGGTGTGAGTACAAAAGATCGGGTTACTTTTACCCGCCAGCTAGCGACTATGGTCGGGTCCGGCCTTCCGCTTACTCAAGCGTTAGATATTCTTGCTGAACAAGCTGGCGAATCCCCTTTTGGTGAGGTTTTGCGTAAAATTTTGGTTCGGGTAGAAGGAGGTAGTCCGTTGTCTGATGCTATGGCTGAACATCCTGATGTTTTTCCAGAAACCTACACTGCGCTTATATCCGCTGCAGAAGCCTCTGGTGCTTTGCAGAAAGTTCTTGAGCGGTTAGCTACTAACTTAGAGAAAAGGGCGCAGCTTAAGCGTGATGTTAAAGGTGCTTTGTTTTACCCAGCAATTATTCTTGGGGCTATGTTTTTGGTTGGTGGGTTGCTTTTGATCTTTGTCTTGCCCAAGTTGAAAGATATGTATTCTTCTTTTGACGCTAGCTTGCCGCTGGTAACTCAGCTCTTCCTTTCTCTTTCTGATTTTCTTGTCACTTTCTGGTGGTTGGTGCCAATCATGGGTATTGGTGGGTTTCTCGGTGTTAAAAGTTTGCTAGCCACAGAACGAGGTCAGAGGCTTTGGGCAGAAGTTTCCTTGAAATTGCCTATTTTTGGTTTATTGGTCAAGCGGTTAACTTTGGTTGAGATCACCCGTACTTTATCGCTTTTATTAGTTAGCGGTGTTCCTATTTTGGATGCTTTGGATATTGCCGCTGACTCTTCCGGAAATCTCTTGTTCAAGGAAGCCCTTGTGGAAGCGCGCAATCAGGTTGAGCGGGGAGAAGCCTTGGCTGATCCATTGCATACTTCTAAAGTTTTTCCTTCAATTGTTGCTCGTATGGTGATGGTTGGAGAGGAAAGCGGTGAGCTGGGGGAAGTTTTGAACAAATTAGCCCTTTACTTTGAAGGAGAAGCAAACCATACGATTGATAATCTTACCACTGCGCTAGAACCTATTATTATGCTGATTTTAGGAGTCGGGGTTGGGTTTATGATTATTTCTATAATTATGCCTATTTACAATTTGACCAGTATGTTTTAATAAGTACAATTGTATGGTTACTATGTTACTATTGTTTTTGGAAGGAGGTGAAAATTTAAAGTGCAAAAAAAGTTAAGAACTACTGAACAAGGTTTTACCCTAATCGAGTTGTTGATTGTTATTGTTATTATTGGTATTTTGGCTGTGGCTCTTCTTGCTGCAGTTGATCCTTTGGAGCAGATAAGGCGAGGGCGAGATACGGAAACCTTGAAAGCTGCGCGTGACTTTATGTCGGCAGCGGAAAGGTATTACGCTTATAATGAAGAATACCCATGGGATGATACTGTAGGTTCAGCTCCTCAATGGGAAAAATTAGATTCTACGAATTGGTCTGATTACGGAGGACTTTTGCAGGATACCGGCGAGTTGCGGGAACGGTTTCACGAAACGAGCCCGATTTCAGAGGAAAAACTTATTCTTAGCGAGGAAGATGCTACGGGAAATGAGGACGCTCTTCATGTCTGTTTTGAGCCGGAATCTTCGCAAATGGGTAATCAAGCCTGTTGTGACGATACGCTTGCCTGTGGTGATGCGGGTTCGGCAGATTATTTCTGTGTACCAGATTGTTCGCAATAATCTTAAAGGTAGCAACTGTTTGCTAATGATTACACTAGCCGGGCGTGGTCTTTGTTGTAGGCCAACAGCCCGGTAGTGATTTTTGTGGGGCTTTTTATGATGTTGACTGGTTTAATATTTTCGTTTTTGTTTGGAATTGCGGTAGGTTCATTCTTAAATGTGCTTGTTGATCGGTCTGTGCGAGAAGCGTCTGTTTTTGGGAGGTCTTACTGTGAATCTTGCGGTACTCCCCTACCCTGGTATGATCTTGTCCCTGTTCTAAGTTTTTTCATTTTGAAAGGGAAATGTCGGTATTGTGATAAAAAAATATCTTGGCGTCTCCCTTTAGTTGAATTTTTAGCTGGAAGTGGTTTTTTATTTGTGTATTGGTATTTTTTTTATTATCCTGGCCTGCTTAATACATACTCTTTGCCTGTTGCGCTTTTACTGCTATCTTACTATCTGGTAGTATTTTCTCTTTGCGTGGTATTATTTTTTACTGATTTAGAATACGGGCTTCTTCCCAACTCATTGACTTTCAGCCTGGCCGGGTTTGTGTTCTTCTTTCAGCTAATATTTTATCTTTTTGCTCTTCCTTACCCTATTGATGGGACTTTATTACTCCGTTTGCTGTGCGGGTTTTGCTTTGCTGCCTTTTTTGCTCTGCTGTTTAAACTTTCGGGGGGGAAAGCAATGGGTGGCGGCGATGCCAAATTGGCTTTTTCAATAGGTCTTGTTTTAGGTTGGCCCTTAACTTTGGTCTCTGCACTGCTTTCCTTCTTGTTCGGTGGCTTAATTTCTGTTATCTTGGTCTTAGTTGGGTACAAAAATTTGAAAGATACTATTGTTTTCGGCCCTTTTTTAATTAGCAGTTTTTTAGCAGTTCTCTTTTTTGGTAACCTTTTTAGCAGCTTATTTTCCCGTTGGCTTGCTTTTTTCTGAGAGGAGGTGTTCTTGGCAATGATAACTTGGAAACAATCTGAACAATCTAGAGGTTTTACTTTAATTGAACTTTTGCTTGCAATGGCGATAATGGGAATTTTGCTGTCGCTGGGAAGTGTTGCTTTTATACATTCTATAAGAAGAGGAAATGACAGCAAACGGGCAGCGGATTTGAATACAATCCGTAATGCTTTAGAGATGTATTATTCAGAGGAACATTCTTATCCTGATCCAGGGACGTCTGATTGGGTTACGGTAGATAGCACAAATTTGGATGATCTAACCCCAACTTATCTGAAGACTTTTCCCGCAGATCCGGGTGGAACCTATTCTTATAAATACCAGGTACGAGATGACGGTGATTGTTATTGTCTGTCCGGCCATATGCAGCTTGATGATAGTGGAAACGACGCTCCTGGCGACTGTAACCACTGTCCTTATCAAGAAGATCCTGATGTGACGTATAACTACACAATAACCTGTCCTTAAATGCACAAAACTGCCTGTTTCGACAACAGAAATTGTTCTGGTTTTACCCTCATTGAGTTAATGGTCGTTTCTGCCATTATTATCACTTTAACTGTTTTTACTATTCCTGCTTTTACCCGTTTTTCTTCTCGTCAGGAACTGCGCCGGGCAGCAGAAGGTTTGCGGACAGATATTCGGACAGTGCAAAATAGAGCTGTTTCGGGAATTGATCGCGAGGTTGGTGGTGTTCCTTGTTATTGGTGGGGAATGAAACTTACAGAAGGTGAAAGTGACTATCAGTTTGTACGTTCTTATGATGAAGATTATCCAGAGGATGATGTGGAAGTTGTTCGCAAATTTTCTTTAGCTGGTAAGAGCGAGATTTTTATTCCGGGCGGTGATTCAGATCTTACTATTTGGTACAAAATGATAAGTGGTGAGGTAGGAGGCATTTCTGGGGACAAGACAATAGTAGTTCGCAAACACGGTGCAAGTTGTACAAGCCAAGATGATTCTTCCGCCTACTGTCGTGATATTGTTGTTTCTGAAGGAGGGAAAGTTAAATAATGTTTTGCCTGTTTTTACTTTCTGACCAGCAGGGCCAATCTCTTTTGGAGGTTGTTGTTTCTGCTGCTTTGATAATGGTTGCAATAGTTGCCTTGGTTTCGCTAAGTATGTTTGGGCTGCGTGCTTCTGATTACGGGTTAAGTAAAGTAAGAGCAATAAAGTTAGCTAATGAAGAACTTGAACTTCTTCGCGATTACCGAAATTCTATTTCTTGGGAGAGCTTTAAAGATCTTGAGAGTTCATGTGATAGCCAAAAATGTTATGTGGAATTAGATGATTTTGGGGTGATAAACATTGTTGATTCTGGTCCGGAGGAACTGGCGGATTATTATTCACGTTCTGAAGATTATTATTCGCGCTCTTTTGCTCTTGCTTGTTCTCAAACTGAGGAGCGGTGCAGAGCAGCTGTGCTTGTTTCTTGGGACGAACGGGGGCAAACTAGAAAAGTGACTCTTAATACTATTTTTACCTATTGGTGATATGTCTTTACCTTTATTAAAGCGCGTGCGAGAAGAATCAGCAGGTTTTACCTTAGTAGAAATTTTAATTGTTGCTCTTTTTTTGGGTATTTTTTCCGTAGTTGTTACTCAGGCACTTTTTAATATAATGCAGGCAAGGAATAAAGCTCGGATTGTGGAAGAAGTTAAGCAATCTGGTGATTATGCTCTTTCTATTATGGAACAAGAGATTCGCGATGCTGCTAGGTTGACAGAATGCACACGTTCTACTATTGTTTTTAGAAATTCCCGGGGCCAGAAGGTTACGTTTGGTTCTAGTAGCAGGATTCCTATCAAGCAGATTGGCGATGGCGATCAGATTCCGTTGGTTAATGATGATACACAAACTGGTGTTCGGCTTACTAATCCTGAGTCAGTTTTTACATGCAAAGAAAGCAGAATTACAATAAATTTAACCTTGGAGCCTGGTAGTGACGTTCCAACTCGCGGAGATTATTCTATTGATCCTGTGGAACTGAAGACCACAGTAGTTATACGGAATAAGTAAATAAGTAGAGACTAGCCTTGAGTAGAGCCGAAAGCGGTATGTGGAAAATTTACTAATAGACAGGTATTTTATTGGGTGTTAAGATGAAATTTGTAAACTAACTATGCCTTTAAGAAAAAGGGCTTCACAAAAAGGGCAGGTCTTAATTGTAGTTTTGTTAATTACTGCGGTGGCATTAACAGTTGGTGTTGGTATTTCCCAACGTTCCTCTTCTACTATTCAGCAGGCTGCTTTTTCGGAAGAATCTACCCAGGCTTTGCATTATGCTGAAGCTTGTGTGGAAGATGCTTTGCGAGAGATAGAGGAAGGAACTGTAGAATTGGGAACAACCAAGGAGATTAAGGATGTTGACGAAGATCCAGATGATGTTGATTGTGAATACAACGTAACTAGTTTGATCCATGTCTTTCCTGGTTTGATTACTAAGGACGAAGTTGCGGAGGTGAAGTTGGAAGGTTTTGAGGGTTCGGGTCTTAACATATACTGGTGCAATTCAGCAAGTGATTCAGAAAATTGTGAGGACAACTACCCTGCTTTGGAAATAGCGGTGATAAAAAATGAAGAAGGTGATGGCTGGGTAACTGAGCGGTATGCTTACGAATCACTTTCAGCCGGTCGCTCTGATGGTTTTGAAACCGTCTCCTATACTGAGGAAGAATTTAACGAAATCACTTATGGATACTTAGTCACTTTGGATAATTTTGATGGTTCTGAGGTTGCAGTGAGAATAACTCCCCGCTATGCAGATACTTCTGTAGGTGTGGAAGGGATAGGAGACGAACTTCCTCGCCAAGGTTACGAAGTAGTTGCCTCTGGCTTTTTTGGCCGAAGTACAAGAACATTGAATGTTACAAGAACAGATCCTGCAATGCCTGCTATTTTTGACTATGTTCTTTTCTCTGGTTCCGAAACACATCCGCTTGAGAAGGAGTGAGAATTTATTCAGAGATTGAAAGGTACTCAAATCTTTTTTCTATATCCTCACTTTTCCATACTTTGAAATTATTCGTGTTTTTGTGAAGGTCTTTTTTTTTACTGCTTGGAAATACTTTTTTGTAAGTTATTGAGGGTTGTAGGTTGTTGTGTTGCCTTACTCGACAACTAGGGTTCCGTTGTTTACTCCCTGTAATATATTTGTCTCTGTTTTATTTATAATTTTGGAAGCTGTGTTGCTGATGCTGATTTCAGTACTTCCTACTTTCTTTCCGCTGAACACCAGCTTTGCAAGTGTTCCTGCTCCTGAGAAAATTCCCTTAGCCTGTACAGATGCAATACCTTTTTCGTTGTCAATTTCCTTGTTTGTATAAAGATTAAACGTTACCCCATTTTGGATAGCTTTTAAACTTGCGATTTCGGGGTCCCAGGAAATTTGTACTTGTGTTTTGTCTACTTCTTCTCCTTCAGTTGTAAGTGAAAGATTTACGGAGGCTTCTTCTCCCGGAGCTGTTTTTGTTTCTATGGGCCAGATATAAAGAACAGCTGATTTTTCTGTCCCTGCGCGTCCAGTAAACTTTATCGATTTTTGAATGTTGGAAACATAAATAGCACCTGCAGTAGCTATAGCAAGGATGGTTACACCAAGTACTATTGGAAGGGTAGCTTTTTCCATCAAGTTTAACCTAGCACTTCCCTATTTGCCTGTCAAGCAGAGTACTTGGTAAAAGGTAGAGCAGCAATACCACACCGGGAACATCCTTCGGGTATGCGGTTTAACAAGCTTTGCCACGAGATCTGCAAAAATATATAGTAGCAGGCTTTAGCCTGCGCCCTTTCCTTTAGCTAATGATCTTACAAAAGCTTAGCTTTTGGGGGCTGTTGCTATACGGTTAAGTATCCTTATCTACTATACCTATGTGTTCTTATCTGTTTGACCTCTGTTCTTTTTACAGGATTTGACGAGATTATATAAGTTATGCTTGGATTAAGCCGGGATAAATCTTTTTAAGAAGGGAGGGTGAAAGGGACAAAGCGGTAAGTTTAGTTAGAGAAGAACGATAGAAATCGGGGTTGGAGGTGAGGAGCGTGACAAAGAGAGGCAGAGATAGTAGGAGCAAAAGCTCGCGAGAACTGCGCAGAGAGGCGCGAAGAAACCTGCGGCGTATGGAGGAAGCAGATGGGAAGAATCTTTCTGAGGATCTCGGCTCACCTGAAGGATCGGAGGAAAGTGAGTACGAATATCTTTGGGTAAACGATGGGTAGAACGTGAAATCAACCCGGAGGGGAGAATTTTTATGCACTCCCTTTCCAGGTTGAAATTTTTTTATGATATCATTCATTTAATGAATAATGTCGTTAAGGCGCTTTTCTATGCTTTTGGAGGGAGTAATTATCTCAAAGCTCATCTTTGGGAGCATTGTTTAGGCGCCTACTTTGCCGACTACAATATACCGTATTTTAGAGCAACAACCCATCCTCTGTCTGTGTATTTTCTTTTTAAGGAGGATTTTCCAGAGCTCCCTAAGGTTTCTGAGCTTCTTCCTTATATTGATAATCAGAAGATAAGGTTAAATATTGAGTTTCTCAAGGATTTAGATGCTCGAGTTAGCTTGATTAAAACACTGCATAGGCTTTATTCTGAAAGTTGGGAGGGGGCGCGGAAGAGGATTGAAGAAATTTTGGAATTGGATAAGGAGGAGTTGATAAGCTTTTTTAAGCGTATGTATGAAACGAAGAGAGAAGTGCTGACTCTTTCAGAAAAACTGCCCAAGATTTCGAAGGAAGATGCATTTGTGCCTGTTAGGAAAAAAATCTCTGTTCCTAAGCTTAATGACGGTTTAGATATAGCTGAAATTGCTATACGGCTCCCCCTCTCCGTCACCACCGAAAGTTATTTTGCTAATTTAAGATCGCAAATAAAAGGGAAACTGGATAAGTTAGTTATTCTTGGCGATCTTACCTATTCTGTCCATAGAGATATATACACACTTCAAGGAGGTTATAGGTATCTTTCTTTTTCGTTTAAGACGAAGGCTGGGAAAGGAGAACAGGTACTGGATAAACTTTACGAAGTCTTAAGCGCCTTCGAAATAAAAAGTGAGGGTTTTGAAAGGTGGAAAACTTGGAAGATAGAGCAAGCAAGAGAGACCAGTAAGAAACGGAAATTAAGGGATCCTTGGCATATCGAGCTTCTTTTGTTTCGACGGATCTTGCGACCGGAAGATTTTGAGGACTTGGAGTATCAGACAATGCAGGAATTGCATAAGAAGGTTTTTTCTGAGCGCTCAGAGATCTATTTTTTAATGGATTTTTGATCAGCTGCGTGGTTTCGCAGGTTCGTAAGTTGCTGTTAGGTTAGAGCGTGGAGGCTTCTGAGAGGGCGTATGGGGAGAGGGCATGCAATATATTATAAAGAAACTGATCTCTTTAGGGTTTGGGTTCTGGCCTCTTTCTGCAAACGAATGTATATTGAAAACCTCAAAGGACGGAAACA